>JACDBX010000022.1 GCA_013694695.1 Gemmatimonadales bacterium | reverse complement strand
CCGTACGACCTCCCACCGGCGGGGCCGGTCGACGAGGCGGTCTGACGGCGGCTACTGGAGGAGCACTCGTACCTGATCCACGCGGCGTCCGTCCATGGAGATGATCTCGAAGACGTGGGTGGCCTCGCTCACTCGGTCGCCGGACTTGGGCAGGCGCCCCAACTGCCCGAACAGGAATCCCCCCATCGTGGTGTAGTCGGTGTCGTCGAGCTCCGCGTCGAATCGTGCATTGAAGTCGCCGATCGTCATCGCGCCGTCGATGGTCGCTGACCCATCGGTGACAGCGCCGATCAACGGTTCCACCGGATCGTATTCGTCCAGGATCTCGCCCACGATCTCCTCGAGCAGGTCCTCCATCGTGACCAGTCCGGCGGTGCCGCCGTATTCGTCGAGGACGATCGCGAGGTGGGTTTTCAGCCGCTTCATGTCGGCGAGCACGTCTTCCACTTCACGCGTGCCGGGGACGAACACCGGCGGGCGCATGATCCGCCGCACCGTCGTGCCCGGCGCCTGCCGGAGCGTCCGCAGCAGCTCCTTGGCGTGCACCACCCCCACGATCTCATCCAGCGACTCGGTGTAGACCGGGTATCGAGACCTGCCCGCCTCGGCCACGATGTCAGCGGCGTCCTCGACCACCTGGTCGGCCTCGATGGCCGTCATGTCGGTGCGCGGGGTCATCACTTCCTCCGCGGTCTTCTCGCTGAACTCGAATACCCCCTCGAGGAGCCGCGTACTGCTCCGATCAAGCGACCCGCCCACCCCCGACTGTTCGACCAGGATACGGATCTCGTCGGCTGAGTGGAGGCGTGCGTGATCCGTCGGCGGTTTGATCCCCGCCCAACGCAACAACCGGTTCGCCGTTCCGTTGAGGACGGTTATCGGGTAGTGCATCACCCAGGAAAATCCGAGCAGCGGGTAGATGATCCACCGGCTCACGCCCTCGGGGAAGAGGAGCGCCAGCGACTTGGGGACGAGCTCTCCCAGCACGATGTGCAGCACCGTGATGATCGAGAACGCGATCGTGGCAGAGACCGCGTGCGTGCCGAACGAGCCGAGGGCCTCGGGGAGGCCGGCGAACATCCGGTCGAGCAGCTCCGCCAGTGCCGGCTTGCCGATCCAGCCGAGACCGAGGGATGCCAGCGTGATCCCGAGCTGGGTGGCGGAGATGTACTGATCGAGGTGTTGGACCGCTCCGAGTGCCCGGATAGCTTTGCGGTCGCCCTCGCGGGCTAGCGCCTCGAGGCGGCTTTTCCGGGCGCCGACCAGGGCAAACTCGGCGGCAACGAAGTAGGCGTTGAGGAGGACGAGCGCGAACACGGCGGCCAGACCCCAGATCATCGGGGCCGCGTCAGAGGAGGCTTCCATACTGTCCAACGTAAGTACCCCGGCGCCCAGGGAGGGAGGCCGAGGCCAAGCCCAAGCCTGCACCCACCAACCACCGGCGCTTGCGCGGATGGCCAGCCGCCGCATCGGCTGGGTACTGGCGCTGACCGCGACCTTCACCCTGGTCGAGATCGTCGGCGGCTTGATCAGTGGCTCGCTCGCGCTGCTGGCCGACGCCGGCCACATGTTCACCGATGTCGCGGCGCTGACGCTCGCGATGGTCGGGTCGAAGATCGCGCAGCGCAAGGCCGTGGCGGCACACCACTTCGGCAACCTCCGCTGGGAGGTAATGGCCGCGATGCTCAACGGCCTGGCGCTCTTCGTGATCGGCGCGATGATCACGGTGGAGGCGTTCCACCGGATGCGCACGCCGCAGGAGATCGACGCGATACTCTTCGGCATCGTCGCCGCGCTCGGACTGGGCGTCAACCTCATCTCGCTGCGGGTGCTGCACGGACATCACCACAATGACATCAACGTGCGTGGCGCCTACCTCCACATCGTGGGCGACGTGCTCGGCTCCGTGGGTGCTGTGGCCGCAGCGCTCGTGATCCATTTCACCGGCTGGCTGCCGGCCGACGCCATCATCTCGGTCTTCATCTCGCTGCTTGTGCTCCGGAGCGCCTGGCGGCTGGTCAAGGACAGCGGCCAGATCCTCCTCGACCGGGTGCCAACGCATGTCCCGGTGGATGACGTGGAAACACTGCTGCTCGACGCACCGGGGGTCACCCGGGTCCACGACCTTCACGTCTGGACGGTGACCAGCGGGCTGGTGGCGATCAGCGCCCATGTGGTGGTGCCCGACCTCGAGAGTCATCCCGTGGTGCTCCGCCACCTCGAACTCGGGATGAACGCCCTTGGCATCCACCACGTGACCCTGCAGCTCGAGACCGGGGATCACTGTGGCGGGGAACACTGTGGTGATCACGACGTTCCCACTCCGGTAGCGCGCAGCGCTGCCATACCGCCGGTCCCCTGATCGCCTTGCGGCACCACGGGTCGCCGGGTATATATGGCGCCCTTGGGCATCCCGGCGGGTCAGGAGAGGCAGTTTTTCGTGGAAATTCGCAACATCGCCATCATCGCGCACGTCGACCATGGCAAGACGACACTGGTGGATCAGATGCTCCGGCAGGCCGGAGCCTTTCGCGCCAACCAGCATGTCGAGGAACGCGTGATGGACTCGAACCCGCTCGAGAAGGAGCGGGGGATCACGATCCTGGCCAAGAACACCGCCATCACCTGGGGTGGGATGAAGGTCAACATTGTCGACACGCCCGGTCACGCCGACTTCGGTGGCGAGGTCGAGCGCATCCTGCGCATGGTCGACGGTGTGCTCATCCTGGTCGATGCCGCAGAGGGGCCGATGCCCCAGACCCGCTTCGTCACGCGCAAGGCACTGGCGCTCGGACACCAGCCGATCGTGGCGATCAACAAGATCGATCGCTCCGACGCCGAGCCGCTGCGGGTCCATGACGAAGTGCTGTCGCTGTTCATGGATCTCGACGCCACCGAGCGCCAGCTCGACTGTCCTTTCCTCTACACCTCCAGCCGCGCCGGCACGGCAACGCTGGAGCTCGACGAACCGGGCAGCACCCTCGAGCCGCTCTTCCAGACGATCATCGATACCGTGCCCGCGCCGACCGGCAATCCCGACCTGCCGTTCCAGATGCTGGTCTCGACGCTCGACTTCTCGTCGTTCCTCGGCCGCATCGCGATCGGACGGGTAGAGCGCGGTCGGATCCGCGTCGGCGACCAGGTGGCACTCCTGCCGCTCGGCGAGCCTGGCCGGGTCACCGACGAGCCTGGCATCGAGCGGAACCGCGTCACCAAGCTCTATACCTTCGACGGGCTCCATCGCGTCGAGGTCGACCAGGTGAACGCCGGCGACATCTGTGCACTGGCCGGTTTCGAGACCCTCGACATCGGCAAGACGTTCACGTCGGTCGATGCTCTCGACCGCCTCGAAGGCATCGCCGTCGAGGAACCGACGATCTCTGTCGATGTGATCGTCAACAACTCGCCGTTCGCGGGGCGCGAGGGGAAATATGTCACGTCGCGCCAGGTGCGCGACCGGCTCTTCAAGGAGCTGGAGCGCAATGTCGCGCTCCGCGTCGAGCCGACCGACTCGCCCGACACCCACACCGTATCGGGCCGCGGCGAGCTTCACCTCGGCATCCTGATGGAGACGATGCGTCGCGAGGGGTACGAGTTCCAGGTCTCCCGGCCGCGCGTGATCTTCAAGGATGGCCCGAAGGGCGAGCGCCTCGAGCCCTACGAGGAACTCACCATCGACGTGGCCGAGGAGTACATGGGCGTCGTGATGGAAAAGCTCGGCCCCCGCAAGACCGAGATGACCGAGATGCGGAACCCCGGTCAGGGGATGGTCCGGCTGACCTTCCGCATCCCGTCCCGCGGGCTCTTCGGCTACCGCTCGGAGTTCCTCACCGACACCCGGGGCAACGGGATGATGAATCACCGGTACCTCGAGTACGGGCCGTGGGCCGGACCGCTCAGCGGCCGCAAGCGGGGTGTGCTTGTGGCGGATCGTGAGACGTCGGTGGTTGCATTCGCCCTCGGCAACCTGCAGGACCGGGCCCAGATGTTCGTGGCCCCGGGTGAGCAAGTCTACGAGGGGATGATCACCGGTGAGAACTCCCGTCCCGGCGACATGGACGTCAACGTCGGCAAGGAGAAGAAGCTGACGAACATGCGGACCACCTCCACCGACGAAAATGTGTCACTGGAGCCGCCGCGTGCGATCACCCTCGAGTACGCCATGGAGTACATCGAGGAGGACGAGCTGATCGAGGTCACGCCTGAGAACATCCGGCTTCGGAAGCGGAGCCTCCAGGCCATCGAGCGGCGGAAGGTCCAGCGGGCGGCGAACCGGCTCGCCGACGCATGATGATGGTGATTGCAGGCAACCCGAGAACCGGAACCCCGGAGGCCAACATGTCGGCGTGGGAAGCGTCTGTCGAGGCGTCGCTGTACAGCACCATGCGACGGAAGTTCGACGACGATGGCGAGGAACAATTCGACGTGGATGAGTTCGACTTCGATGACGAAGACGAGGATGTCGACGACGATGACGACAACGAAGAAAAGGACGACGACGAGGACTCGGACGACGAGGAAAGCACCGACGACGACCTTTCGTTTGACGACGAGGATCGCGACCGCTGACGGTCCGCCTCGCATAGCAGGAAAGCCAAAGCGCCCCATCGGCATGTGCCGATGGGGCGCTGCTGCATCAGGTGCCAGGCACCCGATGCCGTTGCTCGGAAGGTTCAGCGCTGCGAGTCCGACGTCTTGCGCGATGGCGTCGGGCACGAATAGGTGATCGGCGTCGCGACGCCCTGCGCGTTGGTCAGGGACATGATCGCCACCGGCGCGCCGAGCGAGTCGTCGCGATCGGCCAGGTAGGCCAGCATCGCCACGAGGGTCGCGTTGTTCTCGAGGTCTTCGATCACCACCTTGTCGTAGGTGTCGCGATTGGTGTGCCAGGTCAGGTTGCCGTAGTCCCAGCCAACCGCACCCAGGCCGAATACCGGTGCCTTGGCGCACTGGAACGCGGCGTGGTCGGTCCCGCCGGTGGCCGGGCCCCCGACGCCGCCCACGCGAATCCAACCCGAGATCTCGGACGGGATCTCGGAGAGCCAGCGTGGCATCGCCGGCACCGCATTGCTGAACGGGCCGGGCGAGATGCTGGTCACCCGGCCGGTGCCGCCGTCCTGGTTGAACCCGGCCCGCACTCCCGCCACGATCGCCGGGTTGTCCGCGACGAACGCACGCGACCCGTTGAGGCCTTGCTCCTCACCGCCCCAGTGACCCACCAGGATGGTGTGCCTCGGATTCGGGTACACCGTCTTCAGGATCCGCATCGCTTCCATCATCGTGATCGTGCCGGTGCCATTGTCGGTGGCACCCGACGCGCCGTCCCACGAATCGAAGTGCGCCGAGAGGACGATGTACTCATTTGGCTTCTCGCTGCCGCGGATCTGGCCGATCACGTTGAACATCGGCTGCTCACCGAGCATCTCGGCGTCAGCGGTGACGCGAATCTTTGGCCCCTGGTTGTTGTCGGCGAGGCGGTAGAGGAGGTTGTAGTCCTCGCAGCTCGTCTCCATCGTCGGGACCTGCTGGCGCCACGAGCCGAAGATCTTGTTGACGCCGGGATACTGCGACCAGTTGGTGCTGATCACGCCGGCTACGCCGTACTCGGCGGGCCAGTTGTACTGATTGCCACCATTCTTGGTGCGGTCCGCCCACCCGGCAGCCCAGTCGCGGCGGGTCGAATCGATTGTCTCGCGGGCACCGTCCTGGCCGTACTGATCCCACTGCGCCGAGGTTCGGCACGATGGATTCGGCGCCGACATCAGGACGAACGCTCCCTTCGCGCTGGCTCGCGCCCATGTCGCGAACGCCTCGGGTGTTGTCACGTTCGGGAAGACCACCACGCGACCCTCGACGGGCTTCCCACCGGTGCCGGGGCTCCAGCCGAGCATCTGGCCTTCGAGCGAGCGCACCCGCGGTTCGATCAGGTCGATGTGGCTGACCCCACGACGCCACGAGTTCCAGGTTCCGTACTGCTCCTGCTTCGCCTGGATTCCCCAGGCGGTGTACATCCGGGTCATCCAGTCGGAGGCGCGGTGGTAGCCCGGCGAGCCGGTGAGCCGCGGGCCGATCGAGTCGAGCAGCACCTGGGCCAGTTGTCCGGCGCGGCCGCGCTCCATCCCCTCGGCATGCATCCGCTGGATCACCGGGTCGGTTGGCGCGGTCTTCCGCACGTAGGAGGCCGTGTCGAAACGGGTCCAGAGCGGCTGTACCGGCGCGGCGCCGCCCTGGCCACCGGCGCGTGGGGCGGCTGGCGCTGCTGCGGGTCCGCTCGCGGGAGCGGGAGTGGTTTGAGGGGTTGAGCCGCTGCACGCGGCGAGCAAGAGCAGGCCGAAGCCGACCGGGGTACGGGTCATTCGGGGTTCTCCGATGGGGTTGGGGCGGGGGCTGAACAATTCCTGACCTCTATACGTATCATACTAGGTCGAAGTTGCCGTCCTGCCGTTTCCTGGAGTGTCGATGCGAATCCTTCCCATGCTGGGCCTTGCCGTTGCCACGATCGCCGCGCCGGCCGCTGCCTCGCCCTTTGATTCGCCGACGATCTCGCTCGACCGGATCTTCCGCCACGATGTATTGCCCGTCGCGGCCGACCCGGTGCTGATCGACTGGCGGACGCTGAGCACCCTCGATCTCGCCACCGGCAAGGCTCCCGCGGGCCTCAAGGCGCTCGATGGCAAGGTGGTCAAGATCGCCGCGTTCATCGTCCCGCTCGAGGACAACATGCAGGAGGCGGATGAATTCCTGCTCGTCCCGTACTTCGGTGCCTGCGTGCACACGCCGCCGCCGCCGCCGAACCAGATGGTGTATGTCAAGATGCGCGGCCGCACCACGGTCAAGATCGGCTGGTGGGATCCGGTGCTCTTCGAGGGCGTGATCCGACTGAAGCAGGTCGAGTCTGCCTACGGCGCCTCGTACTATGAAATGGAAGGAATCTCCAGCAAGCCCTACGTCGCGCCGAAGAAGTGATCGACGGCGCACCAGCCGTCGATATCAGGGACCTCCGTTTCGCGTACCGCGCGGGACGCGAGGTCCTTCGCATTGACACCCTGGCAATTCCCCGGGAATCACGGGTCTTCCTGCACGGTCCCAGCGGTTCCGGCAAGACGACGCTGCTTGGCGTGATCGCCGGGGTGCTCATTCCCACGGCCGGCAGGGTGCGCGTTCTCGGTGAGGAGCCGGCAGCGTTGCCGCCATCGCGTCGCGACGCGTTCCGGGGTGTCCACCTGGGCTATCTCTTCCAGCTCTTCAACCTCATTCCCTGGCTGTCGGTTACCGAGAACATTGCGTTGCCATGTCGCCTACATCCCGAGCGCGCAGCGCGGCTGGGCGATACATCGATCGACGATGCGGCGCAGCAGCTTGCGCGGGATCTCGGGCTGGGCGACATGCTCGATACCCCGGTGACGGAGCTCAGTGTCGGGCAGCAGCAGCGCGTTGCCGCCGCGCGCGCCCTGATCGGCTCTCCCGAGCTGGTGATCGCCGACGAGCCAACCTCGGCGCTCGACGCCGATCGCCGTGACCAGTTTATCGAGCTGCTCTTCGCGCAATGCGCCCGGGCAAACGCCACCCTGCTTTTCGTGTCTCACGACCTCGCGCTCGGTAACCGCTTCGATCAGGTGCTTTCGCTTCCCGACCTCAACCTCGCACCGGTGCCGTAGCGTGTTGACCCTTTCACTGGCGCTCCGCTCGCTCCGCAACCGCCGCCTCACCACGCTGCTGACGATCGCATCGATCGCGCTCTCGGTGTCGCTGCTGGTCGGTGTCGAGACAGTGCGTCGCGGGATCCGCGAGAGCTTCGCCGGGACGATCCGCGGTACCGACCTGATCGTCGGGGCACGCGGCGGCTCGCAGCAACTCCTGCTCTCGTCGATCTTCGG
>JACDBX010000169.1 GCA_013694695.1 Gemmatimonadales bacterium | reverse complement strand
GTGCAGGCGCTGCTCTTCCTTGTCGAGCACGGCGATTTCATCACCGGCGAGACGATCGTCGTCGATGGCGGCAGGATCCTGCGGCGATGATCGCCCTCGGCGCGGTCGTCATCATTGGCGGCGGGTGCTACGGCGCGTTCTACGCCGCACAACTACAGCGGGCGCGCAACGACGGCACCGTGACGTACGAGCGCCTGCTCGTGGTTGACCGCGACCCCGCATGCCAGGTCGCCACGCAGGATCCCGCTCCAGATCGCGACGTGGTGGTGGCGGAATGGGATGACTTTCTCGACCGATGGCTCGATCCCGACGTGCGTCGCACCGGCGACCGTCCCGACATGATCGTTCCATCGCCGCTCATGCCGCACCTCATGGCCAACTGGATCATGCGCCGTGCTCGTGATCGATGGCCGGAGCGTGAGGTGCGGACGGTCCCGGCCGCGGTCCCGCTGGGAACCCCGTTCGACATGCTGCACGGCGATGGAACGCGGTACGTATCGTTTGCCGACTGGCTTTGCCCCACGCACTGCATCGAACCCGGCCTCTGCCCGGCAACTCGGGCGCCGCGCACCTGGGAGATGGGCGAGGCCGTGGAGGCCTGGACGCACGCCCGCGGAACCGAGCGGCCGACCGCGGGCCCCGCGCTCTTCACATGTCGCCACGTCGCGTATGGTGTCGGGATGTATCCCGCCGCACGTGCGTTCGAGGGATTCGATGCGCTGGTGGCACAGGTGGAGGCAACCGGAAGCGCCGACCTCGTGGTCGGTTCCGTCTCGGCATGTCACGGCGCGATCGGCCTGATTCGCGTGGCGGAGCAGGGTGTGGCCAGCGCGGTGGAGGCGCGGTGACCGAGGAGGAAACACCGGAACGATCGAACCCGCAGGCATTCCTCCGGCTGCTGCGCCGGATGGTGCGGCCAATGCAGGCACGCGCCGCCGCCGCCGTCGGCATTGATGCCACCGCGCGCATCGAGACGGTCGAGGAGATGCTCGACCTCAACAAGCGGCGCGCGCCGGGATACTGGATCCAGCTTGTCCTCGCGGCGGGCATCGCGATCCTCGGACTGGTGCTCAACAGCACGGCCATCGTGATCGGCGCCATGCTCGTCTCGCCTCTCATGGGTCCGATCGTCGAACTGGGCATGGGCTTCGCCGTCGGGTCGTCCTATCTGGTGATCCGCTCCGCACTCCGGGTCGGGATGAGCATCATCGTGATCGTGGGCGGCACGGCGCTCTTTACTGTGTTGCTGCCGTTCCACGAAGTGACCAATGAGATCGCGACGCGCACCGTCCCGACCGCCCTCGATCTGATGGTCGCGATCTTCAGCGCCCTGGCGGCGGCATACACCACCGTGCGGCGCACCTCCGACACGACCGCTGCGGCTGCAGGCACCGCCGTCGCGATCGCCCTGGTGCCACCGGTGTCCGTGATCGGCTATGGCATCGGCACCGCCGACGCCGCCATCACCGGCGGTTCGGCGCTGCTGTTCACCGCCAACTTCTCCGCGATCCTCTTCTTTGCGGTGCTCACGTTTCTCGTGCTCGGCTATGACGCGGTCGATGCCGGATCGCTCGAGGCGCGTGCACTTACCAGCCGTGCAACGCGGTTCGACCGGATCGCTGCGCGTGGGCAGGGAATGCTGCACCGTATCTTCCAGTCCCGATTCGGGCCACTGATGCGGATCGCAGTGCCAGTCGCGTTCTTCGCCGCGGTGTACTTTCCGCTGACATCGGCGCTCGAAGAAGTCTCGTGGCAGGTGCAGCGTAGTGCCGCCGTGAGGCAGATCCTGGCTGAACTCGTTCCGAACGCCGTGCAACAGGTGGTGCGAATCGAGCGCGGCAGGGTAGAACTGCGACTGCTGGTGGTCAGCGACAGCATCGGACCGGTCGATGTCGAGCGGCGCCTGTCGACGGCGATCGCCGCAGCAACCGGTGTCGAGCCGGTGGTGCAGGTAGTTGCCGTGGCCGACCTGGCAGCGCTGGCCCGGGCGCGCAGCTCGCAGGTCGAGAAGGTACCGATGGCTGCGGAGATCATCCCGGCAGTGGATCAGGCACGAGGCCGGCTCTCGACGATTCTTGAGCGCTCATGGCCCCGTGGCGCGGGCGCGCTGGCCGGCTGGCGGCTGGAAGTGGCTCCGGCCGGCCCCCCAACGGTGGTCGTGCATCATCTCGGGCCACCGATGGGCCCGGTGGCGGAGGAGCTGCTCGCGACCGCGCTCGCACCGGCGCTCGACATCAGGCCCCGGATCGCCGACCGCCCGCTCGATGTCGCCATACTCTCGCCGGGACGCGACACCGCAGCGTGGCTCGCCCGCGTTGACACCGCGCTTCAGGTGGCGCCATGGGTCAATTCGGTGCTGGCCTGCCTCGCGGTGCGTGCGCTCGATTCGGCCAGCACATGGGAGGATTCGTTGCGGCGCCGGGCAACGCTGAACCCGCGGACGGTACGGATCGACACCGCATCGCAGTGGCAGTTCCAGTGGCGCCGCGGGCCGTGCAACCCTGCCCGACGCGACACCACCAGCGCGCCGGGAACACCGGCCAGACAATGACGTTTGGCATGCAGCACTTCTGCCCGGCATTTTCAATCGATGGAGTACCCGCGTGACCAATCCAGCCCCGACCCCCGCCGACCCTGAATCCCTCGTCATCATCGGATCAGGCCCGGCCGCTTGGACCGCCGCGATTTATGCGGCGCGCGCGCAACTGAACCCGCTGGTGTACGAGGGCGAACCGGGGCGCGAGATGATACCCGGCGGGCAGCTCATGTACACCACCGACATCGAGAACTTCCCCGGGTTTCCCGAGGGGATCGACGGCCAGGAAATCATGGCGCGAATGCGCACGCAGGCCGAGCGCTTCGGCACCAGGATCATCACCGAGAACATCACGAAGGTTGACCTGTCGAGCCGTCCGTTCACCCTGACGCCGTCGTACGGGCCCCCGGCAAAGGCCCGAACCGTCATCGTGGCCACCGGCGCGCGCGCCATCTGGCTCAATGTCCCCAACGAGCAGCGACTCGCGCAGGCCGGCCTTGGTGTCTCGGCGTGCGCCGTATGCGACGGCGCGTTGCCGATCTTCCGGCAGAAGGTGCTGGCGGTTGTGGGCGGCGGCGATTCGGCGATGGAAGAGGCAACGTATCTCACCAAGTTTGCCAGCGAGGTGGTGATCATCCATCGCCGCGACAGTTTTCGCGCAAGCAAGGTGATGGTCGATCGCGCGCTCTCGAATCCGAAAATCAGGGTTGAGTGGAACACCGAGGTCACCGAGGTACTCGGGATTGACGAGATCACCGGGGTGCGTCTCCGCAACATCGAGACCGGCGCGGTGAGCGACCTCGCCGTGGGCGGCCTCTTCATCGCGATCGGGCACACGCCCAACACCGCCTTTCTCGACGGCCAGCTCGAGACCTCGCCGAAGGGTTACATCATGACGCCGACGCCTTGGCGCACCGAGACCAACGTTGCCGGCGTGTTCGCGGCCGGCGACGTGATCGATGATTACTACCGTCAGGCAGTCACGTCCGCAGGGACGGGGTGCATGGCCGCCCTCGACGCCGAGCGGTGGCTGGCCCACCACGACGATGGACCGTTGCAGTCCCCGGTGCTCGAGACCGCCGAGTCATCGATCGGCCGGGCGGGCGAATGACCGCAGTGTGCGGTCCGAGCGTGGTGTGCATCGAGAACGGATCGTTTGTCGAGAACACCTGGCTGGTGATCGACGATGCCACGCTCGAGGCAGTGGTGATCGATCCGGGCGAGGAACATGCGCGCATCCTCGGCGAGATCGCGCGGCGCGACCTCACCGTCACCGCGATCTGGCTCACCCACGCGCATATCGACCACATCTGGGGCGTCGACGCGGTGCGGGCAGCAACCGGTGCACCGGTGTGGCTGCATCCCGCCGACCGGCGCTGGTACGACTCACTCCCCGAGCAGGGCAAGATGTTCGGCATCGACAACCTGCCACGACTCGCCGCGCCCGATCACTCCTTCTCCGACGGCGATTCGGTTTCGCTCGGTGCGTATCGTTTCGATGTCCGCCACGCCCCCGGGCACGCACCGGGTCATGTCGCGTTCATCGGGCACGGCCTGGCCATCGCCGGCGACGTGCTGTTTGAGGATTCGATCGGCCGCACCGACCTCGCTGGCGGCGATCACGCCCAGTTGCTGGAGAGCATCCATCGCGTGCTGCTGGTGCTGCCCGATGAGACACGCGTGCTGCCCGGCCACGGTCCGGAGACGACGGTGGGGCGGGAGCGGCGCCTCAACCCGTTCCTGCGCGCGGCCTGAACGGCCCCTGCGCCATCCGGTTATTTTGTCACCACACTTTGGACAAGGATTGTGCTCGTCATGACGTTCCGCACCGAGAAGGATCCCCTGGGCGAAAAGCAGGTTCCCGCCGAAGCCCTCTACGGGATCCAGACGCTCCGGGCCGCCGAGAACTTCCCGATCTCCGGGCTGATGCCGCTGCCGGGGTTCGTCGATGCGGTCGTGATGATCAAGCGTTCCGCCGCCGAGACGCACCGCGAGACCGGGCGCCTCGACGCCGGCCACGCGGCCGCGATCATCACGGCCGCCGATGAGGTGCTCGGTGGCCAGCATCGTGACCAGTTCATCGTCGACCCGTACCAGGCGGGTGCCGGTACGTCGCACAACATGAATTGCAACGAAGTGTTGGCGAACCGGTCGAACGAGATCCTCGGCTTCGACCGCGGCACGTACTCGCCGATCCACCCCAACGATCACGTCAACATGGCGCAGTCGACCAACGACGTGATCCCGACCGCAATGCGACTCGCGACCCTGCTCGCGCTGCCGAAGTTGCTCGATGCCATGGATGGTCTCGCGGCATCGTTCATGGCAAAGGCCGTCGAGTTCGACAAGGTGATGAAGTCCGGGCGCACCCACCTCCAGGACGCCACGCCGATCCGCCTCGGCCAGGAGTTTGGGGCGTATGGGCGTACGGTGGCGCGCCACCGCGCCAAGCTGAAGCAGGCGTCGAAGTGGCTCCTCCCGATGAACATCGGTGGGAGCGCGGTCGGGACCGGGCTCAACGTCGAGCCGGAATACCCGGCACTGATGGTGAAGCACCTCCGGGCCCTCACCGGTCTCGATGTGGAAGTGGCCGAGGACCGGATCCAGTTGATGCAGTCGATGGGCGACATCGCGACCTTCAGCGGGGCGTTCCGCGCGTTCGTGCTCGACCTCTGCAAGATCGCCGATGACATCCGCCTGCTCGCCTCCGGGCCGCGCACCGGTCTCGCCGAGATCATCCTGCCGGCGGTGCAGCCGGGGTCGAGCATCATGCCGGGGAAGATCAATCCATCGATCGCCGAGATGGTCAACCAGGTCTGCTATCAGGCGATCGGGCTCGACACCACGGTGGCAATGGCCGCGAAGGCCGGTGAGTTGGAGCTCAACGTGATGATGCCGGTGATCACCCACAACATTGTGTTCGGCGTCGAGATCGTCGCGAATGCGGTCCGCGTCTTTGATGAGCGGTGCATCGCGGGGATCACAGCCGACGCCGAGCAGTGCGCATACTGGCTGGAGCGGAGCCCGGCACTGGTGACGGCACTGATGCCGAAGATCGGCTACGGTGAGGCGGCGAAGCTCTCCAAGGAGGCGCTCGCCACCGGCAAGACGGTCAAGCAACTCGTCACCGACAAGAAGGTGCTGGAGGGCGCGGAACTCGATGACGTGCTCAACCTCCGGGCAATGACCGAGATCGGCGTCCCCGGGGGCGGGAAGGGCGTCCCGCTCGGCGGCTGATCATGCACGAGGCGCGTTGGCGGCAGCTTGCGTTGCTGGCCGTCGCGCAATTGCTGGCGATGTCGGTGTGGTTTGCGGGGAGCGTCGCGCTCCCCGCTTTTCGTTCCGGTATCCCGCTCACCCCGGCACAGGTTGGCTGGCTTACGTCGGCGGTACAGCTCGGCTTTGTTGCGGGCACGCTCGTGGCTGCGGTCCTCAACCTCCCCGACATCGTTCCGGCACGGTGGTACGTCGCTGCGTCGGCATTGTTTGCCGCAGTGGCGAACGCATCGTTGCTGGTGTCCGATGGCTTCGCGCCAGCACTCACGTCGCGGTTGCTCACCGGGGTGGCGCTCGCCGGTGTCTATCCGCCAGCGATGAAAATGGCCGCGACCTGGTTCAAGGACGGGCGTGGATTGGCGATCGGTGCGGTGGTCGGGGCGCTCACTGCCGGCAAGGCGCTGCCCTACCTGCTCGGCGGCGTACACGTCTCGCTCGATGCGGCGGTGCTGGTTCCGTCGGGTGGCGCGCTCTTCGCGGCGCTCATCGTTGCAGCGGCGTATCGCGATGGTCCGCATGCATTCCCCGCGCGGCCCTTCTCGTGGCAACTCGCCGGCACCGTCGTCCGCGACCCGATGCTGCGTCGCATCAGTGGGGGATACTTCGGTCACATGTGGGAGCTTTACGCCTTCTGGGCGTGGCTGCCAGCGTTTCTTGCAGCGTCGGCAGTGGCGTCGGGCCACGGTGAGGTCTCGAAGCTCTGGAGCTTCGCGTGCATCGCGATCGGTGCACTGGGCTGCCTTTGGGGTGGATGGGCGGCTGACCGTGTTGGCCGCCCACGAGTGGTGCGCACCGCGCTCATGGTGAGCGGTGCATGCTGCCTGCTCAGCGCGCTGTTGTTCGACGCACCGTTTGAGATGGTGATCGGCCTCTGTCTTGTGTGGGGCATCGCCGTGATCGCGGACTCGGCGCAGTTCTCGGCGCTCGTGACCGAGCACGCCCCGCCGCACGCTGTTGGCACGGCGCTGACGTTGCAGACCTCACTCGGATTTTTGCTCACCATCGGATCGATCCAGTTGCTGCCGGTTCTGGCGAGCGCCGTGGGGTGGCGGTGGACGATGATGGTGCTGGCGCTGGGGCCGGCGCTGGCGCTCAGGGTGTTTCGCCGGATTGACACCATCCCGCCTCCGCGCGGAACCTGACCCCCTCCGCGCGGCGTATCTTTCGACATGCTGCCCACCGCTGAACTCGCCCCCGAAGAACTGCTTCGCTACGCCCGTCACCTGACGCTTCCTGAGGTCGGCGTGAGCGGCCAGGGGAAGCTCAAGGCCGCCCGCGTCCTGTTGGTGGGCGCCGGTGGACTGGGTTCGCCCGCGGCCCTTTACCTCGCAGCCGCCGGCGTGGGCACCATCGGCATTGTCGATGCCGACGTGGTCGATGCCTCCAACCTGCAGCGCCAGGTCTTGCACGACACGCCATCGATCGGCGTGCTCAAGGTCGAATCGGCCCGTCGCCGCATGAATGCGCTCAATCCGTTCGTGACCGTGGATCCGATCAGCGAGCGGCTCACGTCGGCGAATGCGCGCGAGATTGTTGCCCGCTACGACATCGTCCTCGACGGCAGCGACAACTTCCCGACCCGTTATCTCGTCAACGATGCCTGCGTGCTCGAGCAGAAACCGTTCGTCTACGGCAGCATCTTCCGCTTCGAGGGGCAGCTTTCGCTCTTCGGCATGCCGGGCGGGCCGTGCTACCGCTGCCTCTTTGCCGATCCACCAGCCCCCGAGCTGGTCCCAAGCTGCATCGAGGCCGGCGTGCTCGGCGTGCTGCCCGGGCTGGTGGGCACGCTGCAGGCGCTCGAAGTGCTCAAGTGGATCATCGGGACGGGAACCGGTGCTTCCGGCCGGTTGTTGCTCATTGATGCGCATGATCTGCGGTTCCGCGAGATCGCCGTGCCGCGCGACCCCGCATGCACGGTGTGCGGCGATGCACCGACGATCACCGAGCTCATCGACTACGACGCCTTCTGCGGCACCGGGCTCCGCACCGTTGATGGCGAGGAAATCGACGTCCCGTCGCTCTCGCTCGCACTCGGCGCCGCCGAGCCGCCGTGCATCATCGACGTGCGGGAAACATGGGAAACGGACATCGCGCAGTTGTCGGGTTCGGTGCTGATCCCTCTGGGCGAGCTCGCGACCAGGCTTGCCGAGGTACCACCGCACCGCGATGTGGTCACGGTGTGCCACCACGGGATGCGCTCGCTCGCGGCGCAGCAACTCCTGCGGGGAGCGGGGCTGGATCGGGTATGGAGCCTGCGCGGGGGTATCGATGAATGGGCGCGTACCATCGATCCGGCGATGCGCCGATACTGACGCATGGGCTGTGTGGGGGGTCATGCGGGAGGGGAAAGTGCCGAAGGGGGGACTCGAACCCCCACGGGCTTGCGCCCACTGCGCCCTGAACGCAGCGCGTCTACCAATTCCACCACTTCGGCGAGGCGGCAAAGCTAGTCGTTCCGGGCTCGCAGCGTCAAGCATCCGCCAAGGGCGTTCGTTATGCTTCAAACCATGTCCACCAAGCCTGCCAGCCCCGCCGCCGAAGAGCGTCGCGAGCGCCTTTCGGTCGCGCGCAACCCGAAGGCGGCCCACGATTTCTTCATCCTCGACACCCTCGAGGCGGGAATCGTGCTGACCGGCACCGAGGTGAAGTCGATCCGCCGGCGTGGGGCATCGATCAAGGAGGCTTTCGCCCGGGTGTCGCGGGGCGAGGTCTGGCTCGAGGGGATGAACGTGACGCCCTACGAGCAGGGGAACCGTTACAACCATGACCCAGTGCGGTCCCGCAAGCTCCTCCTCCACCGCAAGGAGATCGAGAAGCTGATCGGCGCGGTCGAGCGCCAGGGCCTCGCCCTCATCCCTCTGGAACTCTACTTCATGAACGGGAAGGCGAAGATCCAGATTGCGCTCGGCAAGGGCAAGAAGGCGCACGACAAGCGCGAATCGCTCAAGAAGGCGGAAGCGGGTCGCGAGATCGCCCGCGCCATCGCATGGAAGGGAAGGCAGTGAACATCTTCGCGCTGCTCGCCGCACTGCTCACACTCGCGGGTGCGCCGACGCAGCTGCAAGTGAGCACCGCCCGTGGCGTGACCCGAATCGCGCTGATGCAGCATTCGGTTCATGGTGCGCTGGTGCCGTTGGGTCTGCTTGCCCGGAGCGTCGGCGGCACAGTGCAGCCCGGCGTCGAGTGGACGATGCTCCGCACCACGGCGGGCAGCTTCCGGTTCCTGGCGGGCACGCCGCTGATTGACGACGGTGAGGAGATCCGCGGAATGCCGGCGTCCAGCGTGCGACGGGGCGACTCGCTCTTTGTCCCGCTCGCGTTCGTGGCCGAGGTGCTCGCCGACCCGGCGCGCGGCGCGTGGCGGTGGAACCCGGTGGGCGCGATCCTGCTGGAGGGCGCGACACCATCCGTGCTCGCCACCGGCCCTCCGGCCCGCCCCGCGGGGAGTCCGCCCGCGACGCCGGCCGCGTTGCGCTCTGGCCATCATGTCACGGTCGACGCCGGACACGGCGGTACCGACCCCGGCAATCCCGGGCTCTACTTCCCGAAGGGCGTGCGCGAGAAGGACGTCAACCTCGCCGTGGCGCTGCGACTCCGCACTGAGCTGGAGAAGCGTGGCGTGAAGGTGACGATGACCCGCACCACCGACACGCTCATCAATCTCTCGCACCGCGCGCCCCGGTATTGCCGGAGCGATTGCGACCTCTTCGTCTCGCTTCACGTCAATTCGCTGGAGCCCCGGGCAGGCGCGAGCAAGGTGCGGGGCTTCGAGACGTACTTCCTCGCCGAGGCGCGCACCGCGGACGCGGCGCGGGTGGCGCGGATGGAGAACGACGCGATCCGCTACGAATTGGCCTCCGAGGAGAACAGCCGCCTCGGGGGCCTGGAGTTCATCCTCAAGGATCTCCAGACCAACGAGTTTCTCCGTGAGTCGGCGCGAGCGGCCGAGCTGGTACAGTCGCACCTGCGCGAGGCGCACGACGGCCCTGACCGCGGCGTCAAGCAGGCGGGATTCGCGGTGCTCACCACCGCGCGCCGACCGGCGATCCTGATCGAGATGGGATACAGCACGAACCCCGATGATGGCCGCCTGATGAGCTCCCGATTGGGTCAGGAATCGCTCGCCGGTGCGATCGCCGAGGCCGTGGTGAGCTACCTGAAAGAGTTCGATCGGAAAACGGGTGAATCGCTGCGGGGTGGTGGATCATGACGCGTCTGGCCCTCTTGGCGGTGTGTGCGTTCGTCTCGGGGTGCTCGTGGTCGAACTCGCTCTACCACGCGCGGCGGATCTCCGACCGGGCGATCTCGCTGGAGCGCAATGATCGTCCAGTCGAGGCGATCTCGGCGTGGGCAAGCGCGGCGGTGAAGGCCGACACGGCGTACTCCCGCAATCCGGAGGGGCGGAACGGGGTAGAGGCGCTCTGGCTGCGCGGGCGCGCGCGGGCGCGCTCCGGCGATTGCCCCGGCGCGATCGCCTCGCTCGATGCCGCACGCAACGCCCTGCCGAACGCCGAGTGGCGGGAGCCGCTCGAGTTCGAGCTCGCGGGGTGCCTCGACAAGGCCGGTGACCCCCGTGCACGTGAGTTGTTCGTCGGGCTGCAGTCGAGCGCCGACCCGGAAGTGCGGGAGAACGCCCGCATCCGGGCAGGGCGGAGTCACGTGCTGGCGCGCGAATGGGACGCCGCGCTCACCGTGCTGGACGGAATCGACGCTCCGGGTGTGCGAATGGACCGGGCGATGGCGTTCGCTGCCCTGGGCCGCGGCGCCGAAGTGTGGCCCGAGCTGGACCCGTTGCTCGTCGAAGCAGACTCGACGCGCGACTGGAGCGCCGTGGTCGAATCATTCGCGGCGTCGGACCGTGTCGTCACCGACTCCCTCCTCGCGCGGCTCATGGCGAATGGGTCAATTGCGGGTGAACGCCGAAATGCGCTGCTGTATGCCGCGGCCCGGGGCGCCGTTCGCGCCGACGCCGACGCCGCTTCCCGCAGGCTCGAGGCGCTCGTCGCGGTCAACGATCCGAACCTGTCGATGCAGGGGCGGCTGATGATTGCCGAGCGCTTGCTGGCGGGAACCGCGTCGGG
>JACDBX010000148.1 GCA_013694695.1 Gemmatimonadales bacterium | reverse complement strand
GAGGTCGTCGGGGGAGTTCTTCGGCGCTCGTCGGGGGGTTCGGATTGGGTCGGGCTGACGGATGTGGGGTTCCGCTTGTCGCGGCAGTGGACCGTCCATGCCGCAGCAGAGCGGGCCCCGTATCTCTACACGGCGGCCAGCACCACGATTCCCGTCATGACCAACACCCTCCGGGCCACCCTCAAGTGGGCGTCGTCAGGCGGCTGGCTCGGGGAAACGCGCGTTCAGTGGGAGCGATACCCGGATGACAATGCGGTTCGCACTGCATATCTGTGGGTTCTCGCGCCGCTGGTTCATCGGGAGGGTACGAGTTTTCAGGTTGGGTACAGCGTGGCGGCGCAGGGTGCGGATGAGAGCCGGTTTGTCCTCAATCAACCGAGCCAGCAGGTTCCTCCAGGCGATCCCGCCTACGTCCTCGATGGGCATTACTCCCCGTACTACACGCCGTCGGCTCTCCTTGTCCAGTCCGTGATCGCCGCAACGTCGGTCCGCCTTTCACAGACTGTAAACATCCGGCTGAACGGCGCGTATGGCGTCGTCGCGCACGAGGACGCGCCGTTCTTTTCGGTCGCCTCCGGCGCTGCCCAGCCAACCGTTGAGCGGGGGTTCGTGCGCCGTCGATTCACGCCACGGGAAATGCGCCTGACGGTTGGCGTCGACCTGTCGCCGGGTCTGCGACTGATCGCAAATGGACAGACCGGTGCCACAGCGTACTACCACTACACGACCGCTGGCGCGCAGCTCAGTTACCGGATCGCCGCTGCCGCCCATCGGCGGCTGGCCCGGCATTGACAATCCAACCGGCGCCGCCGACCAGATCACGGCGATGAGCCGCACCGACGCATCGGCTCGTTCCGGCACCGCAGCCGCGGGTGACCTTTGGCGGCACCGCACTGTTCCCGCGGTCAGGTTTCGTCACCGCCTGGTGCTGTTCGCGCTGACCGGGGCCGGCCTGGCGTCGGTCATCCGGCTGGCCGACTGGTGGTTCCGCGCGGATCACGTCGCGCAACCGGTGCTGTTCGTGATCCTGTCACTCGCATTCTGGTACGGTATCGGACGCATCGTGCTCGGCTGGGTGAACCACGTGGCATTGGTGCGGACTGAACATCGCGCTGCCCCGGCGGCGATGCCCGTTGCGATCTTCACCACCAGCGCGCCCGGTGAACCACTCGCCATGTTCGAGCGCACCCTCGCGGCGTGCGCCCGCGTTCGGTATCCGCATCAGACCTATCTGCTCGACGACACCCGCGACCCCCGGTTCCGGGAAATGGCGGAACGCCACGGCGCAGTCTGGTTGGAGCTCGTCGACGTCCCCGGGGCCAAGGCCGGGAAGATCAACCTTGCGTTGGCGCTCACGAGTGAGGAGTTCATCCTGGTCCTCGACCCGGATCACCTGCCGTTCCCGGAATTTCTCGACCGTGTGCTTGGACAGTTCGACGACGAACGCGTCGGGTTTGTCCAGGTTGCGCAAGCGTACTACAACCAGTCAGGGTCGTTCACGGCGGCGGGTGCGGCGGAACAGACTTTTGTCTTCTACGGTCCCGGGCAGATGGGGCTCCAGGGTCACGGCGCATGTGTCGCGATCGGCGCCAATTGCACCTTTCGGCGAGGAGCGCTGGAGTCGATCGGAGGCCATGGCGTCGGCCTCGCGGAGGATCTGGTGACCGCCATCCGCCTTCACGCTGCGGGCTGGCGCTCGGTGTACGTACCCGAAGTGGTGAGCCGCGGCTTGGTGCCCGAGGATCTCGGATCGTTCTACCGGCAGCAATTGAAGTGGTCGCGCGGGGTCTATGAAGTGGCGTTCACGGAACTGCCCCGACTCTTTCGTCACCTGACATGGCGTCAGCAGTTGGCGTATCTCACGATCGGCACCTACTACCTGTCCGGTGCCACCATGCTCGTGATGATCACCATTCCATATTTGTACCTCTGGACCGGGTTGCAACCCGCGACGATGCGCTTCGCGGAATTTCTCGCGGCCGCGTGGCCGGTGGCGGTGATCGGCGCCTGCATGTACGGGGCGGTGCAGCATTGGCTCGTTGATCCGAAGGCCGAGCGGGGCGTGCATTGGCGGGGCCTGGTGCTCAAGGTCGCTTCGTGGCCCGTCTTCCTGAGAGGCACCGTACTCGCCGTGCTCCGAGCTGACGTGCCGTACATACCGACGGCGAAGCGGGCCGTCCGCGGGCGATTCCTGCGGCTGGCATGGCCACAACTCGCGTTGATGGCCTGCTACATCGTGACCCTTCTCCAGGTAGGCTTTGTCCGCGCCATGCGGACCAGCGAAGCCTCCCTTGAGCTCAGCAGCGAGGCGGTGTGGGGAATGGTCGGGTTTGCCACGCTGCCGATCCTGGCTGGGCTGGGAGCCGTTTACGCTGCGCGGCAGGCCGGGCGTCCGGCCGAACGAGATCCGTGGGAATCGGTCGACGTCACCATGATCGGGGGAGATGCGTGAGACGATTGCACCGAGTTGGACTGACAGCCACGCTGATCGGGGGTGGTGCCCTGGCAGTGGTGGCGGTTACGTCGATGAGCCGGGGCGCCGAGGGGCCAGTGTCGAGCGGGCTGAGCTGGCTCGGTGCCGCCACCCGGTCCATCGAGCACTGGGCGCGGCAGCGGATCGCCGGCCCCGGCCGGGCTGAGGCGCTGTCGTGGTTCGCCCCAATGCGTGACGATGTTGCGCGACTTCGCAATCCCGATGTCATCCTCCTCGGCGCATTCGACACCGGCATTCCGCAGACGCTGGACGGAGTGGTGCACCTCGAACAGGAGCTGGGCACGACCTTTCCGTTGATCCAACTGTACGCGGCATGGGGCGACAAGCCCGAGCAACGGTTTCCGCGCTCGGTGGTCGGAGCCATCGCGGACCTCGGGTCCATCCCGATGATCACCTGGGAGCCGTGGCTGACTGACTTCGAGAGTGCTCGCCACCCGGGCTTGCTGCTGCCGGCGGCCCGGGAACTTCACGGGCTCGCGGCGGTGGCGCGCGGTGACTACGACTTCTACGTCGATACATGGGCCAGGGAGGCGGCACGGTATGGCCGGCCACTCTTTCTTCGCTTTGCGCATGAGATGAACGATGCTTACCGCTATCCCTGGGGTCCGCAGAACAATTCCAAGGAGGAATACATTGCCGCGTGGCGACACGTGGTCGATCGGTTCCGGTTGGCCGGGGCGCACAATGTCCTCTGGGTATGGTCTCCGCACGTCGCGTATGAGTACTGGGAGCTCTACTACCCGGGGACGGACTACGTCGACTGGGTCGCGACCGGCGTCCTGAACTTTGGGCCGATCGCGCAGTGGTCCCAGTGGTGGACCTTCGATCACATCCTCGGCCCCAAGTACCCGGGTCTTGCATCGTTCGGCAAGCCGGTGATGGTGGCCGAGTTCGGTTCTCTGGCGGTGGGGGGCGACCGTGTTGATTGGTATCGAAAGGCGCTCAGCGAAATTCCTGCACGTTACCCGGCCGTGCGGGCGGTGCTCTTCTTCGAAGTGGCGGCCGATCAGACGGTGACGTACCAGAAGGTGGACTGGACCGTGGCGGGTGACTCGGTGCTGGCGGCGACGATCCGGCAGGCCATCAGCCCCTGGGCGCCGCAGAACGATCGATGAGGGAGAGATTGGCGTCGTCGTTCGACCTCGGCGGGAGTCAGCTCCCGAGAAACGCGGCCGGCGTCATTGCGGTACCGGGAAACGCTCGAAGCACAGCGCGGTCCACCGTGATGAGCGGCACTCCCAATGCCTCGGCCAGGGCGACATACTCACAGTCATAGGTTGAGCACTTCGAGCGGGTTGCGAACTCCAGCACGACGCGTGACTCCACCTGGCCTTCGCGACCATCAATCACATCATCTGCCTGTTCGAGGACAGCCAGTGCTCGCGAAATGGTGATGTCGCCGCGCACCACATACTTGTGCACAACACTGCGAAGCTCGCTTCGCCAGAGCGTGGGGGCGGCCCACATGGCGTCCCTCGATAGCACCGCTTCGACCTCCTGGGTTCGCGCGCCTGGCATGACCAGGTACGCAATCACGTTTGCGTCGGCAACGATCACGCGCGGCCACTCTCCCGAGCGGCCCGCAGGTCCTTGTCCGTGAGGTAGAGACCCTTCAATCGAGCGCGACCCCTACGCACTTCGGCCAGGATCTTTGCCGGATCAGCGAGACGCCCCTGAGTAAGGGCCTGCTCGACGGCGAGAATCGCCTCGCTGTTGAGGCTCCGCCGATGCTCGGCGGCCCTGGCTTTCAGTTGGGCATAGAGGACGTCAGGAAGATTCTTGATGGTCAGCGTGGCCACGTTGCCTCCAGGTATCCGTTATGGATGCAATATGGATGCGTTTCGCCGGGGCTTCAAGTCCTGCGGTTCTTGGACGGGGGGCGTTCTTTCTATTGGCAGCAGGTGCATCACCGCGGACAGCTCTCGGTGTACCTGCGGCTGCTCGACGTGCCAGTCCCCTCGATCTACGGCCCTTCGGCCGACGAAAAAGGGCCCTGAGCCGAGTCGTCTGCGTCGAGCCGTGCGAGATACTCAGCGGCGGCTTTTCCCTCGCGTGAACCCGGAAACCGGCGCGCAAAACGGCCGAGCTCGAGCCGGAGGTCGTCGCGGCGACCCATCGTGCGGTACAGGTCTATCAGGCCATTGGAGAGGATGGCGGTCTGGTGCGGCCGGGGCGCGAGTTCTCGCACCTCGAGATACGCGCGTTCGGCAGCCTCAAGATCGTTGCCAGCCCCCGCCAGCAGCGCTGCGAGGTGGAGCCGCGCGTCGAGGTCGGCAGGATCGCGTGCCACCAGCTCCCGGTACGACGAAATGGCGTCGGCAATCCGACCCTGCATCACCAACGCATCCTGGGCGGAGTACTGCTTGGTGGCAGCGATGTTCCCGCCGGCATGCACCAGCGACGCAACCCCGCTCGCCACACCGTCGAGCAGCCCCAGCAACCCGAGTGACAATGCTGCCGAGATGATTGGAGATAGGAGCACCGCGATCGTGAACGCGGTGCGACCGATGAGATCCATGACGTAGAGCAGCCAGCTTGCCGCCACGATCATGATGAGGAAGATCGGTGCAAACCGCAGGAGCGCGACGATGCGCTCCCGCCGCTCGGCCGCGTCGGCGTTGCTGCCCCGCCAGTGCTTTTGAAGATCCATCACCGCAACCTACCGGCGGGGGCGCGCCGACGTCAGTTCGGCTGCTTCTTGTCCCTTCGCGGTGGCGGCGCGAGCGGATCCCTCGGCGGCTCTTCCGGATTGTCTGGCTGGGAAATGAACGCAACGGGATCGCTGGCGGGGAACGATGCCTCAACCGCGTCGTCGAGCGTCTCTTCGACCGCCTCTTCGTTGGTGGTGGGCTCTTCGTCGCTGGGTGGCGTGAGCGGGTCGTGGGGCTTCTCCATCATCTCCTCCTCAGGGCTGGTGGCGCGTGCCCGGGAGACGACCCGATCAAACCCTCAAGACACGCCCCGTCATGATCCCGAACCGCTCGCGCCTCGCCGAACGGGCTCCGGCGGATGCAGCGTCAGCGCCGCGCTCACCGGCCCATTGCCCACCGACACCCGGTTGTCCACGCAGGAGCCGTCGAACGGCCCGTCAGCCGCGCGCCGAGTGAGCCGACAGAAGTAGAAGGCGTTGGCACCGCCCGCCCACGTGAAAGTGAGCTCGTACCCGCGCTTGAGCTTGACGCCGCCCATCGCGACATCAGGCGCCTCTGGTGACGTCATTGTCAGGAACAACTTCCCCTTGCGATGCTCCGCCACGAACGTGAGCGCGTGCTGGTCGCCGGCGTCGCTCACCAGATCGCCGCGCCACCGGCCGTCCGCCATCGATTGCGCCGCCACCGGCACAACCGCGCTGATGCTGGCCACGACAAAGGCCAGCACGATCCGATGCATCAGTCCTCCCCCGTCTGCCGTCGGTCCCGCTTGAGCTCACCCCGCCGCTTCTTGGCCGTGATTCGCCGCTCCTTCGACCCCTTCGTGGGCTTGGTGGCCCGCCGCACCTTGGGCTCCACCAGCGCCGATGCGATCATCCTTGTAAAGCGCTCGATCACCTCCTCGCGGTTCCTGAACTGGCTCCGCTCGGCCTGCGAGACGAGCCGAAGTCGACCCGACGTGTCGAGCCGGCTTGCGAGGCGCCGCAGAAGGGTCGCGCGCATCGAGTCGTTGAGCGACGGCGATTGAGTCACGTCCCACACCAGCTCGATCCGGGTGGACGAGGTGTTGACGTGCTGGCCGCCGGGCCCGCTGCTGCGGGTGGCCCGGAGCGACAACTCGCCCCGTGGGAGCTCCAGCCGGGAGGAAATCCGGATCGCGTCGCTGTCGGCCATCCCCGACGGTAATCGGTCCGGTCGGGGCCACCAACCAGCCCGTTCGGGCATTACGTTTCGGCATGCGCTGCCTTGGTCGCCTCATCTCGCTGATTGTCCTCCTCATCCTGCTCGCGGCGGGGTGGCTCTATCGCGACGAACTGAGCCGCTGGATCCGTGGCAGGATCGATCCGATCACCATCCAGCGCCGCATCGGGCAGCCGTCGCAACGGGCGCTGGCATCGGCGATCGACAAGGTCCGCCTGCTCGAGCGCGAGAAACCCGACTCGATCCTCCTCAGCGCCGATGAGATGGCCTCGCTCGTGGCGGCCGGATCTTCATTCATTGACGGTGCGGCGCTCGACTCCGTCTCGGTGGAACTCGGTGATCGCACCGTCCGCCTCCGCGGCCTGATCGACGGGACGCGCATACCAGACGGATGGCGCAAGTTGATTCCACTCGACCTCGACGGTCCGCAGGAAGTCGTGATGGGCGGCACGATCACTCCGGTTCGCCCCGGGGTCGCCGAGTGGGATCTTGATCGCGTGATGCTCCGCGGAGTGCCGGTGCCGAGCAGCCTGATCGCGCGCGCGGTGGGAAGCGCCAGCGGTGCCGGCACTGATGGTCGGTTGGAGATCAAGCTACCTCGCGGGATCCAGGGGTTCCGGGTGCGCCCCGAGGGCGTGGCGGTCTACCGCGACCCAGGTCGCAAGTGAAGGGGCGCCTGCTCGTGGTGGACGACGAGGCCTCGATCCGCGAGGTGCTGAAGCAGGTGCTGGCCTACGAGGGATACCAGGTCGAGGTCGCCAAGTCGGGCGGCGCAGCACTCACAGCGTACCGCGCGCGGCCGTTCGACCTCGTCTTTCTCGACGTCAAGATGCAGGGAATCGACGGTCTCGACACGCTCGAGCAACTTCGGGTCGTCGATCCCGACGTGAGGGTGGTGATGATCTCCGGGCATGGCACCATCGCCACCGCGGTGCAGGCGGTGAAGCAGGGGGCGTTCGATTTCCTCGAGAAACCGCTCGATTCCGACCGCCTTCTGGTGACGGTGCAGCGGGCACTCGAGAACCGGAGACTGCTCGGCGAGAACGCGCGGCTCCGCGACAGTCTCGCGCGTGCCACCGACGCGAAGTTCGCGATGATCGGCACCAGCGACGGCCTGCAGGCAGTGCGGGCGCTGGTCAGGCGCCTTGCTCCCACCAACGCGCGGGTGCTGGTCACCGGCGAGAATGGCAGCGGAAAGGAACTCGTCGCGCGTCTCATTCACGAAGGCTCGCCACGCCGTCGCGAACCGTTTGTCGAGGTGAACTGCGCAGCAATCCCGAGCGAGCTCGTGGAGAGTGAACTCTTCGGGCACGTGAAAGGGGCTTTCACCGGCGCGGTCGGCCAGCAGACCGGTAAGTTCGATGCCGCCCACGGCGGTACACTCTTTCTCGACGAGATCGGTGACCTGGCCCTCGCCGCGCAGGCCAAGATCCTCCGGGCGCTGCAGGAAGGGGTGATCGTGCGGGTGGGCGACTCGAAGTCGATTCCAGTCGACGTGCGGGTGATCGCCGCCACGAATCGCGATCTCGAGCGGGACATCGCGGACGGCCTCTTTCGCGAGGATCTCTACTTCCGCCTCAACGTGATGCCGGTGCACGTGCCGCCGTTGCGCGAGCGACTTGACGACATTCCCTCACTGGTCGAGCACTTCGTCACGGTACTCGGTGGTGGTCCGGGAATGGTGCCAAAGAAGTTTTCCGATGGCGCGCTGCGTCGTCTCAAGAAGCGCGGGTGGCCGGGCAACGTACGCGAGCTGCGCAATGCCGTCGAGCGGCTGATGATTCTTGCCGCTGGCCCCGAGGTGACCGAGGCGGATGTCACTGCGGTGCTGCCTGGCGATTTCGGGCTGGTGATCGATGGTGAGCAACTCGGCCGGGATGCGCCGGGAGGCAAGCTCAGCTCCTTTCGGGTTGATGCCGAACGGGCATTTATCCTGGCCAGGTTGCGGGCGCACGACTGGAACATCGCCGAGACGGCGCGTGCACTGGGAATTCCGCGTTCCAATCTCTACAGCAAGATCGAGAAACTCGGCATCAAGAGGGAGGAGTCATGACGGGACCACGTGATTGGGACAAGGAAATGGCCGACATCGACAAGATGATCTCGGCGAATCCGGCGCCGCCAGCGGGCAGCAGCGCGCCACTGACGGCGATTCCGGCCCGCACCGGTAGCGCGGCCGCGAGCGTGCCAGCGCCTCGGGCCACCACGCCGGTCGGCCCAGTGACTCGCCCCAGGGATACCTTGGGTGTGTGGCTCAAGACCATTCTTGGCGCGGTCGGCTTCGCCGCGCTGATGGTCTGGCCCTACGGTACCGCTTGCGGGACGCCCCTGTACGGCTTCCTCGCCGGTGCCACGGCGGTCGCCGCATCCGGCATCTGGACCATGGGCTCGGCGTGGACACATCGTCGCGGCCTGGCCCACGCTGTCGGACTGCTCATCCTCCTTGGCGGGCTCGCGCTGATCGCCTCGGAGATCCTCCCTCGCATCGGCTATGCAGCCGTCGAGAAGACCTGGACCTGCAACTGACGGATATCATGGCAAAGACCTTCAAGAACTACATCGCCGGAAAGTGGGTTGCCCCGACCACTGGCCGCTACCTCGAGAACCGCAATCCTGCGGACACCACCGACCTGATCGGACGGTTCCCGCTCTCGGGCGCCGCCGACATCGACGCGGCCGTCCGCTCGGCGCAGGATGGCTTCGAGCGCTGGTCACGGATGCCCGCCCCGCTGCGTGGCGACATCCTCCGCAACGTCGGCGACATCATGTCGGCGCGGAAGGATGAACTCTCCGATGCGATGACCCGCGAGATGGGGAAGGTCCTCGCCGAGACAAGCGGCGACGTGCAGGAGGGGATCGACACGGCGTACTACGCTGCCACCGAAGGTCGCCGACTCTTCGGGCACACGGTGCCGTCGGAGCTCAGGCAGAAGTGGGCAATGAGCGTGCGTCGGCCGATCGGGGTGTGCGGCCTGATCACGCCGTTCAACTTTCCGATGGCGATCCCGACGTGGAAGATGTTCCCGGCGCTGCTTTGCGGAAACAGCGTGGTGCTCAAGCCGTCGGAAGACGTCCCGCATTCGTCGCACCTGCTGGTCGAGATCCTGATCGAGGCGGGTATCCCCGAGGGTGTGCTGCAGCTGGTGCACGGTGGCGAGGAAGCAGGGAAGCGCCTGGTCGAGCATCCCGGCGTGCCGGTCATCTCGTTCACCGGAAGCACCGACACCGGGTCGAAAATCGGTGAGGTGTGCGGCAGGATGCACAAGCGGCTCTCGCTGGAGATGGGCGGCAAGAACGCACAGATCGTGATGGACGACGCCGACCTCGACCTCGCGCTCGAGGGAGTGCTGTGGGGCGCGTTCGGCACCACCGGGCAGCGCTGCACCGCCACGTCGCGGCTGATTGTCCACCGCAAGGTGCATGACAAGCTGCTGGCGCGCGTCGAGGAAGCGGCTGCGAAGCTGGTACTCGGCGACGGCCGCCAGACGAAGACGCAGGTCGGTCCGCTGATCCACGAGGCCGCGCGTGAGAAGGTCGAGCGCTACGTGGAGATCGGTGCGGAGCAGGGGGCCGAATTGGTGACGGGTGGCGCGCGGCCGCGCGGCTCGCGCACCAGCGACGGCTACTTCTACAAACCGACGATCTTCGCCGGCGTGAAGCCCGGCTCGCGCCTCGCCGTGGAGGAGATCTTCGGCCCGGTACTGAGCGTGATCAAGGTGGGATCCTACGAGCAGGCGGTGAAGGTAAACAACGAGGTGAAGTACGGGCTCTCGAGCTCGATCTACACGAGCAACGTCAACACGGCGTTTAGTGCGCTCGAGGACCTGCAGAACGGGATCACGTACGTCAATGCGCCAACGATCGGCGCCGAGGCGCACCTGCCGTTTGGTGGCGTGAAGCAGACCGGCAACGGGCACCGTGAAGGCGGCTGGGAAGTGTTCGAGTTCTACTCCGAGACCAAGGTGTGTTACGTCGACTTCTCAGGGACGCTGCAGCGGGCGCAGCTGGATACGTACGATGTCTGATGGCTGATGGTTGATGGATGATGGAAATTGGCCGTAAGCCGTAAGCCGCAGACCTGTGGCTATGGCTTACGGCTTTTGGCTTGTGGCTCGTCGGGGGGTCTTCGGATGAGGCTCGGACCACGGGCTGGACCTGCACCAGGCGGGCTCGAGAGGAGTCCGTCACGCGGCTCGGTCGGTGAGCCGTCCAACCGTCGGACCGAGTTCGGTCGCTCCGTTCGCCAATCACCGACCGTTTCACAACGTTTGTGCGCCCGCTCACTCTCGCTCCCTTTCGGCCCTCCTCTGGCCGACTCGCCCGTACCTCACCGCACTCCGGGTCCCAGCCAACTCCCCGCGACTAGCGACCCTTATCCGTGCGCGGTTGGCCGCATGCGCCGATTCGTCCCGCGGGACGGAACCTGACGCCCGAGCCCACATCTCTAGGCGCTAGTCGCTGTTCTCTACTCTCTAGTCTCTAGTCTCACCGTTCTCCGTTCTCCGTTCTCCGTCATTCACTGCACCTTCCGTCGCAACACCGCCAGCGAATCCGCCGGAAATCCCTCCGGCGCGGTGAGCCGGACGATCGGTACCCCGTCCACTACCGCTTGCGCCAGCACTAACTCGCCCTGAGCGAGCGGGTAGATCACCCGAAC
Organism: Gemmatimonadales bacterium; assembly: GCA_013694695.1. Taxonomy (GTDB): domain Bacteria; phylum Gemmatimonadota; class Gemmatimonadetes; order Gemmatimonadales; family GWC2-71-9; genus Palsa-1233. The sequence goes on along the minus strand of JACDBX010000148.1, from coordinate 3,838 downwards.
CTCCCGACCGCGTGCTTCCAGCCGGACCGGCACCAGCCCCTCGATCAACCGCAGCCGCCCGCCGAGCAGGCGCACCGCGTCCTGGAACGAGATCGTGTCCACGGCGGCCTGCTTGCTCGCCACCTGGTCGCGCATCGCCGTTCCGGGCCGGGCGATGCGGGCGAGGCGGTCAGCCGCATTCGCGGACGGTGCGGGAGCGAGGGCAGCAGCCTCGGTCGGTGACGCGATCGCACCGGGCTGCAGCGCGACAACGTTGCCGATCCGGTCGATCGGCAACCTGTCAGCGAAATCGCCCTCGGTCCGCTGGCGTGTCTCCGCCGTGGCCGACGCTGGCGCCTTGGTCGATGCCCCGGCCGCGCCAGGCGCATCGGAGCGGGCCACCTCGCGTGAGGGAGCCACCGCGGGTACGGGCACCGGCCCGGGGCGGGTTGCATCCGACGCTTTCCGCTCCCGCGCGTCGTCACCCACCGGGAGTTGCGACAGCGGCGCCGGCGTGAGGGCCGTCTCGCTCGTAGTATCACCGACCGGTGTCGGCGCGGTATCGACCAGTGGCGGAACGCCTCCCCGGGCGTAGTAGCCAGCGCCGACCGCAACGGTGATCGACGCGGCCCATGCGAGCTGACGCATCCAAGGGCGGCCCTGGAGTCGCACCCCACCAGCAGACGGCACGATTTGCGGTGGTGCTGGTGCGTCGAGCGCGTCGAGCGCCTCGATCAGCTCGTCGGCTTCGGCAACGTGCAGTCGCGCCGCGTCGACCCGGGCGCGGCAGTCGGCGCAGCTCGTCAGGTGCGCCTGAATCGGGGGGAGTTCGGCCGACGGAATCTCGCCGTCGAGCAGCTCGTGAATCGTTCCGTCCTCAAGATGCGATGTCATGGCTTCCCTCCACGGCGCGATATGCGTCGATCAGTTTGGCGCGTGCCCGCGAGAGCGTGGTCCCGACGGCGCCCCGCGCGAGCCCAAGCGTGGCGGCGATGTCGTCGTAGCTGAATCCCTCTGCCTTGAGCAGCAGCGCGTCGCGATCGCGTTCGCTCAGCGTTGCAAGCGCAGCGCGGACCGCCGCCTGTCGATCGTTGCGATCCATTTCGTCGTCCGGGCTCTCGAAGGCCACAGGCTGTTCCGCCCGGTAGAGGACCAGGCGACGATGCTGGCGCACTTCACGCCGCCCCTCCTCGCGCACCAGGTTGAGCGCCACCGCGAAGAGCCACGGGCGCGGGTTGCGCGGAGGTGCCGCCACCGCCCGCGCGAACACCTCCTGCGCGATCTCTTCCGCACGGTCGGCGTCGCCCGTGCGCCGCGTCAGCATGCGCACGAGTGAGCCGTGATACTCGCGAAAGAGATCGCCCACCGGTCCGGTCATCGGCCGTCAAAGTCCTTCAGGAAGCGTTCCATGGCATTCGCCTTCCACTCGGTGAGCCCGCCAGCTGCGACCTTCAAGCTTACCCGCTTGCCAGCGACAACGAGCGGATCGCCGATGGCGAGCGCTTCTGCCAAGGCCGGCCGCGCCTTCACAATCGCGAACCACGCTGGCGAGTACGGTGCGATGGTGGTCGTAGTCATCGAGTCGGTGTGGGCCACGTCGGTCCAGACGCCCTTCCGGAGCACGAAGGTGTGATTCCCTCCGCTCTTCATCTCGGCGCGTGCCCGCAGCGATACCCCGCGCGCGGCGGTGGCCTGCTTGCTGGCCGCCTGGTCACGCGCCTCCGCGAGCGTCGAACTGCGCGACATCGCGGCGTCGCTGCGCGCCGACTCGAAGGCCTGTGCGCCCGACGCGCTCGGCGCGGCCACGACGCCTGGTTGCCGCGTCAGGCCGTTGCTGATCCGGTCGGTAGCCAGGTTGGCCGCTCCCGGTTCCTGCACGAGGTATGACGTGTACTCGGTCAGGATTCCATAGCGCAACCCCAGTTCGCGGATCTGGGCAATCAGTTCGGCCGACGCCCCCTCGATCCGGGCTTGGCGGCTCAGCTCGCCGATACGCCGCGATGCCCAGAGCGGTGCGATGTATTCGTTGTCGTTGGTGTTGCGCACGAAGCGTCCCGCAATCTCGAATCGCTCCCGCCGGCCGTTGCGGCTCCCCTCGATCACCACCGGCCCGTCGCCGGTGCCCCGGTAGCGCGAGAGGATGACCAGCTCTTCACCGTAGAAGAGGTCGGGGAGCGCGGTCGGGGCCTGGTCGATGAAGCGCACCGGTGCGCTCACGATGCGCAGATCCGACAGCGCCGGCCGCGACAGCTTGGTGAGCACCCCGCCGACCGCATCGCTCACGTTCGCCTCCGGTGCCACGTAGGTCGCGGTGCCGCGTCCCTCGACGGCGAGGCGATCAAGCAGGTACGTGTTCACGTCGTGGCCCACGCCGAAAGTGAAGATGCGATGGCGCCCGATCCGGCCGGCGGCATTTGCCGCAATCCGGTCAGGAGCCTGTTCCCCGACCGAGGGCACGCCGTCGCTCATCAGGAATACCAGTGACATCCGCTCGGCGTCAGCCCGATCGGAGAGCGCCGCATTGACGGCGCCCTCGAGATTCGTTCCGCCGGTAGCGGCCAGCGCGTTGACAAACTCCCGCGCTTCGGTCAGCGTGCGCGAGTTCACCGCCGTGAACCCGTCACGAAAATGCCGGACGCCGCTGCTGAAGGCGATCAGGCGGAAGCGGTCACCCGGGCGGAGGCTCGTGAGAGCCTGCCGAAGTGCAGTGCGGGCCTGCTCCATCTTGACGCCGCTCATCGAACCGGAGACGTCCACCACGAAGGTCAGGTCGCGAGGGACGATGGCCGTCTCGCCCGACGCAGGCGGCGCGAGGAAGAGCAGGGCGTAGCCATCCTCGCCAGCATTGGCGTGGGTCAGCACGGTGCCACCGAGGAGACCGCGTCGCAGCGGAAGGATGAGGTCGATGTCGCCGCGCGCAGGCGGTTTCACTGTCACGTGTAGCACGCCGTTGCGACGCGCGGTGCTGATCGGATGTGTGGGTGAGTACGGCGTGGCGATTTCCGTTTCGCGCGGGATCTCGAATCGCACCGCGACCGGCGCATCGCCCCGGCTTCCCGCCGCATACCGGAGGTGCAGGGCATTGCCGTCACGCGGCATGAGCTGCGTGTATCGCAGGATGACGGTGCGCGTCTCGCCCGGCTGGATGGGGAATACCTGGGCGCGAATCAGCCCGTGACCGACGAGCGTGATCAGCGCCGGATCCTTGAGCTGCCTGACGATGCCTTCATAGATGCTTCGCGCCTGCTCGGCGGCCATCATTTCGCCCTTGAGTTCAGTCTCGCCCTGAAAGAGCGAGAAGTCGCTGAACACCACTTCGCCCGGCAACGGGTAGTGGTAGGTCCCCTCGGCGATCCCGCGCCCGCTGTTCCGGAACTTCTCCTCCACCTCGAAGCGGGCGATCCGGCCGTCGACCACGACGCGGACCGTCGAGCTGACGCGGGTGATTGCCGGCGAACTACGGACGGGAACCACGGGCCGTTCGTCGATCCACCCCTGCGACGCGAGGGGGGCAGACGGCAGGGCGAGCAGGAACAGGGTGCGGATGGTGCGGCGCATCGGGGCTTCCCCGGTTTGGAGTTGCCGGGAGATGCCGGGACGCCGGAAAGTTGCACGAGGTAGGGGGCGCGTTGAATGAAGCGGAGAATGTCATGGGCATCGACTTGCACCGGCGGGCTTGATCGGAGAGTTCACCATCGTCGGCTCCAACTCGCGGCCCGCGCGATACGGACCGGCGCATGCGGAGCGGGATCTGCCCCGGCGGGCTCGATCGGAGAGTCCACCATCGTCGGCTCCAACTCGCGGCCCTCGCGTACCGCGGGGCCGCTCAGACAGTCGAGCCTCCTCTGGTGGACCCTCC
>JACDBX010000151.1 GCA_013694695.1 Gemmatimonadales bacterium | reverse complement strand
AGCAGCACGACCCACTCGGTCGTCGCCGCGCGGATGCCGGTGTTCCGTGCTGATGCGGGACCACCATTCGATTGCCGAATCACCCTCGCCCCCGCTGCCTCCGCCACTGCCGCGGTCTCGTCAGTCGAGCCGTCGTCCACCACGATGATCTCCCGCGGCGGGGAGCTCTGGGCATACAGGGAGGCCACGGCCTCCGCGATATGGTCGGCGGCATGATAGGCAGGGATTACGGCGGTCAGTTCCACGGGGTCCGTCCTTCGCGAGAGCCATTGTGACCGGTGCCATAGGAAGCGGGATCCTGGACCGCGTCTATGTCGCGGATGTCAACCACGCCACGGAGTACCGAGCCTGGGTGGTCGCTGCTGCAGCTCCGGGCAGCTGGGATGGCTCCGACAAAATGGACACTTAGTCAGGCAGCTCGGGGGAGCTGCGCTTCGGGCGTAATGGGACTCACATACCCGAGTGCCGTCGTTCGGGATTGTACCACCCATCGATGTAGTCCACCAGCGCGCGTCAGGCTGCTCCACGTCGGCCAGCAAGAAGCTCTCCACCACCGCATTGCGTCAGCGATTGCGGAACGCTTCTTCGCGACCTCGAATGTGAGCGCAACAACCGTCGCACATACTGCGCGCACACGGTCACCCGGTTAGACCTGTTCCCCTACATGGAGGGATGGTACAATCCCATCGACGACACTCCAGCATCCGCGATCAGTCCGATCAGCTTCGAACGAACGATGGCTAGGCCGCGTGATATCCCAAGACGCGACCCCCCGCGGATGCGGGTCAACTCCAGTGGCACATAACCTGCCAACCTGATCGCCGTGCACACCATTGGATTTTTCGACGACAGCGCGGGCCCTGGCGGCACCACCCAGTACCTGGTGGAGTTGCTCACGGCCCTGAACCGCGAGCAGTTTCGGCCGATCGTGTTCTCGCCGCGTCCTGCCCCGTGGCACGCTGCCATGGTGGCCTTGGAGGCGGAGGTGATCACTGGGCCGCGGCTGCAGGTCGAGCCACGGAGCGCCCCTGTATCCACGGCGACGCTCCTCCCCACCCGGTCAGGTCCCCGACCCACGGTGGGCATCGTTCGCCGGACGCGTCGCGCGCTCGCCTGGCGTCTCGGGCTTCAACGCGACCTCAACACGCTGGAGGCACTCTTCCGCCGCAAGCCGGTGGACCTGTTGCACAGCAACAATACTGGCGAGGAGCCCGCGCCGATTGCCGCTCGACGTGCCGGGATTCCCCGCATTCTGGGGACGCTGCATGTCGACCCCGACTTCGACCTGCGCCAGTCACGCAGGCACATCCGGCTCACGCGCGCCTGTTTCGCCGCCCTCGATCGTGCGATTGCGATCAGCGAGAACACCGCGTCGGCGTGGCGGGCACACCTGGACCTCGGCCCTGAGGACCAGCCGCCGTTCACGGTCATCCCGAATGGTATCAACCTGGCACGACTTGAGCGCCGTCACGGACGTGCCGAAGCGATCGCCCGGCTAGGTCTGCCGGCGGATGTGCGCATCATCGGGAGCGTGGGTCGACTCGATTACGAGAAGGGCTACGCCGACCTGATTGAGGCCATGCCAGCGATTCTCCGTGCGGTACCGAATGCGGTGGTTCTTCACGCCGGCGCAGGGCCCTTGGCGGCGTCGCTCGCCACCGAATGCCAACGACTCGACATCACCGACCACGTCCGATGGCTCGGTTTCCGGCAGGACGTGCGGGACCTCCTGGAGGCCGCGGATCTGTATGTGCAGCCCTCCTGGCGCGAGGCACAGGGACTCGCAGTGCTTGAGGCGGGCGCGATGGGGGTGCCCGTCATCGCGACGCAGGTGGGCGGGATGGTCGAGAGCTTGGCGAATGGCGACGCAGGGACAATCATTCCCCCCATGAACCCACCCGCCCTCGCGGACGCGGTCATCGGGGTACTCCTCGATCCCGCCCCCGCGTTGGCCAAGGCAGCAGTGCTCCAGACACGCATCCAGACGCACTACACCGATCAGCTGATGGTGACCGAGACAATGAACTTGTACCAGAAACTGCTCCACACCGAGCCGCGACGATGACCGCCCAGTCCGAGGGCATCGGCGTCATTCTTCGAGATCTCTGGAGTTCACGCGAACTCCTCGACCAACTGGTCCGGCGCAACGTGCTCCTCCGCTACCGGCAGGCCGTCATGGGCTTCGCGTGGGCGCTGCTCATGCCTGCACTGACGATCTGTGCGGGCCTGGTCATCAAGGGTGCGCTCGCGAGCGCCGGCGGGGCCTCGCCCTCGTTGGCGGGCATTGCACTGAAGTCGTGGGCATGGGCGTTCTTCGCCGGGGCGATGACTTTCGCCACGATGTCGCTCCTCTCGAACATTTCGCTGGTGACCAAGATCTGGTTTCCACGGGAAGTCCTGCCACTCAGCGCGGTCTTGGCCCAGTGCGTCGATTCGTTCATCGGCCTGGTCATCCTAGCGGTCGTCATGCCGTTGTTGGGCCTTACCATCGGCTGGGCCATCCTTTGGTTGCCGGTCCTGGTGGTTCTGCTGCTCATGTTCACGACCGGTCTGGCGTTCCTCTTCGCCTGCGCCAACATGTTCTTCCGTGACGTGAAGTACATCCTGCAGGTCCTGCTCACGTTCGGCATTTTCTTCACCCCGGTCCTGCTGGAACCGGCCCAGATGGGGCGCTACGCCGAGATCGTGATGCTGAATCCGCTCTCCCCGATCCTGGAAGGCCTCCGCCTTGCGGTGACGGGTGGGCACAACTTGCTGACGCCGCTGGATGTCGGCGGCGCCGTCGCGTGGCGCCCCTGGTGGCTCGGCTATTCCGCGGTCTGGTCCATTCTCCTGCTCTGGGGTGGACTTCGATTTTTCCGCGGCAGCGCCGCCCGCTTCGCGGAGGCGTACTGATCATGTCCGGACGCATTCTCTTCGATCAGGTCTGGAAGCGTTTCCACCGTGGACCCGCCCACGACTCCCTGCGCGACCTCATCCCGGCCATGACGGGACGGCTCTTCAAGCGTGGCTCTGCGGCGGAGGAGCTCGGGGACGGCGACTTCTGGGCGGTGCGCGACGTCTCCTTCGA
>JACDBX010000145.1 GCA_013694695.1 Gemmatimonadales bacterium | reverse complement strand
GTGTGGAACATGCCGATCGGGCGGGGTCGCACTCGCGAGATCGTCGATGCGCACCGCGTCGATGGATATCTCACCCTGGGCGAAACCATCAAGCACTCCAGCAACATCGCGATCAGCCAGTTCGCGCTCGGGCTCCGACCCGAGCAGCACTATGCGGTGCTGCGCGATTTCGGCTTTGGCACGCCAGCCGCCCTGGGGTTCCCGGGTGAGGGACGCGGGCGGTTGCGCAGGCCGGCAGTCTGGGAGAACAACCTGCTTTCCCAGGCATCTATCGCCCAGGGATACGAGTTCATGAGCACCGCAGTGCAAATGGCCTCGGCCTACGCCGTGCTCGCGAACGGCGGCAAGCTCGTCCGTCCGACGCTAGTGCGCGAGATTCGTGGGGACAGCTCCGGCGCAGGCTGGGTGCACCGTCCGGATGTGATTCGTCAGGTGATTGACGCGGCGGTGGCCGATCGGGCAATGCAGTTCCTCGCGTCCGCAACAGACAGCGGTGGCACGGGAACCAAGGCCCAGCTCGACCGTATCCAGGTGGTTGGCAAGACCGGCACAGCGAAACTGGTGGAGCATGGGCAGTACATCCGCCTCTACCGCGGATCGTTCGCCGGGGTTTATCCGGGGGATGCGCCGCAGATCGTCATCTACGTGATGATCAACAAGCCCCGCGGTGCCGCGTACTATGGAGGACTCGTCGCGGCCCCAGTGGTAAGGTCGCTGCTGCAGCAGGGGTTGGCACTACACAATTCGCCGCTCGATCGCAGGTCGCTGTCCGCGACCGTTGCGTCCCGGCCGCCCCGACCCGCGCCCGAACGACAGGAGCCGCCGACGCAGGTGGTCGCGGTGCACGCTGGCAAGGTGCGTGAGGGTGCTGCGACGCCGGTGGTTCTGCCGTCGGTGCGGGGGCTCGATATGCGTGCAGCGGCGCTCGCCCTGCACCGCGAGGGGCTGGTGGTGCGGGCGATCGGGCGCGGGGTTGTCCGCGCGTCGGTCCCGGCGGCGGGCGAGACGGCCCGGACCGGCACCGTCGTCACCGTGTACGCCGACTCGACGCGGTGACGCTCCACGACATCGTGGCGCTGCTTCGAGCGCGTGACCTCGTGGTGAACGCCCCCACGGACGGTGCGGAGGTGACCGCCCTCGCGGTCGATTCCCGCCGTGCGGTTCCGGGTTGCTGTTTCATCGCGATTCGCGGTTCGGTGGCGGACGGGACTCGCTTCGCGGCCGACGCGGTGATGGCCGGGGCCGTGGCAGTCGTGTCCGAAGATGCGCTGGATGTCGGCGTACCCGTGGTGATCGTCACCGACGCGCGCCGTGCGGCTGAACTGCTCGGCGCCGAGTGGTATCGACGTCCCGCCGATTCGCTGTCGATGCATGCTGTCACCGGCACCAACGGCAAGACGACCACGACCTCGCTGTTGCGCCACCTGCTCAACGCCACCGACAACGCGGGGAGCATCGGGACGCTCGGTGCGTTCGATGGCGCCGGTCGGACCATCGCATCGACGGCCGGGACGCTGACGACACCTGGCCCGCTCGACCTGCAGGCGACGCTGCGTGCACTGGTCGATTCGGGCGCCGCCGACGTTGCAATGGAGGCCTCTTCGCACGCACTGCACCAGGGGCGGCTCGACGGACTGGTGTTCGACAGCGCGGTCTTCACCAACCTCACCCGCGACCACCTCGACTACCATGAGACCATGGATGCGTACCGCGACGCCAAGCTCCGGCTTGCTGATCTCGTCGGTGGCGACGGTGTGCTGGCGATCAACAGTGACGACCCGGCGTGGGAGGTACTCAGCCGCGACCGGCGTGCGGTGACATGGGGGACCTCGCCCGAGGCCATGGTCCGGATCAGCGAGGTCGTGCAGGGTACGACCGGAAGCCAGTTCTGCCTCGACGGCCGTTACGGGACGGCCGCCGTGAACCTCCCGCTGCCGGGAGACTTCAACATCAGCAATGCAGTGGGCGCCGCCGCGGCGGTGCTCGGGCGCGGCATGCCGATGGCCGACGTGGTGAGCCGGCTCGAGGGTGCCCCGCAGGTGCCGGGGAGGATGGAACGAATCATCGACGCACCCTTCCACGTGATCCGCGATTATGCGCATACCCCTGATGCGCTCGAGCGGGCACTGGCAACGCTTCGCCCCATCACGCCGGGACGGATCATCGTCCTGTTCGGGTGTGGCGGGGATCGTGACCGCGGCAAGCGACCGATGATGGGGCAGGTGGCGGCTGCCGGCGCCGATCACGTGATCGTCACGTCGGACAACCCTCGCACGGAGGATCCCGACCAGATCATCGACGACATCGTTCGGGGAATGCCCGTGGGAAGCTACGAACGTGAGGTCGATCGACTGGTGGCCATATCCATCGCCACCGGACGGGCGCGTCCCGGCGACGCCGTGCTGCTCGCCGGCAAGGGACACGAGACTTATCAGGTGATCGGGACGGAAACAGTGCCGTTCGATGAACGCTCCATCGTGCGGAGTCTGGTGCGATGATCGCTTCCTGGACTGACCGACGCGTCCGCGAGGCACTCGGGCTTGAAGGTGGCACCGACCGGACGTATGGCCAGGTCGGCACCGACACTCGAACCATCGGGCCAGGGTCGCTGTTCGTGGCGCTCAGTGGTGAGCACCACGATGCGCACGACTTTCTCGTGGGTGCGCACGCAGCAGGCGCGACGGGTGCTGTGGTGCATCGCGGCACCGCCGCCATCGATGGCCTCACCTTTTACGAGGTGGACGATACACTGCATGCGCTCGGGCAACTGGCCGCATACCGGCGGCGGAATTTCGCCGGTCCGGTGATCGGTATCACCGGGCAGAATGGGAAGACATCGACCAAGGAGATGGTGGCGGCGGTGCTCTCGACCCGCTGGCGAACCCACCGAACCCGCGCCAACCAGAACAACCTCGTCGGGGTGCCGCTCACGATCCTCGAGGCACCTGCCGACAGCGAGGCCTGGGTAGTGGAGGCTGGCGCCAACCAGCCCGGCGAGATCGCGCGGTACCGCGAGATCATCAAGCCGGACATTGCGATGGTCCTGAACGCGGGTGCAGGGCACCTGGAGGGCTTCGGGACGGTCGCGGGGGTGGTGCGCGAGAAGTTGTCGCTGAGCGACAACGCACCGCTCGCCATCGTGGGAATCGTGCCACCGGAGCTGGCCGCCGGCGCCCGATCACGAGCGCGTCGAGTGGTGACGGCCGGGCTCGGCGACACCGATGTGCACCCCGATCGCGTGAGCGTCACGGCTGAAGGGCGTGCATTTGTCGGCGTCGACGGCGTGGAGTTCACGCTTGCGGCACGCGGGCTCCACCAAGCGGGAAATGCGATGTTCGCCTGGGCGGCGGTGCGCGAACTCGATCTCGACCCGGTTGCGGCCGCACAGGCTCTCGAGGCGTTCACGCTCCCGGGCGGGCGAGGCGAGGTGATTGCGGCCGGCGGGCTCACGATCGTCAACGACAGCTACAACGCGAATCCACAGTCGTTCCTCAGCGCGATTGCCCTGACACAGGCGATGCGCGAGCACCGGCGGGTGGTGTTCGTTGCCGGGACAATGCGCGAACTCGGTCCCGACGCATCCGCCCTGCATTCCGAGGTCGCCGCGGCGCTGGTGGCGATGCAACCCGATGTGCTGGTGGTGACCGGTGACTTCGTGGCGGCGTTCGGGTCGATCGGCGCATCATTCGACGGGATCCTGCTCAAGGCTCCCGACGCCGAGGCGGCGGGACCGCTGCTGGCCGAAGTTCTCCAGGGCGAGGAACTCGTGGTGCTCAAGGGATCACGTGGTGCCACGCTCGAGCGGATCCTCCCGTTCATTCTTCCCCGCATGGCGAGCTGACGCGATGCTCTATCACCTGCTGGCGCCGCTGGGCAAGTCGATCATCCTGTTCAACCTCTTCAACTACATCTCGTTCCGTGCCGCCGGTGCGATGGTGACGGCGCTGCTGATCGCGTTCGTGGTCGGGCCCGGGATCATCCGGCGCCTGCAAGCGCACAAGGTCGGCCAGGTCATCCGCGCCGACGGTCCCGCGAGTCACCAGGCCAAGCGGGGGACGCCCACGATGGGCGGGCTCATCATCATCGCTGCCACGGTCCTGCCGACGCTTCTCTGGGCGCGCCTCGACAATGCATTCGTCGTCATCGCGATGATTGCCATGCTCTGGTGCGGGGCGATCGGCCTGGTCGACGACTACCTCAAGGTGGTGCAGGGAAAGTCGCGGGGGCTGGTGGCGAAGTGGAAGCTGGCGGGCCAGGTGACCTTCGGCGTGGGGCTGGCGCTGGTGCTGATGTGGCGACCCATCGTGCCTCCGGAGCTGATTCCGTCGACTGCGACGACCGTACCGTTTTTCAAGTACCTGCTGGTCATATTCCTCCCGGCGGTCTACGTCATCTTCGTGACCGGTGTCGTCACCGGGTTCAGCAATGCGGTCAACCTCACCGACGGTCTCGACGGGCTGGCCACGGGGCTCACCACCATCGCCGCCGGGGCATTCGCCTTCTTTGCGTACGTCATGGGGCGCGTGGACACCACCGGGTACCTCAACCTCTTCTACCTGCCGGGCGCGGGTGAACTCGCGATCTTCTGCACCGCGCTGATGGGTGGGTCGCTGGGGTTCCTCTGGTTCAACGCGCACCCTGCAAAGGTGTTCATGGGCGACACGGGCTCGCTGGCGATCGGTGGTTCGTTCGGTGCGGTGGCGGTGATGCTGAAATCGGAGTTCCTGCTGGTGATCATCGGTGGGGTGTTCGTGGCCGAGGCGGTGTCGGTGATAGTGCAGACCGGCACATTCAAGTGGCTCAAGCGCACCCGGGGGAGGGAGTACGCGGACTCCAACCGGGTTTTCCGCATGGCGCCGCTCCATCACCATTTCGAGAAGCTCGGGTGGGCCGAGACGACGGTCGTGGTGCGCTTCTGGGTACTGGGAATTTTCTGCACCATCCTGGCGTTGGCGACCCTCAAGCTGCGATGAACCGCATAGAACGATGGCGGGCATCGGGCGCGGAGGTGAGCGTGGCGGGGTTGGGGCGAAGTGGCCTCGCCGCAGCCCGCCTGCTGGGCGACGCCGGCATCGCGGTGTATGCATCCGACGCATCGCCGAAGGCGTCCGGTGGCGCCCCCATTCCCGGGGTGACGGTGGAAGTTGGCCGGCACGATCTCGAGCGGATCCGGCGCAGTGCGGCGCTGATTGTCTCGCCGGGGATCCCGCCCGATGCCGAGGTGGTGGCGTCATCCCGCGCGGCGGGAGTGGAGATTGTCGCCGAGGCACAACTGGGGCTTGACCACCTGGGCGGCATTCCGCAGCTCATGGTCACCGGCACCAACGGCAAGACGACAACGACCGCGCTCCTCGATCACGTGATGCGAGCGGCGGGGCGCAACAGCGTGGCAGCCGGCAACATCGGCACGCCGCTGGCGGCAGTCGCGATCCGCGAAGTGAAGCCGGCGTGGCTCGCGGTGGAATTGTCGTCGTTCCAGCTTCACGACATGCCGGACGTGCGGCCCACGGTGGGCGTCCTCACCAACCTCGCGCCCGACCATCTTGATCGCTATCCCGGCCTCGATGCGTACTACGCGGACAAGGCACTGCTGTTTGCCAACGCCACGGGATCGTCGATATGGGTGACCAACCTCGATGACCCTGCCTCGCGCTCGATGGTGGCTGCGGTTCGGGGACGTCACCTCACCTTCTCGGTGGCGCACGGCGTGCGCGCCGATGGCTGGTTCGACCGCGACGCCGACCTGCTGATGCTCGCCGGTCGACCGCTGCTGCCGCGTGCCGAGCTCGCGCTCCTCGGCGACCACAACGTGGCGAATGCCCTGGCAGCTGCGCTCGCGCTGCATGTCACGGCGATGTCGCATGACGAAATTGCAGGGGGCTTGCGCACCTTTGCCGCGCTGCCTCACCGCATGGAGCCCATCGTTGAAGTCAACGGCGTGCTCTGGATCAATGATTCCAAGGCCACCAATGTCGCATCGACCGCAGTCGCGCTGCAGGCGATGACGCGCCCGTACGTGGTCATGCTCGGCGGGCGCCACAAGGGCGAGCCGTACACGGCACTCGCGACGGCGCTGCGCGCGCGGGCGCACGCGGTGGTGGCGTACGGCGAGGCAGCCGGCCTCATCACCACGGATCTCGCCGATGTGATCCCGGTCCTGCGCGGCAGCACCTTCGACGAGGCGATGGAGCTGGCGCGGGGCAGGGTGCCGGCGGGCGGTGCGGTCCTGCTCTCACCGGCGTGCTCGAGCTACGACATGTTCAACAACTATGAGGAGCGGGGTGCCCGCTTCCGTACAATCGTGGAGGCGTGGTGAGCGCTGCGTCCGTGCGCCATCCCGGCGAGTTCCGGTGGGAAACGCGCCTGCTGGCCGTGGTCACCCTGGCGCTGACGGCGTTCGGCGTGGCAAACTGTTACTCGACCGGCGCCTACAAGCAGCTCTGGTTCTCCGAGGCCACGCAGCAACTCACGGGTGCGATCGTGGGCGGCGTGATTTTCCTTATCGCGGCACGCACCGACTACCAGCTATGGCGACGCCTGGCCCGACCCCTCTTCTATGCCACCCTCGCAGGGTTGATCATCCTCGCGGTGGTGGCGCTGATCTGGGGTGGCAAGCTGGCGCCGGGTCCGATCAGCGCCTTCGTGCCCGTGATGAACGGCTCCCGGCGCTGGCTGAAGTTCGGTCCGTTGACCCTCCAACTCTCGGAGATCGGCCGCTTCACGCTGATGGCGTTTGTCGCGACCCGGGCGGTCGAACTCGGGAGCAAGATTCGGGACTTCCGTCAGGGTTACCTCCCGTTGCTGACGCCCGTTGCCCTCACCGCTGTCCTGGTGTTCCTCGAGCCCAACCTCACGATGGCCATGCTGCTCGGCACGGCCGGCGTGATGATCATGTTCATCGCCGGCGCGCGGATCCCGCACCTGCTGCTCACCGGGGCCGTGGGCGCCGCCGGCGCCGTGCTCGCCCTGTCCACCGGGTTCCGATCCGCGCGGGTGGAATCGTTCGGCGGTGCGATGACGGAGTGCGCGGCCGATGGACAGGTCTGCGAGGCGCTGATCGGGTTCGGGAGTGGTGGCATCAATGGCCTCGGCTTCGGCGAAGGAACCCAGAAGCTCGGACATCTGTCGTACGCCTACTCGGACATGATCCTGTCGGTTGTCGCCGAGGAGTTCGGGCTCGTGGGTGTCGGCGTCACGATGCTCCTCTTCGCTCTGTTCTGCTGGATGGGATTCCGGATCGCCAAGACGGCGCGTGACCCCTTCGGGACCTATCTCGCCGCCGGGCTGACAGCGATGGTGGGCGTCGCAGCATTCCTCCACGCAGCGGTGGTGCTACGGATGATGCCCGCCACCGGTCTCACGCTGCCCTTCATCTCCGCGGGGCGAGTGTCGCTCATCATGTACCTGTTCACGGCGGGGGTCGTCGTCTCGATCGGGCGCAATCGGGGTCGCCCCGCGCGCGGTCGATGACCACCATCCTGCTCGCTGGCGGCGGCACGGGTGGGCACCTGATGCCGGCGCTCGCGATTGCACGGGCCATCGGCGAGCGACACCCCGACTGGCGATGCGTCTTTGCCGGCGCCGAGCGCGGCGTCGAGGCACGCGTTCTACCAGAGCGCGGCGTGCCGCATCAGCTCTTTCCGTTCCAGCCAATCCATCGCCACCGCCCGTGGCGCAACCTTGCCTGGCCCTTCCGGATTCGCCGCCTGATTTCGGCGATCGATGCAATGCTGGACCGCGAGTCTCCGGATGCCGTGATCGGAACCGGTGGCTACGTCAGCGGGCCGGTTGTCTTCCGCGCGGCGTCCCGCGGCATCCCGACTGGGATCATCGAGCTCGATGTCCGACCGGGGATCGCCACCCGATGGCTCGCGGGACGTGCCCGCGAGATCTGGCTCGCGGTTCCCGAGTCGCTGGATGGCCTCCCCGTCAATGCGCGATCAAGGGCACGGGTGACCGGGGCGCCAATCGTTGCTCCCGACTCGGCGCGACGTGACGCGGCGATGCTGCAGTACGGCTTTCGTGGCGACCGACCGGTGGTGGTAGTCACCGGAGGGAGCCAAGGCGCGCGCGCCATCAACGAATTGGTCGCTGAATGGCTCAGAGCCGGCGGTGCGGATCACGCCGACATCATATGGGGAACTGGAGCGACCACGCACCACACGTTCGCGCACCTTCACCGGCCGCCTCATGTGCACGTCGTGCCGTTCATCGACCCGATGGCGGCGGCCTGGTCGGTGGCCGACCTGTGTGTCGCCCGCGCGGGCATGATGACGATCGCTGAACTCTGTGCGTGGGGGATTCCATCGATCCTCATCCCGTTGCCGAGCGCAGCGGCAGACCACCAGACTCACAACGCGCGTGCGCTGGCCGCGGTCGGAGCAGCGGTTTGGCTGCCGCAGGCGGGCCTCAGCGCCGAGCAGCTTGGCGAGGAGTTGCGGGCGCTGCTTGACGACGCCGAACGTCGTCGTCGGATGGCTGATGCCGCGCGAGCACGCGGCCGCCCGGGGGCCGCCGCTGAGATTGCCGAACGGGTTGACGTGCTCGTTGGGGCGTGAGCACTCAACGGTCCCGGGTGTGCTCGATCGTCGCGACCACAGGGAGGTGATCCGATGCCACCTTCTCGGCGATCACCGCGATGCTCCCGATCCGCCATGGCCGCTCGGGCCCCACGAAGATGTGGTCGATCTCCTTCGTCGGGCTGGTCGACGAGAAGGTGAAGCGGTCGGCCTGGGGTTTACGCAGTTCAACTGCCATGTCCTGGAAGATCCGCAGCGTGCGGGAATTGCGTTGATCGTTGAAGTCGCCGAGCACGATGTAGGGCAGGGAGAGTGTATCGAGCACCCGGGCCAGCGCCACCGCCTGGCGGTAACGGTCGTTGTCATCGTCGAGCCAGTCGAAATGCACATTCACGGCGACAAGGCGGGCGCGATTGGGGAGTTCGATCTCGGTTGCGAGCGCGACCCGGGGCTCGCTGCCGTCGGGGAGCGCGATCGACCAAGACGTGATGATCGGGAATCGCGAGAGCGTCGCCATCCCGTAGCGGCCGCCCTGGTGGTCCATGAAGGCGCCGAACGCATGCCCCATCCGGAGCATGCGGCCGAGTTCCCGCGCCTGGTCGACTCGCCCGCTGCGCTGAACCCGCTCATCGACCTCCTGCAGGGCGACGATGTCGGGCATCTGCTGGCGGAGCACGGCGGCGGTGCGCTCGAGGTCGACGCGATCATCCATGCCACGACCGTGACGGATGTTGTAGGTCACCACGCCGAGAGACGTGGTCGCGGGGGCGGCCATCGCCTGCGACAACAGCGCGCAGGCGGTGGTGCCAGCAGCCATGGTGGCGAGCAGGAGCAGGGTCGGCAGGGTGCGAAGGCGGTGCATGGAATGAACTCCGGGCTCGTCAGGCCTCAGGCGATGCCGTTGCGAATTGCGGTCAGGATGAGGTCGGCGAAGGTGTCGATCTCGTCGATGGTCGTGTAGACGTTCGGGGTGACGCGAATACCGGAAAACTCCGGGTGCTTGATTGGCGTGGTGACGACGTGGTGCTTGTTGAGCAGCCACGCATGCAGGGCGCCCGGCTCGATGCCGTCGACCGACAGCAGCGCGATGGCGCCGGACTGGCGGCTGTCAAGCGGTGTCGGCACGTGAACACGGTCGCTCGCTTCCAGCAGGCGCTTCGCCCACCGGTCCCGGAGGAAGCGCAAACGGGCCACCTTGCGTTCGGCGCCGATGGCACGGTGGAACGCGAGCGCCACCGAGATGGCGTTGTGATTGGCCGCGGGGTGGGTCCCGATCTCCTCGAACTTCCGGATGTTGCCGTTCATCGCCTCCGTCGCCGCCATCAGGGGCCAGATGTCGGGGATCCGCGCTTCGCGGACGTACAGGAAGCCGGTACCGATCGGCGCCAGCAACCACTTGTGCAACGACGTCCCGTAGTAGTCGCAGTCGAGGTCGTCACGGGTGAATGGGAAGTGCGCGTACGCGTGTGCGCCGTCGACGAACACCCGGATGTCGTGCTCGCGAGCCAGTTTGACGATCTCGCGCACCGGGAAGATCTGGCCGGTGAGATTGGTGATATGCGTCACCTCGATCACCCTGGTGCGCGGTGTGATCGCGCGGCGGAAGATGTCCAAGAGATACTCGGTGGACGGCGGCGGCACCGTGAACGGAACCTGGGTGAGCACGATCCCGTCGCGCCGCACCCGCTGGTCCCAGCTGGTGAGCATCCTTCCGTAGTTCTGGTTGGTGACCAGCACCTCGTCGCCCGGCTTGAGGTCGAGACCGAAAATCAGCGTCTCGAGCGCCTCGGACGCGTTTCGCGTGATCGCGAGTTCCTCGGGGTCGCAGCCGAAGTCGCGCGCCACGTCACGACGGACGCTCTCGATCCGGGGCTCGAGGATCTGCCACATGTGGGTGACCGGGAGCTCGTTGCTGAAGCGCAGGTCCCGGATCATCGCTTCGAGCACGTGAGTGGGCGACGGACACACCCCGCCGTTGTTGAGGTTGATCATCGTGCGGTCGGCGTCGAAGGCACGCTGGATCTCGCCCCAGTATGCCTCGTCGTCGGCCCCGTGCGCGGGGTCGGCGGGATCGATCCGCTGTCCCGCCAGGATCGCCTGCCGCATCGCCGATTCACGGAAGGCGGGCAGTGCGGCGCTCGCGCCGGCAACGGCGTGCAGGAACTGGCGGCGGGATGACATCGGGTTCTCCCTGTCCGGGAAGGGTGTGGCGGTTGCGGACGATACGCGGGGCGGACGGTGAAAGCCAGCGGGCCGGGAAGGCCCCCGGAGGTATCTTGGGCGGATGATGACGAAAAACATGGAGCGTGTGGTGGTGGGTGCAGCCCCTCGCTGGATATTGTTGTCCGTCTGCGCCCTGGCGGTCTCGGCGTGCGCGCAGGCGGGGGCGAGATCGCCCGGGCTCGAGGCGCCCCCCCGGGCGGCGATGCTCAGGTTCATCGATGCGGTCAACGCGCGCGACCTGGATCGGATGACGGCGGCGTTCGCCGCCGACGTGACCGCGTTCGTCCCGACCGCTCAGGCTGATCGCGTCGACGGCAAGGTCGCGTTGTCGCGTATCTTCGCCGAGTTCGTCGCGGCAGCACCGGCCGCGGGTGCGCGCCCCGTCGTTCCCGAGGACATCGCGGTACGCGCGGGCCGCGATATGGCGGTGGCGTCGTTCAACGTGCGTGACGCCGCCACCCGCCGGGTCAATCGACGCAGCTTCGTCTTTCGCCGTGAAGGAAGTCGTTGGCTGATCACCCACTTTCACGCTTCGATGGCAGAGGAATCGATGACCACACGTGCCGAGGGCAGTTTCGATGTGACGATAGCGCCGATCGCGTCGCATCATACCGATGACCCACCGCTCGCCCGGATGTCCCTCGACAAGGTGTTTCATGGTGACCTCGACGGTACCAGTCGCGGTGAGATGCTGGCGGTGCAATCAGCGGTGAAGGGGTCGGCCGCTTACGTCGCGATCGAACGGGTCACCGGGACGCTGCATGGGCGCGCCGGGTCGTTCGCGCTCCAGCATTCGGGCGTGATGAATCGCGGCCAGCCGTCGCTCTCGGTGACGATCGTGCCCGACTCGGGTACCGAAGCGCTGGAGGGCATCTCGGGGTCGCTCGAGATCATCATCGAGGGGGGTCGGCATGGTTATGTGCTTAGCTACACCCTCCCGCCGGACTGATCCGGGCTACACCTCGCTCGGCGCGGGAGTGCCCCAGTGGCGCCGGAGCGTTCCGAGGATGACGGGCAGGCCGCGAAACACGCAGAAGAACACCGCGACCCATGCGGTCGCGCGGAAGATGGCGAGCGCCTGGACCGACTGACCGCCGGCAACGACGATGCCGTTGAGGTCGCCCAGCGCGAGGGTGACCGCGAGGCCGCAGAAGGTGACCACCTTGGTTACCGCATATCCGGTCCGCATCAGTGGCGATCCCACGAGGAAGCGCCCGAGCGATGAGCGATGCTGATCGAACGGCGCCGTGCCCGCCGCGACGCCGATACTGCGAAAGGCGTCGGTGAGCGTCGTACGCGCGACGACGATCAGCGGGATGATGATGCTGATCAAGCCGAGATGGGCGAACACGACCCAGAGCACGATTTCGTAGGTGCGATCCGCGGCGATGTCGAGGACGCTCCCGAACAGGCTCGTCTGCCCGGTTCGTCGTGCCACCACGCCGTCGACGGTGTCGAGCATCAGCCCGACAAACAGCAGCGCCACCCCGCCGACCTGCATCGCGGGTGTGCCGCGGTACAGGATCAGGACGATCGCGAGGAGCAGGGGAAAGCGGGAGAGCGTGATCCAGTTGGCGAGCAAGGGTCTGCCTCCGGTCGGGGTGATGTCTGCAGATCGTGAAAATACGTCCTGGATCCCGTTCCCGTGGAAACGGGTGCGCGGTAGCCCGCCCAATGCGTCCTTTGGGGAGAACACCTTGATCGTCCAGCCCCGGGAGGCCCACATGACCCGCAAGCTCCTCTGCACCCTGTTTGCCGTGACCACTCTCGCCGGCTGCGCCGCCCTGCAGCAGGTCGGGGCGCTGCGCCAGGTGGCGTTCGCACTCAGTGGGATTCGCGGCGGCCGACTTGCCGGTGTGGATCTCTCACGCATCTCGGCGCCAGGGGGCCTGTCGGCGCTGGAGATCGGCCGGATCACCGTCGCGGTTGCGCGCCGCGATCTCCCGCTCGAGCTTCAGGCGGATGTTCGGGCCGAGAATCCGGTTGACAACAAGTTGACGGCAACGATGGTGCGACTTGCGTGGACGCTCTATCTGAACGACAAGGAGACGATCTCCGGGGTGGTCGACACCTCGCTCACGCTCCCGCCTGGTGAGCCGCGGATCATCCCGGTGAAGATGCGGCTCAACCTGTTGCAGTTCTTCGATGGGCCGGCGGAGAGCATGGTGGACCTGGCGATCGCAGTGGCTGGCCTGAACGTCGACCCGACGAAAATCACGATCAGGGCGATCCCGACCATCAACACCCGATACGGACCGATCACCTACCCGGCCCCCATCACGATTGTGAGCCAGACGGTCGGCGGCCCCGTTTCACGATGACGAAGAAGTCCGCGAAGCGCGAGCCCGCAAAGAAGGCGTCGTCGAAGTCGGCTGCCCCGTCCAGGCCTGCTGCAACCGAACCGCTCGGCGAGTACCGGCGCAAGCGCGACTTCACGAAGACGTCGGAGCCCGCGGGCGCAGCGACGTCCCGTCGGCGCAAGACGCTGGCGTTCGTGATCCAGAAACACGCCGCGAGTCACCTGCACTTCGACCTCCGGCTTGAACTCGACGGCGTGATGAAAAGCTGGGCGGTTCCAAAGGGGCCAAGCATCGATCCCGGTGTGAAGCGCCTCGCGATGGAGGTCGAGGATCACCCCATCGAGTACAACCGTTTCGAGGGCACGATCCCGAAGGGAGAGTACGGCGGTGGCACCGTGATGCTCTGGGATCAGGGGACGTACACCTGGCATGAACGCGACCCCGATCCCGAACAGCGGTTGCGGGATGGCTACGCGTCGGGCGACTTCAAGTTCGTCCTCAAGGGCAAGCGCCTCGGCGGTTCCTGGGTGCTGGTCCGCACGCGCCGCGGTGAGAAGAAACCGCAGTGGTTGCTGATCAAGCACCGCGACGAATTCGCCGAGCAGGGCGCCGACATCGTGGCGCAAGAAGTGACCTCGGTCACCACCGGTCGCAGCATGGAGGAGATCGCCGCCGGCAAGCCGCGTCGATCCTCACGGTCGGCACGCCAGGCGTGAGTGACGTACTGCTGCACACCCGGCCAGCCGAGGGGACCGACCTCCCGTTGGCAGGGTGGCGGCACAACGTGGGCAAGCCACTATCTCTCGACTTCGCCGGTGAGGCGCCCCGCTCGCTCCGCTCGCTCGTGGTGCTGTCGTGGAATGTCTGGATAGGCCGTGGGGACATTGTGCGGGTCATCACCCGGATCAGGCAGGGAGACTATGCCCAGGATGGCATCCCCGGCGACCTGCCGTTTGTGGCGCTGCTCCAGGAAGCGTATCGCGCGGGCGACACCGTGCCGCCCACCAGCAACTCCTTCCACGCTCGGGATTTCTCGATCCGTGCGCTGCACCACGAACATGAGGTTCGTGCCGTGGCTGGTGCCCTGCAGCTCAACCTCCGGTACGCCCCGTCGATGCGGAACGGCGTGCACCAGAGCGATCGCGGCAACGCAGTACTGTCCGACCTGCCGTTCGTCGGTGCGTCCGCTCGCGAACTGCCCTTCGTGCTGCAGCGTCGGGTTGCCGTGGGCGCCACGGTGCGGCTGGGTGAGCGCCTCGTTCACGTTCACTCTGCGCACCTTGACCCCCGCGGTGGATCCGCGCGGGACTTTCTCGGGCTCGTCGGTCGGGAGCGACAGGCCTCCGCCCTGCTCGAGGAGATCCAAGCCGACCCCGACGCACTGCGCGTGCTGGGTGCCGACCTGAACCTGGTGCGACAGCGCCGCGAGCCGGCGTTTCGCGCGTTCATGGAGGCCGGGTTCGTGACCGGCATTCCCGATCCCTCATTGCGCTGGGCACATACCTTTCACCGACCCCCGCGATTGATCCTCGACTGGTTGATGGTCCGGGACCGAGGCGGAGCCATCGCGAGCATGCACGCGATCCGGCTCGACGAGAATCCCCAGGATCGTGGCCCGTATGTATTCGGGTCGGACCATCACCCGCTGCTCTGCCGCATCGATTTCCACCCATGAACCCGAGTCGCACATGGACGCCGTAACGAACTTGCCCTGGTGGGGATGGGCCCTGATCGCGATCGGCGCCCTTGCGCTGATCATGGCGATCGCGTCGCTGTTCTTTCCCGACTTCCACCAGCCCGACCTCACCCTCGAGGCCGACCCCGAGCCCGGCACGCCGGAGTTCATGGACCTCCTCGCCGAGGTGCTCAACACGCCGGTGCGGAGGGGCGACTCCGCCGAGATACTGCAGAATGGCGACGCCTTCTTCGGTGCGATGGAGGCGGCGATGGACGCGGCCACGACCACGATCAATTTTCAGTGTTACATCTGGGAATCGGGGAAAGTGAGCGACCGGATGATCGGCGCGATGCTGCGGGCGCGGCGGCGTGGCGTGGCGGTACGAGTCCACCCCGACGCCTTCGGCGCAATGAAGTTCAAGGACGAGGATCGCAAGCGGCTCACCGACGCCGGGGTGATGCTGCATTTCTTCCGGCCGCTGAAGTGGTACAGCATGGTCCGGGCGCACAAGCGGTCGCACCAGCGCGCAATCGTGATCGATGGCCACACCGCCTTCACGGGCGGCGCCTCCGTGGCCGACAAGTGGGATGGCGATGCCCGCAATGGTGAGGAGTGGCGCGACAACATGAGTCGATTCACCGGCGAACTGGCGGGTGGGATCCAGGCAGCCTTTGCAAATGACTGGGTGTATTCATGCGGCGAGATCCTGTCGGGGCCGACCTTCTTTCCCGCGCCAGCGGGTGACGACCAGTCGGAGGACCAGCCGGTTGGGGTGGCGGTGGTATCGTCGCCGAGCGACACTGACCAGCCGATCCGACTGTGTCACTGGATGGTTTTCCGCTCGGCGCGCCAACGGTTGTACATCTCGAATTCGTACTTCATCCCCGATGACCGCCTACGGGCCATCGTTGTCGAGCGGGCGAAGGCGGGCGTCGATGTCAGGATCCTGGTACCGGGGGGCACGACCGACGCCCGGCCGGTCCGTCGCGCGGGGCACGTGTATTACGAGGAACTGCTCTCTGCGGGGGTGCGCCTCTACGAGTACGAGAAGACGATGATGCACGCGAAGGTGGTGGTGAGTGACGGCATCGTCGCGATGGTGGGGTCGCCGAATCTCGACGAACGCAGCATGGAGCTCAATGAGGAGACGGTTCTTGCGGTGCGGGACGCGCGCTTCGCGGCGGCGGTCGAGAAGGGCGTGGTTGACGACCTGGCGGATGCGAAAGAGATGGACCTCGTGGAGTGGCAAAAGCGCCCCTTCCATGCACGAATCATTGAACGGTTCTCGCTGATCATGATCGAGCAGTACTAGGGGGCCGGCGGGGCAGGGCGGCATCGGTTGACACGGCAACCTCGTTATCTTCCTGCCGTGACCTCCCTGTTCGACCCGACCGACCCACGACCGCTCCATTTTGTCGGCATCTCCGGCGCCGGCATGAGCGCGCTTGCGCTCGCCGCCCTCCGTCGCGGCGTGCCGGTGAGCGGTTGCGACCGCGAGAGCAGTGCATTCGATGACCTCCGTGCCAAGGGGGCGGTCGTCTCGGATGAGCATGATCCGGCGCACGTGGCCGGCGCGCGTGCGATCGTCGCGAGTGCCGCAATCGCGGACGGGCATCCGGAGCTCGTGGCTGCGCGGGAGCAGGGAGTGCCTGTCGTGCCGCGCAAGCAGGCACTCGCCGCGCTGGTGAACGGCACGACACTGGTCGCGATCTCAGGAACCCACGGCAAGACCACCACCACAGTGATGACCACGCTTGCCCTGCGGGGAGCTGGGCTGCACCCGTCGGGACTGGCGGGCGGGCGCGTGCCGGCCTGGGGCGGCAACGCTGCGCTCGACGGCGACGACCTCTTCGTGGTCGAGGCAGATGAGTACGACCAGGCATTCCTGACGCTGCATCCCACGATCGCCGTTGTGAACAACGTCGAGCCCGATCACCTGGAATGTTATGGGTCGGTCGAGGCGATGGAGCTCGCGTACGTCTCGTTTGCCTCGCGCGCGACCCGAACGATCGTGGGCACGGCCGACGCGGGGAGCGACCGGGTCGCCGACGCGCTGGGCAGCACGGTGTGGCGGGTGGGCCCGGACGCACCCGACATTGCCCTCACTCCGCGCGAGATGGGACCCCTGGGCTCGATTGCCGACGTGACGCTTCCCGATGGTCGAGCGGTGGTGTTGCGGCTGGCCATCCCCGGAATGCACAACCTCCGCAACGCCGCTGCAGCGTTGGGAGTGGTGGCCGCACTCGGCGCGGATGTCGACGGGGCACTCGATGCGCTGGCGGGTTTCGAGGGAGTGGGGCGTCGGTTCGAGCGGCTTGGGGAGTTCGCCGGCGTCGCGGTTGTCGATGACTATGCCCATCATCCCACGGAGCTGCAAGCCGCCCTCGGTGCTGCGCGCCAGGCGTATCCCGATCGCCGCCTGGTGGCCGTATTCCAGCCGCACCTTTATTCCCGCACCCGGGAGCACGGGGCGGCGATGGGTTCACGCCTCGCGACCGCCGACCTCGTGATCGTGACCGATGTGTACGGCGCCCGCGAGCAGCCCGAGCCCGGCGTCACCGGGAAGATCGTGGCTGACGCGGCTGTCGACGGCGGCGCGATCGTCGTGTACGAGCCGGATCGGACACGTCTGGTGGCGGAGGTGATGAAGATGTTGCGCGACGGGGACGTCCTGCTGACCCTCGGCGCGGGCGACGTGACGCGGGTGGCGCATGACGTGGCGGCAGGGCGGGAAGTGCTGTGAAGGGCAGGCGAGCCATGGCGCTGATGGCGACGGTGGCGCTCGCCGCGGCGGTCGCATTGGGCCTGCCGCGGCTGGCTCGTCAATCTTCGTTCTTTGCGATCGAGCGGGTCGAGGTTGATGGGCTTACCTATCTCGACGCCGATGCGGTGGTCGGTCGCCTCGGACTCCCCGAGGATGCGAGCATCCTCGACCCGGCGGGTCCGGTCGAGGCGGCGGCTCGCGGCATTCCCGGCGTGGTGGGGGCTCAGGTCACCCGGCGATTTCCGGGGACACTCCTCATCCGGGTCAACGAGGCGGTCCCGGTCGCGCTCGTCCAGCTGGCCGACCGCCTCGAGATGGTTGACCATCGCGGGGCGATCCTGCCGTTCGATCCGGCGCGCGCACCCGTGTCGCTCCCGGTCATCGACCACGGCCAGGCGGCGGCCACCCTGCTGGCGCACATCATGCTGGTCGATCCTGAGTGGTATGCCGCGATCGACAGCGCCGCCGACGTACAGGGTGACGTGATCATCGAGTCGGCGGGACAGCGCGTTCGCCTGCGCCCCGATGCCACGCGCGAAACCCTTCGTTCGGTGATGCTCGTGCGCGATTACCTGTCCCAGCACAATGTGGCGTGGCGCGAAATCGACGGGCGGTTTGCGGGTCGGGTCTTCGTGCATCGCTCCCGCGCATGACAGTCGCGGTCCAGCGGCTGGTCGCGGCGGTCGATGCCGGCAGCACCAAGGTTACCGCGCTGATCGGCGAGGTCACCGGCGACTCGCGGTCCTGCGGGGTGCGGATCCTCGGGGTCGGGGTCGAGCGGACCACCGGGGTCCGTCGCGGAGTGATCCGCGATTTCGAGGAAACCACCCGCGCGGTCCGGAAGGCGATGCTGGACGCCGAGAAGATCGCGGGGATCGAGGTCGGCACTGTCTACTGCGGCGTGGCCGGCGAGCACGTGGCGCATCGGGTGTCGCACGGCGTGGCCAGCGTCCCGGGCAGCGAGATACGAACGTCGGACCTCGCACGGGTCAATGATGTCGCCAGCAACGTCTCGTTCGGCCACGACCAGGAGCTGCTGCACGCCATTCCCCACGAGTACCGGGTTGATGGCCAGGCCGGCTACGGTGACCCGGTGGGGATGAGCGGCGAGCGACTGGAGGCCGAGGTCTACCTGATCAGCGTGCGGTCGAGCGCGATGGCTCACATGCGCCGGGTGATCGAGAAGGCCGGGTGGCATGTCGGCGAGTTTGTCCTTGAACCTCTCGCGGCGTCGCTCTCCGTGCTGAGCGCCGACGAGCGTGAGATGGGATCGGTACTCGTCGACCTCGGCGGCGGAAGCACCAACGTGGCGATCTTCCATGCCGGGAAGCTGCGGCACACCGCGTCACTCCGCTTCGCGGGGAGTCACGTGACGGGCGACCTGGTCCACGGGCTGCAGGTGACCCAGGCCGACGCCGAACGTATCAAGGAAACCTGGGGCGCGGCGTATGAGCCGATGGTGCCCGAGGTCGAGGTGATCGAGCTTCCCGGCGGGGCGGGACACCCCCCTCGTCGCGCTCCGCGGAGGCTTGTCGCCCATATCATGCACATGCGGATGCAGGAGACGCTCGAGTTGGCGTGCGACGAGGTGGCGCGGGCGGGCTGGTCGATGGCAGGGCTCCCCGGCGGGGTGGTCGTGACCGGCGCGGCAGCGAGCGCCCCGGGAGTCGTGGAGCTTACCCGCGACGTGTTCGCGGCGCCGGTGCGAATCGGCTATCCTGCGGATGGGTTGCGAGGGCTGGTGGATCGGGTTTCGACACCAGCATTCGCGGTTTCCACCGGACTCGCGCTCTACGGTGCGCGGCAGGTGGCGATGGGTGGCGGCTTCGGGGCGGGCGGCAAGACCTCGCCCGCGGTTGAGCGGGTCTTCGGCCCGGTGAAAAGATGGTTTCAGGACTTCTTCTGACGGACCCTCGGGGGGCGGCACATGGGCAACGGAATGATTTTCGAGCTGGAGGAGCAGTCGGCGCAGAACGCCCGCATGAAGGTCGTGGGCGTGGGCGGTGGCGGCGGCAACGCGGTCAACCGGATGATCGAGGAGCAGCTCGCCGGGGTGCAGTTCATCTCGGTCAACACCGACGCACAGGCTCTGGCGTCATCGCGCTCCGACATCAAGGTCCAGATCGGCAAGAAGCTCACCCGCGGACTCGGCGCCGGTGCGCGCCCCGAGATCGGGCGCCAGGCAATCGAGGAGAATCGCGACGAAGTTCTCGAGCACCTGCAGGGCGCTGACCTGGTTTTTGTCACCTGCGGCATGGGCGGCGGTACTGGGACCGGGGCGGCGCCGATCATCGCGCAGATCGCGAAGGACATCGGGGCACTCACCGTCGGGATCGTCACCAAGCCGTTCCTCTTCGAGGGACGGAAGCGGATGAAGCAGGCCGAGATGGGAATCACCGAGCTCCGGCGAAACGTTGACACCATGATCGTCGTACCGAATGAACGGCTGCTCGCGGTGGTCGGGAAGGGAATACCGTTCCAGGATGCCCTGAAGAAGGCCGACGAAGTGTTGCTGAACGCGACGCGGGGCATTGCGTCACTCATCACCACCACCGGGATCATCAATGTTGACTTCGCCGACGTGCGGACGGTAATGCAGAACGGCGGGGCGGCGTTGATGGGTACCGGGACGGGGCGGGGCGAGAACCGGGCGCTGGAGGCCGCGCAGCAGGCGATTTCATCGCCACTGCTCGACAATGTCTCGATCAATGGCGCCAGTGGTGTCCTGATCAACATCGTGGGCGGGAACGACCTCACTCTGGGCGAGGCCACTCAGATAAGCGAGATCATCCACGATGCGGTCGGGGATGAGGCGCAGATCATCTTCGGTGCCGGCAGCGACTCGCGACTCGACGGCGAGGTGCGTGTCACGGTGATCGCGACCGGCTTCGACCGCGCCGTGACAGGGGAACCAGTGGTCGAGCGTACAGTGTCCACATCTACCGTGTTACCTTTCAATGCGAGGCGTGCGACGGCTGGCTCGGGTAATGCATCCCCTATGCAGGCGCCAAGCTCGCCTTCGGCGGGAACGCCCCCGGCCCAACAGCCGTTTGTTCGACCAGCGCCCCCTCCGACGGCTCGCCCCTCCAGCGCGCCGGATATCGGCGACATGGAAATCCCTACCTTCATCAGGCGGCAAATGGACTGATGCACTTGCGTTCTTCCCGATTCATCCTCGCCGTGCTGGTACTCGGCTTCGCACTGTCGTTCGCCGTGCGCGGTCAGTGGCCCTGGACGAGGCTCTCCGACGTTCCGACGGCCCATCCGATCGTGGTCACCCTTCCGTTCCGCGAGGTGCGTGACACCCTCCAGCGCGGCGAGACGGTGAGTACCCTCTTCGCCCGCCAGGGGATCAGCGGGCTCGACCTCGGGGCCCTCGCGCGAACGTTGCAGCTTGATCCGCGCCGCTTCCGGGCCGGCATGGTGTTCTCCGTGCGCCGCGACGTGAACACCGACGAGCCGACCCATGTCGAGGTTCGGGCGAGTGACGAGCAGCGGTTGCGGTTCATCCGCACGTCGTCGGGGAGCTGGGAAGGGGAGGCGATTCCGGTGCGCTGGCGCACTGACACGATTCGTGTTGCCGGCGGCATCGAGACCTCGATGTACGACGCCGTCGACCGTGGGGTCAGCGCGGCCACGCTCGACCGCGGGGAGCGAATCCGGATGGTCTACGACCTCGCGGAGGTCAACGAGCACTCGGTGGACTTCTCGCGCGATCCGCAGCCCGGCGACCGCTTCGCTGCCGTCGTCGAGCGCATGGTCTCCGAGGACGGCGAGATGCGCTTCGGCCGGATCCTGGCGAGTTCGCTGTCGATCGCTGGCAAGGACCTGAAGGCGTTTGCGTTTGCGGACGGCGGCCGCGCGGCGTTCTACGACGCCGATGGCAAGGCGCTCAAGCGCGCGTTCCTCGTGGCCCCGGTCGCGTTCCGCCACATCTCGAGTGGCTTCTCCCGCGCCCGGTTCCATCCGGTGCTCGGACGGACCCGCCGACACGAGGGAGTTGATTACGCTGCCAACACGGGCACACCGGTGCGCGCTGCGGGCGACGGCATCGTGGTGCGCGCGGGCCGCGCTGGTGGATACGGCAACCTGGTGGAAATCCGGCATCGCAACGGCGTCACCACGCGCTATGGGCACCTGTCCCGCATCGCATCCGGTTTGCGTGCCGGCGTGCGCGTGTCGCAGGCACAGGAGATCGGCAAGGTTGGCTCGACCGGTCTCGCAACCGGTCCGCACCTGCACTACGAGTTCCGGATCGAGGGGGTCGCCCGTGATCCGAAGAGCATCAAGTCCGACGCCGGCGCGCCACTCGCTCGCTCCAGCATGGACGAGTTCGAGCGGGATCGCGACGTGCTGATGCGCCTGCTCGATCGCACCACGCTGGCATCGGCGCGCTGAGCATCCGCTGACCGGCCACTAGCACGGGCTCGTGGCCGTCCTCACTGCCGTCCTGCTGTTTGCTGCGGCACTCGCCGCGTGGACCTACCGCTTCCGATTGACGGAACGCACGGTGGTCTTCGCGGCGATTTCACGTGCAGTCGCGGTGGGGGCATTGCTCCTCCTCCTGTTTGACCCGGGGATGCTGGCCCGTTTCCACACCCCGCGCCCCCTCGTTCTCGTCGACAATTCCGTCTCCATGCACGCCGCTGGCGGGTCGATCGATTCAGCGCGTGCGCTCGGCGCGTCGCTGGGCGACACGACGACATTCGGCGAACTCGTTCCGGGCGAACCAGGCGGGCGTTCCGAACTCGATGGTCCGATTCGCGGCGCACTCGGCGCCGGCCGCCCGGTGGTGGTGGTGACCGACGGCGAGATCGCCGACGCCACCCTCTTGCCACCGGACCTGCTGGCGCAAATAACGGTGCGGCGCATCGACCGGCGCGTGGACGACGACGTCGCGCTCACGCGCGTGACCGCCCCGGCGCGCGCCACCGCGGGCGACACCGTGACGTTCGAGGTCGAGCTCACGGCGTCCGGCACCGTCCCCGATACGTCCCGCGTCGTGATCCGCGACGGGTCGCAGGTCCTCGCCGCGGGAACTGCACGCTTCGATGGGCGGCGACACGCTCGCGTGCGTCTGTCGGTCAGGATACCCACAGGCGTCACAGGCGAGCGTTGGATCGACGTCGTGCGCAGCGGCGAACCTGACGCGGAACCCGACGACGACCTGCGCCAGGTGAGAATGGCGGTCACCCCGACGCCGGGCGTCGTGGTCCTCGCTGCTTCACCCGATTGGGACGCGCGGTTCCTCTATCGCACGCTACGCGAAGTGGTGGAGTCACCGGTGCGCGGCTACGTACAGCTCGAGCCGGGCCGCTGGCGCCGCATGGACGACCTCACGCCCGTTGCTGCGGCGGACGTGGCCGCCGCCGCGGCACGTGCCGACCTGCTTGCCGTCCGCGGCGACACGGTGCGCTGGCGCCAGGTTGGCCGCGCACGCCTGCTCTGGGCGCCGTCCGTGACCACCGGCGACTGGTATCTCACCCCCGCGGGTGCGTCACCGATCATGGGAGCGTTCGCAGGACTTGATCCCGACAGCCTTCCGCCGGCCGTGGCGGTTGCCGCCGTTCCGGTCCCGAGCGGGGGCTGGGTGGGGATGCACGCCCGGCTCGCGCGCCGCGGTGATGGCATCGGGGTGCTCGCTGGGCGCGACGGCCCTGCAGGGCGCACCGTGATCTTCGGTGTGGACGGACTGTATCGGTGGGCCTTCCGGGGCGGTGCCAGCGACCAGGCGTGGCGCACGCTCATCGCCGACGCGGCCGCGTGGCTGCTCGGCTCTCCCGACCAGGCCGGCGCCCGGGCGCAAGTGGTGGACGCGGTGACGCAACGCGGACGTCCGGTGCGGTTCCGTTGGGCAGCCACGGGCGCGCCAACCCCGCTCGGCATCACGCTGGAGGGCCCGGGGGCAGAGCGGATCGATTCGCTGCGGTTCGATGGTGCGGGCGAGGCGTCGTTGGCGCTGCCAGTGGGGAAGTATCAATACCAGTTGGACGGTGGCGGGCGGGGCAGTCTCGCCGTCGAGCCCTTCTCCGATGAACTCGTCCCGGCGCCGCCGACACTCGAACGCCGTGACGCCGAGTTCACGCCGACGGCGCCGCGTCGATCGCTGCGCGACATGTTGTGGCTGTTCGCGCTTGCCGTCGCCGGATTCGGCAGTGAGTGGATGATCCGGCGAAAACTGGGGTTGATATAGAACCGGTGATGGATGATGGATGATGGATGATGGATGATGGATGGATAGATTCGATGAGGTTAACCAACTATCATTCCGTATTATTTACCTTGGGGTATTGGTAATCGCCCCTACTTCTCCAAAATATTGATTGGGTTTGAGCGTCCTTATAGGAACCCATTTATGTTTCTCCAATTTGGCTATTTCTACCCTTTTCAGTACTCTACATTCTCCCTTTGCAATAAAATACACTCCATCTATATGATAGATAAGATATAAAGGAAGGATCAAATACGAGAAACAACAATATTGATATGCCTTTGGACCCTTTATAATTACAGATGAGGAGAATTGATTACCGGTAGGATCGCCTTGTTTTACGATAATTTCGCCCAATTTATACTTGCGGATATGAAGAATTTCTCCTAAATAACGCAGAGAAGACGTACTCATATGTTGGAAAAATGGGAATTGTTGTAGGAACTCGCATCGCTCTTCTATTGTTCGTACATGTCCAGACTAATTAGATAGAAAAGAGCAACAGAAACAGAACAGGAGGAAGAAAAATACCAATTGAATTAGGAATAAATACTGGGTATGTTATGCTTGTTTATATGGATTACTTACGTAAAGAAGCTTTTCGTAGATGTGGTCCGGAATAGATAATACATGAAGATGTTCTATAGCTCTTATAGAAGCAGATCTACAAGATAGAAAGAAAGATTAATCGGTTGATTGGATTATTCGAGGAAGTATACTATCCATCGAATATCTCCTTATTTATATATACCTTGGAGTATGATTTCTTATTCCCATTCCACCAAAACTATCCCCTCTCGTTAGAGTGAATAGAGTGGATATTG
>JACDBX010000011.1 GCA_013694695.1 Gemmatimonadales bacterium | reverse complement strand
GGCGTCGCGCACGTCGGCAAGCGTGGGAACGGAGTCCATTGCCTCGCGGACCGCGACGGCGTCGCGCGCCGACTGCGAGAGCTTGGGCGCTGAGACCTCGACGCGCACGGTACGACCCTCACGGCCGATCAGCGAACCGAACTCCGATTGTCCGGCAAGGTCGATGCTGAGCATTCCCTGCGCGAGGTCGGGCACTGATTTCCGGAGCGAGTCGGCGAAACGTGATGCATCGTCGCCATCCGGCACCGGGATCACGAACACTGCCGTGCCTGCGGTGCCGGGCTCTGCACCCGCGAGCACCTCTTCGTCCGACGCAACACCGATGCGGGTGTAGACGCCCTTGCTGCCGAGCGCGCGTGCTGCCGACTCGAGGCGCGCGGCCTGCCGTTGCGTCTCCTCGATGGCCGTACCGGGTGGCAGCCGCAGTTCGGCGACAGCCGTGCCCTCATCCACCTGAGGAAGGATCTCGCGTGGCAACTGCATCGCGACCAAGACCGTGAGCAGCGTCGCGACGATGCCGATGGTGAAAACGGCGCGTGGCCGCGCCAGGCACCATTCCATGCCTTGTTCGTATCCTTCCGCCACGCGGCGCCCCCACGCGTCGAGACCAAAGCGGTCGGGTCGCGGCGCGACAACACCGGCCGGCCCGGCCTTCACGCCTGCCCTTTTCCGCCCCCAGTTGAGCATCACCGGCATCACCGTGAGCGCCATGACCAGCGACGCGGTGAGCGATGTCACCACCGCCAGCGATAGATCGCGGAAGAGTGCCGCCGCGAGGCCCTGCACGAAGACGATCGGCCCGAACACCAGCAGCGTGGTGAGTGTCCCCGCCACCAGTGGACCGGTAACCTCTTCCGCGGCCTCCTGTGCCGCCAGCTCGTGCTCTACACCTTCTTCACGCTTTCGCCCGGTGGCTTCCGACACCACGATCGCGTTGTCGACCAAGAGGCCCACCGCGAGCGCCAGGCCACCGAGTGAGAGGATGTTGATGGTGACGTCGAGCACCTGCAGTAGGGTGAGCGTCACCAGCACCGAGAGTGGCACGATCAGGCCAATCGCGAGCGAGGTGCGCCAGTCGCGCAGGAACAGCAGGATCAGCAGGATCGACATCAACCCACCGGCAATGATCTCCTGCGAGAGATTCGAGAGCGCGTCGCGGACGAACTTCGCCTGCGCCGCGACCAGCCGGATCTCGACATCGGGAAACTCGGTGCGGAGCGCCTCGATCTGTTCCTCAAGGAGGCGCGTCACCTTGACGGTGTTCGACCCTGCGTCCTTGTACACCACGAGGCCCACCGCTGCCGTTCCGTCGAGTCGCACCACTGTGCGCGGGTCGGCCGACGCCGCCACCACCGTGGCGATGTCACCCAAAAACACATGTTTGCTCGCCGGCCCGACCGGGATGTCGCGCATCTCGGCGGGGTCGCGCAGCTCGGTGAGGGTGCGCACCGAGAAGCGGAACTGGCCGCGCCGGATGGTGCCACCACGCGCCGCTGCATTTGCCGACGAGATGGCAGTGGCGACGTCGTCCGGCGTGAGCCCGAGCGAACGTGCGCGATCGGGATCGACATCGACACGGATCTCATCGTCAGGATCGCCCACCACGGCCACGCTCGCCACGCCCTGGATCTGCTCGAGACGACGCGCGTGGACGTCGAGCGCGGTGCGCGAGATCGCCCGCAGGTCGCCGGGGCCGGTGAGGCCGAGCACCGCGATCGGGCGTTCACCCGGGTCGGAGGTGAGGAGGGTCGGGCGTTCCGCCCCCTGCGGCAAGCCGGCGCGGGCGTTGTCGAGTCGTTCGCGCACCTGGAGCACCGTCTTCGCCATGTCGGTGCCCCACTGAAAGCGGAGCGTGGTGTTCCCCTCGCCGGTGCGCGACACCGACCGTACTTCAACCAGGCCAGGCGTGGCACCAACCGATTGTTCGATCGGTTCGGCGACGAGCCGCGACACTTCCTCGGCGCCTGCGTTCGGGTAGATGGTGCGGATGGTGAGGACGGGCAGCGTGACGTCGGGGAGCAACGTCACCGGCATCCGGCCGAGTGAGACCACGCCGAGCAGGACGAGTGCGAGAGTGGCCGCGAAGGTCGCGACCGGGCGGCGCAGCGCCGATGAACTCAGCGACACGGCGGCGTCAGTTGGGGTCGGCTTCGCGCTTCGCCGTCAGGCGCACCGGCGCCAGGTGCGAAAGCGTGCGGTGACCCTCGGTGAGTACGATCATTCCCGGTGTGAGCGGTATCTCGCCGGTCGCGCTGTCGGGCAGTATCTCCGTGTCACGCCCGTTGCTTCGCCCCTGCTGGATGTACACCCACTCGGCGTGATCATCCACCACGGTGAACACCAGCGGCCGGCCCTCGCGCTCTACCACCGCACTGGTCGGGACGATGATCCGGTTGGGGAGCCGCGCTGCCTCGAGGCGCGCACTCGCGTACATCCCCGGGCGCATTGTGCCGTCGCCGCGCACGCGGATGATCACCCGACCGGCGCGCGTGGTGCTGTCGACCATGGGGAGGATTGCGGCGATCCGGCCGTGCACCGGCTTGTCGGGTGCAGCAGGAACGGTGATGAACGCTTCGCCGCCAACTCGCAGCAGTGGCAGGTCGTGCTCAAGAACATCAGCCTCAACCCGCAGGTTCGACAAGTCGACGACCACGGCTACTTCCTGTCCGGCGCTGATTCGCTCACCCACGGACGTACCCACACGTTCGATGATCCCGTCGAATGGTGCGGTGATCACCGCGCGTTCGCGCTCGAGTTTGGCGCGGGCGAGTCGGACCTTTGCGCCTTCGAGGCCCGAGCGTGAGATCGCGTAATCGCGCCGTGCCTGAGTCGGTGCCTTCCCAGTCGCAATCGAGTCGGGGCCTATTTCCACCATGTAGCTCACTTCGGCGGCCCTGACTGCTGCCTGCGCCTCGTCGACGGCGAGATCGAAGGGGCGGGGGTCGAAGCGCATCAGCGCTTGCCCGCGGCGCACCCTGTCTCCGGCGCGCACCAGCATCCGCTGCACGGTCCCTGACGCCTCGGCCTTAAGCGACGCCGAGGCATCGGTGCGGAGCTGGCCCTGTGCGGTCACAGTGAGCACGAGGTCGCCCATGCGCACCTCTTCGCCAACCACCGGAAGGGCCAGCGTCGACTTCCCAGCAAGGGTGTCGGCGGCCAGGGAATCGGGATTGCCCGCCGCATCGGCAGCATCGGACTTACCGCATGCCGCGACCAGCACGAAGCAGGCTGCGAAGGCGAATGAACGGCGATGCGGCATGAACAGCCTCGGGGGTGTCGGACAGGGGCCCGCGAACCGGGTTGGCAGGTTGGTGATGCACGAACCGGGGCGAACGACGCGAAGCGCTGCGATGGGGGTGCGCAACGGGGGCCTCAGCTTGTGGAAGTCTACGCCTCGGGATGTCCGTGTCCGAGCGGGCCTGGGTGCTGGTGTCGGCATTCGAGGGATCCAATCAAGATCAGGCCTGCAGCGTGGTGGGGCAATGGCCAGGATCAACGTCGCGTACCGCGAACATGTCAGGTGCGGTGGGGGACTTGCGCGGATACCGGGGGGGGGGG
>JACDBX010000144.1 GCA_013694695.1 Gemmatimonadales bacterium | reverse complement strand
TTGCTGGAGGCGATGCAGGAACATTCCGTCACCTACGCGGGTACCACCCACCCCCTCCCCGCCCCGTTCTTCGTGCTCGCGACCCAGAACCCGATCGAGCAGGCCGGTACCTACCCGCTCCCGGAGGCGCAGCTCGACCGGTTCCTCCTCAAGCTCACGGTCGGGTACCCCGACGAGAACGAGGAAACCGACATTCTCGCGCGCACCACCGGGCGCACGGCACCTGCGCCGGAGCCGGTGCTCGACGCCGCGGCGATCATTGCGTTGCAGGCCATCGTGCGGGATGTCCCGGTGAGCGCGCCGTTGCTGCGTTGGTCCGCGCGGCTGGTGCGCGCCACCCGTCCCGGGGCCGGCGCCGATACGATGGTGCGCGACGCCGTCCGCTGGGGTGCAGGTCCGCGCGCCGGTCAGGCGCTCGTGTTGGGCGCAAAGGCGCGCGCACTACTCAACGGCCGCTTCGCCGTGACCCTGGATGACCTCCGCGCAATCGCGCCGGCCGTGCTGCGGCACCGAATCCTGCTCACCTACCGCGCCGAGTCCGAGGGCATCGACGCCGACGCGGTGACGGCGGCCCTGCTGGCCCAACTCCCCGACCCGCCGGCTCCCGTCGCATGACCCGTCCGGCGTGGCATGACGCCGCGCTGGCCGCCGCGCTGGCCCAACTCCCCATCGGCGCACGGCGGGTGGGCGCTGGGGTGGCCGAGGGACGCCACGCCAGCCGCCTGCCGGGAACGGGACTCGAGTTCGCGCAGTACCGCGGCTACCAGCCGGGCGACGACCTGCGACATGTCGACTGGAAATTGCTGGCCCGTTCCGATCGGCTCTATGTGCGCGAGGCCGACGCGGAAACGGCAATTCCCATCCGTTTCCTCCTCGACGCCACGGCATCGATGGCACACACCGAGGATGGCATCGTCAAGTTCGATGCAGCGCGTCGCATTGTCGCAGCACTCGCCGAGTGCGCGGTGCGCCAGGGCGACCTGCCGTCGCTGGCGGTACTTTCGCACGTGGGCGGCACCGTACCGCCGTCGCGCGACCGCCGTCAGGCCGATCGAATCATCGATGCGCTCGATCGCGCAGCGCCCGCCGGTTCATTTCCTGCCCGGGTCGAGACCGCCATCGCTGCCACCGGTGGCGGGCGCGATGGTGCACTGGTGCTGGTCACCGACTGGCACGACCCCGACGATGTCCTGCGGCCCGCCCTCGAGCGCAGCGGGCTCGACTGTACCATTGTCGTGCTTCGCACCCCTCGAGAGCGCGACGTCGCATACGGTGAACCGGTCACGCTGGAGGATCTCGAGACAGGCGAACAGGTGGTGGTGGACGATGATGCACGCCATGTTCGCAATGCTCGGCTGGAAGTCGAGACCGAAGCTGCGCGCCGTGGGGGAATCGACGTGGTGATGGTCGACTGCCAAAGCCCGCTCGCACCTGCCCTCGCCGGGTGGCTCGCCGGCCGCGTCGGCAGGCGCTGACCGATGCAGTGGCTGGCACCGGCCTGGCTTGCTGCCGCACTGGCCGTCGCGATTCCGATCCTGCTGCACCTTCGCGATCAAAGACCGCCCAAGGTGATCCGGGTCGGTAGCGTGGCGGACCTCAGCTCCTCGGTCGTGACCCGGCGCCGGCGACACCTGCGCGACGTTCCACTCCTGCTGCTCCGCTGTGCGATCATCGTCCTCGGCGCCATGTATCTGGCGGGGCCGCAGCTCACGGCGGATCGCCCTGCCAAGCGGGTCGCGGTGGTCCCGACCGGACTCGAGCATGTCACCGACTCATTGCGCACCGCAGGAGTTCGAGTCGCAGAGTTCACCCCGTCACCACATCCATGGACACTCCTCACGTGGGCCGATTCCTCCGTCGGGCGGCATGACACGATCGTGATGGTCGCCCCCGGTGGTGACGGCCGGTACGTCGGCGCGCGTCCGCGAACGACGCATCCGGTCGAAATTATCGCGGTCGCCGAAACGCTCGCGGCAACAGGCACCGCAGCGCCGCCCACCTCGCAACGCCGTCCCTCGCGTGACTCGGCCGTGACTGCGTCGCGCAGCGCACGCGATGCACGTCCCGCGGTCTGGTGGAAGCTGGTTGCGCTGGTAGCGGTGGAGCGGGTCGTGGCGCTCCGGCGGAAGTGGTGAGCGCGCACATCCTGGAGGCGCGGGCACACCGCATCCGCACCTCGCGAATCGCGGCGTGGATGTTGGCAGCGGTCATGGTTGGCCTGGCGCTCGGTGCCTGGGCCATCCGCTTCGATGCCTCACCGCGCTGGGGATCACTCGGCGGGATGCTCGTCATCACCATCGGTGCGTGGATTGCCCGTCGACGTCCAGTCACGGCGCGTACCGTCGCGCGGCACATCGACCGCACGGTCCTGCGCGTCGAGGAGAGCGCCGAACTGCTGCTGACCGATCCCGACACAGTGGTCGGCCGCATCCAGCGCCAGCGAGTGATTGATGCACTCGCCATGTCGTCGATTCCGCCGATGCGCTCCGCAACGATGCGCACGGCCCTCGGCATGGCGACCCTCGCCGGTGTCGCGTTGGCCATCGCACTCCTCCTGCCAACCGAAGGTGCAGCGGAACCGCGCGAAGCGACCCCAGTGGCGCGGGTCGCGACGCTCACGATTTCCGCTGTGGAAGTGCGCTGGACCCCACCCGCCTATACCGGGCGTCCGTCCCGCACGGCCGCCGCCACCACGAACTCGGCGGAAGAAGGGAGCATGGTGACCTGGTCCGCGCGAGTGAGGGGCGCCGAAACCGTCAGGGTCATCTCGTCCGCCGGTGATACGCTGGTGGCGACGCCGGACGGTGACACGTGGGCGGCCTCGATCTCGCTCACTCGTCCGCTGGTCTGGCGCGTCGAAGCGACCCGGGGCAGCCAGACGGTTCGCACCGAGGATCGACTGATCATGATGATCGCCGACCAGCCACCGCTGCTGTCTATTCTGGCACCGCCCACCCGGATCGTGATCGACTGGACCGAGCCGCACGTCGTGGTCGCTCGCGCCCTTGTTCGCGATGATCACGGACTCGGGCGGACCCGCCTGATTGCCCTGGTCGGGGGTCGAGGTGAGGGCGCCACCTTCCGCGAGCAGACGCTCGCCGTGGAGGTCGAGTCGCGCCGGGGGCGTGCCGCGATCGTCGTTTCGCGGCTGGTGAACCTCGATTCGCTGGGCGTCGCGCCCGGCGATGAGGTGCTGCTCACATTCGAGGCGTTCGATCGACGGCAGCCCCGACCGCAATCGGCGCGATCCGAGACGATCTTCATCACGATGCTCGACACCGCAACAACGAGCACCGCGACCCTGCCCGGAATTGCGCTACAGGTTGAACCTGCGGTTTTCCGGAGCCAGCGACAGATCATCCTCGACACCGAGGCGCTGCTCCGGGACATCCGGCTCGGCCGCGGCGGCGACGTGATGCGGCGCTCGATGGATATCGGCTACGAACAGCACCTGCTCCGCATCCGCTACGGCGAACTTGTGGGCGAGGAAAATGAAGGCGGACCCGGCGAGCCGGCGGACGAGGATCACGTCGTCACCGCCGACGATTTTCGGCACGATCACGACATGGCCGAGAACGCGACGCTGCTCAGCACCGGCGTGAAGACGTTGCTCAAGCGGGCACTGTCGTCGATGTGGGAAGCCGAAAAACAACTCCGCACCGGGAGGGCCGCCGCGGCGCTCCCCTCGGAGTATGCAGCGCTGGAGTCGCTTGAGGAGATCCGGCGGGCGTCGCGCGCCTACGTCAAGCGCATCGGCTTCGAGCCGCCCGCGATTGACGTCCGGGGTACCCGCCTCACCAGGTTCGCCACCAGTCTGGCACCGCTCACGGGCGGCGGAACGCCGGTGGCGGAGGATCCAGACATCCCGATCCGCGACGCGCTGGTGCAGCTCGAGCACGCCGGTGCGCGTCGGCGCGATGCGCTCCAGGCGGCAGGGGTGCGGCTGGCTGCACGTGCAACCGAGGGTGCCCCGGGCTCCGTGATCGAGACGCTCGGTTTGCTCCGACGGGTCATCGATGGCTGTGAACAGTGCGTCGCTGGCTTGCGCGAGCGGCTGCTGGCCGCGCTCCCGCAGCCGGGGCCGCCACTGATCCGTCGACCCGCAGCGGGCCACACCCCGTGACCCCCGCCCAGATCGTTGCGTGCGCCGGGCTCGCGGTAGTGTGTCTGGGGATCGAATGGCGCCGTGATGCCGTGCACCGCCCGGCGCGTGTCGCTGCGGCGATCGCGGTGGCCCTGCTCCTCGGCACGCTCGCGACGGCACGACACCACGCGACGCCGCTGGTTGATCGCGTCGTGATCGAGTCAAGCGATGCTCACGAGGCATCGTATGCTGAGGTCGAGGCAGAGGTCTCGCGCCTCGCGCCCGGCGGAGCGGTACGCATCGAAGGAGACGGGCTGGGCATCGATGCGCTGGCATTGCTTCGCGATCACCCCATCGAGTGGGATCAACCGTCGAACCCGGTTGGGCTCGCCCGTCTCTCATGGCCGCGACGCGCCGTCGCCGGCGAACGAATCACCGTCGCCGGCGAGCTGGACATCCGTGATTCATCGTGGGTGGCGCTGCACCATCCCGATGGCCACGCCGATTCGGTATGGACTGACAGTGCGTTCGCATTCACCGCGGCACCCAGGGTTCCCGGCATGATGACCTGGACGATCGATGCAGGGGGCGGGCGCGAGACCATCGGGGTTCAGGTGCGCCCCGCGCCGACGCTCCTGGTGGTGCTGGTGGAGGGACAACCGGGGCGTGACGGCGCGGCACTGGCCAAGCTTGTGGTGGCGCAGGGCGGCGCCCTGCTGCAGCGCACGCGGGTGACAGCACGCGACGATCGCATCACCACCTGGGGCACCGCATCGCCGGTTCGCATTCTCACCGATTCCCTGCTGGCGCGAACCGATGCCCTCGTGCTCGGGCCCGGCGGCCTGGCGACGCTGAGTCGTGCCGAGCGCGATGCCGTTGCCCGACAACTCCCCCGCGGGCTCGGCGTGGTGTACCTGGTCGATTCGGTCCTCACCAGGTCCCCGATCTTCCCGTTCACGGTTGTACGCCGTGGCGGCGGCAACGACCCGGTCCGCGTCGCCATGGATTCACTCCACGTGTCCAGGGTGGCAATCCCAGCCGCCGCGTTGTCGATTTCCGGCGGTACTCCGGTGCTCTCGAGTGTCGCCGGTGCAGCAGTCGCGTGGCGCGCCGAAGTGGGCGGGGGCGCACTGGTTGCGACCCGCATCACCACGCCTTCGCGGTGGGCGCTGGCGGGCGACGAACCGAGCGAAGCGGCGTGGTGGGCCGCCCTGATGGGTGCGGTATTGCGACCCGAGCGCGCGGAGTGGTGGGTACCCACCGAGGCCCTGGCGCGGGTCGATCATCCGCTGTTGATCGAACGGGTGGGAGTGTCGGCCGACAGCGCCGTGCTGGACGATGGCGGCGCTGTCAGTGGCGTCATCCTGCGCATCGGCGGTGACAGCCTCCACCGCGGCATCACTCTCTGGCCACGGGACACCGGCTGGATGTCGATCGCCACCGGGGGCGACACCCTCCACGTCCATGTTGCGCCCCGGAAAGCATTTGCATCACTGGATCGCGCCAATCGGCGTCGCGCGACACGTGATGCTGTGGCGAGTGCTGCGTCATCCGCTCCACCAGGCACCATGTCAGCCGCGGGATTCCGCCTGCCGCCGTGGCTGATGTGGGCGCTGTTGGTCGCGACGCTCGCGCTGCTCTGGATACCGAGTGTGCCGTCCGCCCGCGACTCCTGAGCAGGCCGACGGTCAGGGCATCCGGCACCAGCTCGACGCAGGTACCACCCGGTGAAGGCGGACGGTGCCGGTCTGGTCGGTCATGATCGTGTCCAATCGTGGTGGTTGCTCAATCGGAAATGCGGACGTAGCCTTTATGGACTGCCCCGGGCCCCGAAAATCATCGGTGTGCCGATCGAGACGGGTCGTCTCCTCGGGTTCGGTCGCATCCCAATGTCAGGTCACGCCCCAAAATGTCGTATGGTCAAACGAGGG
Source organism: Gemmatimonadales bacterium (assembly GCA_013694695.1). Taxonomy (GTDB): domain Bacteria; phylum Gemmatimonadota; class Gemmatimonadetes; order Gemmatimonadales; family GWC2-71-9; genus Palsa-1233. The sequence continues at coordinate 1,285 of JACDBX010000144.1, read as the reverse complement.
GGCAACCCGTCGCCCCGTCGCGAACCCGACAGGTCGCAGGTCACATTCCTTCATCCGCCGAGGGCAACACCATGATCACAGCTCGCCGCAGCTTCTCCTTCCTCCTGACCCTGGTCGCCGCCGCGCCCATGGCACTGCAGGCCCAGATCGCCGCCGACCGCGTCCCGCTGCGGACGGCACTGGCCGACATCAGCACACTTCGCACTGAATATGCGGAGGCGTACAACAAGAAGGACGCCGCAGGCATCGCCAAGCTTTACGCCAAGGACGCCGTGTCGATCAACGCCGATGGATCGGTGCTCAATGGATACGATGCCATCTTGGGCGCAATGAAGTCGGGCGCGGCCGAGTTCCCACACCTTGTGATCTCCTCTGACACGGTGCAGGTGTACGGGGCGACAGCCATTGACCAGGGCTTGGCCACCATGCATCCCGCCGGTGGCGGAGAGGTGAAGGCGCGCTACCTGGTCGTGTTGCGGCGGGACATGAATGGTTGGAAAATCCTTCGCCACACGACCATCCCGCTGGCTCCTGCGCCGGCTATGTAGGACCGGCTACCGGCCCGCGACAAGGAACCACGCGACCGCCGCAGCCAGCAGCAGCACACCGAGCAGCGCACGCATCCGGAATCCCCTTCCGGGTGCGTGTGCACGTGCCATGGGATCGAGAGCCGCCGCGACCACACCGGCGTCTGCCGGACGATCGCCTGGGCCGTACTCGAGACAGCTCGACACGATCTGGGCCACTGCCAACGGTGCCACAGCTCGGAGCCGTTCGGCCTGAACCGCGTGCGAACTCCGCATCCGTCGAAGGGTTGCATCGGCCGCGTCGGCCGAGCCGAACGGCGCCTCCCCCACCAGCACTTCGTAGGCCATGCACCCGAACGAGAAGAGGTCGGCACGATGATCCGCCGATGGATCACCCAGCCATTGTTCCGGCGCCATGTACGCCGGGGTCCCGACGACGACGCCCGCCTGCGTGATTGCCCGGCCCATGTCTTCAGACTGGGCCGCGAGCATCGCCTTCGAGATCCCGAAATCCGCTACCATCGCGACGCCGTCCCGCAACATCACGTTGTCGGGCTTGATGTCTCGGTGTAGCACCCCTTCCGCGTGTGCGTGGCGGATTGCAGTGATGACGTCGCGCAGAATCGGCATCGCCTGCGTGATCGGCGGCGCGCCGTGTTGCTGCAGGTACGATCGCAGCGACCCGGTGGCGATCGGCATCACGAGGAAGAGCAGATCGCCTTCGGAGCCCGAATCCAGGAGAGTCATTAGGTTGGGAT
>JACDBX010000129.1 GCA_013694695.1 Gemmatimonadales bacterium | reverse complement strand
CCGTGCTTCCGGAGGTTGCCCGCCGCCTTGCGGGGATCCCACTCAAACCGGAGGTCGCTCATGCACGAATGTATGTACGGTGTACTTACAGTGCAAGAGGGGGATGTGAGCCGGGAACATGCACCCTGGTACTGGTGGTTGCGGCATAACGCATTAGTTCAGCTGCAAGCACAGTACAACCATGGCGGCGAAGCCGCATCCGAAAAGTGCTTGTCAGCTGCAACGTACGTTAGGCAGCGGTCGCGGGGAAACACGTTGGGCAACTAGTCGCGAAGGCTCAGGTTAGATGTCAATCCATCCTGGAAGCGCGAGCCGCTTCGGCTCGTCGGCAGTGTCGTGTGATCCCTCATCAGTGACCGGAAGCCCAAGTCCACGAGCGGCCCGGATGCATTATCTCGACGCTCGCTGAGCGAGAAGCCGCTCGAACGCCGGAAGCTGTGGATCGGCGGACTCGCGGAGATGTCGCAGGAGAAGTTCCCGGTACTTCGCGGCGATGACGTCCGAGCCGGGACTTCCAATGAGGTTGTGGAGCGCGTCCGGATCGCGCCGGTAGTCGTAAAGCTCCTCCCTCGTCCGGTAGATCATATGTCTGACACGGGCCGCGATCGCCGTGTCAGTCTCCGCCGCATTGAGCATGGTGGCGAAGGTTCGGCCGTCCATCGCCTCGATGCGCATCGCCTTCTTGCCGTCTGCCCAGGCGTTGAAGATGTAGCCGTACTGCGCGTCGATCACCGACCGCATCGGATACGACTCACCTGAGTTCATCTTGTCGATCTGTGTGAACACGCGCTCGCGCCCGGCCTGAGGCTCGCCGCGTAGCAGTGGCAGGAACGAACGGCCATCGACTCCGTCGAGATTCGCCAGACCGGCAATATCGAGAAGGGTTGGCGCGAGATCGATGCCGCTGACGAAGTGAGTTCTGTCGACGCGCCCGCGCGCCACCGTTCCCGGCCAGCGCACGATCCACGGCGTGTGCGTCGAATGCAGCCAGACGTTGGCCTTCGCGAACGGAAGCGCCATTCCGTTGTCGGAGAGCCACATCACCACCGTGTTGTCGGCGAGGCCGGACTCCTCCAGAGCGCGCAACAGCTCCCCGGTCGTCTCGTCGGCGCGCCGGACCGACGTGTAGTACTCGGCGAGCTCGCGTCGCACACCAGGCAAGTCGGGAAGGAAACCGGGAACCGGTACGGCAGCGGGTGCGAATGCCACGGTCGCGTCCGGAAAGCCTCCGCCGTAATGCGCCTCTGTGCTCCCGTTATCGCGCGCCTTGAATGCAATCTCCTGATTGCTCCCCGCGAACGGTCGATGTGGATCCTGAGCGTTGGCCATAAGGAAGAACGGCTTGCCGGTCTGCTTCGCGCGCGCAAGAAAGGCGACAGTGCGCTCGTAGTAGAGCGACGGGCTCCGGCCGTTCTTCAGCTCGCGCGCGAGCACCTGCTCGTTCCAGGCCGCCGCGCGGGACGGCACGACGTGCCCCGTCTTCGCCATCAGCCCGGTGTAGTAGCCGGCGCTGCTCAGCGCTTCCACGAGCGTCGGCACGTGCGCGGCGATGTTCTCGAAGCCGAGCGCGCCGGTATTCTGCGGGTACCGGCCGGTCATCCAGACGTTGCGACTTGGATGGCAGATTGCCACGGTGACGTGCGCCTGCGCGAACCACAGGCCCTCACTCGCCAGGCGGTCGACGTTGGGGGAGATGCCGGGGATCGAATTCCCCGTCATGCCGAGCGACCCCCAATGCAGATCGTCCACCGTAATGAGCAGAATGTTCGGGCGCGCTCGGACGGACTGGGCGACGCCGGCCTGAACTTCGGCCGCCCGCCGGCACGCCACACCAAAGGCCAAGAGACCGACGACGGCCAGTACGGCACGACGACGTCCGGCGAGCATCCTCTTCCGCTCCATCCTCACCTCCAGAGAGCTCTGCTCCTGATGCGGCGCCCTATCGTGCTCGCCGCTGCCTAACATGTATTGGACCTGCAAGCCCACCCACCGCTAGCGGTCTAAATCGCGAGTGCTGCAATGCCGGCGGCCCAATCGGCGGCAACTGCGGGGGCCTCATGGTCGGCCACCGGCCGTTATCCGTTAGCCGGCTCCAAGAATCTCCTCGCATATTCTGGTGTCCGCAAGCCAAGTAAACCCCGGCGTGTGACCCTGCCCGGGGAGAGAGCCCGTGCAATGGCCGCCGCGCCGGTCACGTCTGGCGGCGCACCAGCCCCCGTTTGAGCATCGCGATGACGCGCTCTCCCTGCCCTACGAGGTGTCGCGTCAGTGATATGATTGATCGTGCGCAAGCTCAAGGTCTTCCTCGGATTTCTCCTGCTGCTCCTGCTGGGGCCGTGGATCTACATTCAACTAGTACCCGACCGTTCAGGCCTGATCGACCCGCCAGCAATTCCGGCGCTACCCGGTGGATACCGGATCTACGTGGCGGATTGGGGCTACCACACCAGCATCATCCTGCCGCAGCCGGCGGGGCTGGTGCGCGGCCCCAGCAACGATTCCACGGCGACATATGTGGAGTTTGCGTGGGGAGATCGCCGCTTCTACATGCAGTCCAACTACCTGCCGCACTCGCTCTTCGCCACCGTGTTCCTGCCAACAGAGTCGGTGATCTACCTGCGCGGCTGGGCTCGGCCGCCGACCGTCGCTGACGGGATGCGCACGCTCTGGAGTCGCCTCGTCACGGCGGCGGAACTGGCGCAGCTCCATGGCGCGGTCGAATCGACGATGCAACGTGACAGCTCGAATGCTCGTCCCGCGGCGTTTGCCCCGGTCGACGGCTATGGCGGGCGCTTCTACCCGGCTCGCGGCGCCTACCTCTTCTGGAACGACTGCAATTGGTGGACGGTGGATCGGTTGCACCTCGCGGGCTTGGCCGAGGGCGGGGGAGGGGTGATTCTCTCGGGGCAGGTGGGGGCGCGGTTGACGGGGTTCAGGGTGGAATAAGGTCACCCAGGCCTTGCAGGCCGGGTTAGATTCGTGCCCGACGGGGCGTAGCGCAGTCCGGTAGCGCGTCCGCTTTGGGAGCGGAAGGTCCCGGGTTCGAATCCCGGCGCCCCGATTTTACCCCTGCTACATCAAGCCCATGTCCGGTGTGTCGCATTGCACGTTCCCCGTGAACGCGGGTGCCGCATGGAATGCGGCACCTGTGGGGGCATCCCGCATCAACCGCACCCTTCAACCCTTCAACGATCATCCAGGAGCCAGCCGTGCTGAAGGAGTTCAAGGAGTTCGCGCTCAAGGGCAACGTGATGGACCTTGCCGTCGGTGTGATCATCGGCGCGGCGTTCGGCCGGATCGTGACGTCGGTGGTCGACGACCTGATCATGCCGGTCGTCGGCATTGCCACCGGCGGACTCGACTTCAGCAAGCTCTACTTTCCATTGAAGCCCATTCCAGTGGCTGTCGAGCCCACGCTCGCTGCAGTGCGAGAGGCGGGTGTGCCGGTGCTTGCCTACGGCAACTTTCTCTCGATCGTGCTCAACTTCACGATCCTCGCGTTCATCATCTTCCAGATGGTGCGGACGATGAATCGCCTCAAGCGCGAAGCGCCGCCCACTCCAGCGGCGACGCCCGAGGACATCATCCTGTTGCGCGAGATCCGCGACGGACTCCGGCGCCCCGCCTGACGCCGCTCAGAGCATCGGGGCGAAGAAGCCGGCGATCCACTCCATCGGCCGGTTCCACCACGGGCGCTTCGCAAATTCTGCCGCGGTGATCTCCTTCGCCCTGGTGAGGTCGTCACGGAAGATCGCTTCGACCTCCGCACCAAACACCGGGTCGAGTGCGACGAAGTTCGATTCGTTGTTGAAGGTGAGCGACCGGTTGTCGAAGTTCATGGTGCCGATCGATGCCCAGCGTCCGTCCACCACGATCGACTTCGCATGCATCATCGTGGGCTGGTACTCGAAGACCCGCACGCCCGCCGCTAGCAATCGCTCGTAGCGCGCGTGCGCGGCGAAACGGGTGAAGCCGATGTCGGTGCTCTCGCCCGCGGTGAGGACGATCACGTCCACGCCCCCCTTTGCCGCGTCGACGAGGAGGCGCATGAGATAATCGCCGGGCACGAAATAGGCATTGCTGATGAACAGGCGCTCGCGTGCCCCGCCGAGCGTAAGGGTGTAGAAGCGCGTTGCCGCGGTGTTGCCAAGCGTCGGGATGGTGTGCATCAGTCCGGCCGCGTCGAGGGTGCGGGTGTCGTCGGTACTGTCGGCAACGTCGGTCACGGTCGCTGCGGAGGCCCCAGCCGGTCCCGCCGCCACCGACCTCTCGACCACGCTATCCTCGCTCGCCTCCGGCGCCACGATCGCCGCCGCGCCCCCCGCCGTCATCAGCTTCCCCGTTGCCTCCGCCCAGCCCACCACGAACGCCGCAAGGAGTTCCGACACAGCGGGCCCCGTGAATCGCACGTTGGTGTCCCGCCATTGTCCTGTCTCGCGACCATTGCCCAGCCACTGGTCCGCAATGCCGAAGCCCCCGGTGTAGCCGATCTTTCCGTCGATCGCCACCACCCGCACATGCGAGCGCGTGTTGGCGGTGTTGATGTTGTACCAGTGCAGCGGCCGGAAGACCGCCACCTCCACCCCCGCGTTGCGCAACACGTCCAGCCGCTCCTCAGGCATCGCCTCCGCGCCGAAGGCATCGACCAGGACGAACACCGCCACCCCAGCCCGCGCCCGTTCGACCAGGATGGACTCGAGCGTGTCGGCCAGCACCCCCGGTTCGTAGAAGTACGGTTGAAGCGCGATCGATGCCTGCGCCCCCCTCAGGTCGGCCCAGAGCGCCGGGTACGTCTCCTCACCATTCTTGAGGATCTGCACGGTGTTGCCCTTGGACAGCGCCGTCCCCGTGAGCAGCTCGATCGATCGATGGAAATCGGGGTCGCTCACGGCGACGCTTTCACCCGCCCCCCCGGCTGCGGGCCCGCCGGTCAGGCCTGAGCCGCGGATCGTGTTGCGGAGGCCGATCACGGCCATCGCAAGGATCACGAGCTTGAGCAGCACGCTCGCGATCTTCCGGATGATGGAGTGCCGACCCTTCGCCGTGTCGCGCAGCGCGACGATCGCGAAGATGACGAGCAGGACGAGAAACACTCCGACCATGATGATCGTCATCGGGCACCACCCAGGCGAACAGGGGCGCTGGGCGGGATGAGCGGGATGAGCGGGGCTACTTCCATGAGCGACGTTCTCCTCTGGTGAAGCGGGAAGGTGCCGGGGTGGGGCGCCGCAGACAATGCAGCCGCCGGCCAGCGCTACCGCACCCCCGGCGCGTCGGCCTATCTTGCCGGACACCCGACCGCGCCCGTAACTCAACTGGATAGAGTATTCGGCTTCTACCCGAACTGTTGCAGGTTCGAGTCCTGCCGGGCGCATCAATCTCCCACCCGGGATCACCGTGACCGACCAAGATCTCTTTCCATCGCCGAAGTCGCGCCTCACGACGATCGTTCTCGCTGCGATCCTCGGCATCGTAGGCGCACACCGCTTTTACGTCGGGCGCACCCGGTCAGCGATCCTCATGCCCCTTACCATCGGTGGACTCGGCCTCTGGTACCTGTACGACCTGATCATGATCGCCTCGGGGTCGTTTCGAGATGCCGAAGGCCGCCTGGTGACCAACTGGGACACCGAGGACGAACACCTCGCCGGCGCACTCCCGGCGGGCGCGGTTCTCGACGAACTCGACGCCCTCCGCCTCGACGTGAACGACCTGCACGAACGTCTGGCATTCACTGAGCGGCTCCTGGGGAACCGGACGCACGGGCCACCGCCGAGCCCATGAACCGCGCCGATCCAGTCGCCGGTCGCACCGCGACCGGGGCACTCCTCACGCTGGCCCTGCCGATCATCGGCGTCAACGTCGGCATGATGCTGATGGGCACCGTCGACACCATCATGGTGGGTCGGGTTTCCCCGGAATCACTCGCCGCCGTGGCACTCGGCAATGTCGTGTTCTTCGCACTGTCGATCTTCGGTGTCGGCGTCCTGCTCGCCGTCGACCCGATCATTTCGCAAGCCGTCGGTGCCCGCAACGACCTCGGTGTGGCCCTCGGAGCCCAGCGCGGACTCATCATCGCAGCCGTGCTCTCCGTGCCGATCGGTGCCGCGCTCTTTGCCGCTGGCCCGGCGCTGCGCCTCTTCCAGCAGCCCGAGGGTGTGGTGCCGCTTGCCGCTGTCTACTGCGCGATCCTGGTGCCGGGCGTCCTGCCGTTCTTCGCGTTCAACGTGGGCCGACAGACACTCCAGGCCATGCACCGCGTGTCACCGGTGCTCTGGGCGATCGGCGTCGCCAACCTGCTCAACATCGCGCTCAACCGCCTCCTGATCTTCGGCGGTCTCGGCATTCCAGCCATGGGTGTCGCCGGCTCGGCATGGGCCACCACCATCTCGCGCATCATCACGCTGC
>JACDBX010000128.1 GCA_013694695.1 Gemmatimonadales bacterium | reverse complement strand
CCGTGCTTCCGGAGGTTGCCCGCCGCCTTGCGGGGATCCCACTCAAACCGGAGGTCGCTCATGCACGAATGTATGTACGGTGTACTTACAGTGCAAGAGGGGGATGTGAGCCGGGAACATGCACCCTTGTACTGGTTGTTGCTGCATAACGGCTTGCGCTTCTGCGGCGGGGCCCGCCGAGGCCACCGCGTTTCCAGCAAATCTACGTCGCGGTGGCCAAGGCAGTTGGCCCCGTCCGCAGCAAGCGCGGGTTAGGTGGCGTCGCCCAAGCTCAGAGCGTCAGGGTGAACCCCCCATCCGGGGTCAGCGTGGTCCCGGTGATGTAACTGCTCTCATCGGAGCAGAGGAAGACCACGGCCTGTGCGATCTCTTCTGGTCGACCCGCACGTTGGAGATGCACCTGCGGTAGCGCGCCCTTGTCATAAATGTCATCTCCGAACAGCCCCCGCAGTCGCTGGTGCATTGGCGTGTCGATGATGCCCGGACAGACGAGGTTGACCCGGATGCCTTGTGAGGCCACTTCCGCGGAGACAGATGTCGTCAAGCCGATCAGGCCGTGCTTCGAGGTGACGTACGCCGCCCCGGTCGCGAAACCCAGGAACGAGTTGACGGAGCCGATGTTGACGATCGCCCCGCCGTGGCCAGTGGCGAGCATCGCCCGCACCTCGTGCTGAAGGCAGAGAAAGGTGCCCTTCAGGTTGATTCCGAGTACCCGATCCCACTCGTCTTCGGCCAGCGTGGTGATGCTCGCGAATTCCCCCTCGATGCCCGCGTTGTTGACCGCGTAGTCGAGACGGCTGTACGTATCGACTGCGTGGGCGACCATACGCTCCACATCGCGGGCGTCGGAGACATCCGTCACGACGGCGGTGGCGTAGCCGCCCGCTACCTCGATTTCGGCCACCAGCGACGCGAGTTCCGGCTCCCGCCTGGCAGCTACCACGACCCGAGCGCCCTTCGCCGCAAAGGCATGGGCGGTGGCTCGCCCAATCCCACTACTCGCGCCGGTGATCAGGGCAACGCGTCCTTGCATGTCTGACATCTTGGACCTCATGTGGGTTGGCCACCTAACTTGCGGTTCAGGCGCGAAGGCGCGGCTATTTCTTCCGCGCCGGCGCACGCCGAGCGGTCGGCCGCGGCTTCGTCGCCTGCAACCGCTTGTTAGACACCTTTTGCTCCGGCAGTCGATCCTGCGGAGCCGGTGCAAGATCGGGCGCCCTCGCCATCGCCGCGAGAAACTTTGCCCGGCTTCCCCGTTCCCCGCGAGCGCGCAGGTGCTCGACCGTCATCAGCGCCGAGAGCTTTTCAGCCAAGGCGGTGGCCACCAACTGGTTGACGGAAACACCCTCCCGCTCCGCCAGGTCCTTGGCGGCCTCGTGGAGAGAGTTCGGGAGTCGCAAACTCATCGCACTCATGATTCCTCGCTCTGCAGGTCCGTCAGGAACGCTGCTGGGGGCGCGACGACGAGGCCAAATTTCTCGGCACCCCGAAAATCGCGTCGGTTGAAGGTGACAATCGTGTCACACCTGCCCGCCACTGCCACCTCAAGCACATGATCATCGCCCGAATCCGGCAAAATCGGACGCCAAAGAAAAAAGATCTCCTGCGCCTGCCCCACTTTGGCCAGATAGTCCAGAATGTCGGCGATGGCCGCTGGCGATAGTGTGATCCCAGTACTGCGGCGCTTCAAGACGCTTTCGTATTCCAGTAGCAGGGCCACGGACAGGCAGAATTCGAACTGCCCTGTCCCTACCCGCCGCAAGACGGCAGCAGAAGCGCCCCGCTGAGACCGCAGGGCAGCCACGAGGACGTTCGTGTCGAGAACCACCCGCCGAGCCATTGTGGTATCATAGGTGATATCATCAGGGCTGGCAAGTACGGGGGTGACATCAGGGAGTGCGGAAGGCGTCTAACAAGTATTGGACTCGCAGGGACCGGCTGCCCCCCGCAAGGGTACGTCGCCTGAAGGGTACTGCCCGCGACCTAATCCGGGAACCTCGCGAGGTCGGAAAGGTCAAGTCCGTCCGCTGGACTCCGCACCCCAAGCCCGCCGCGGTTGAGCACGTGGGTGTAGATCATCGTTGTCGTGACGTCACGGTGCCCCAACAGCTCCTGCACTGTTCGGATGTCGTATCCCGCCTCGAGCAGGTGCGTCGCAAACGAATGCCGCAGAGTGTGACAGCTCGCCCGTTTGCCGATCCCGCTCGCCCGCACCGCCCCGGTCATCGCCCGCTGCATCGCACTCTCGTGCAGGTGATGCCGTTGCAGCTTCCCGCTCCCGGCGTCTCGGTGCCGTCGCGTCGCCGGAAAGAGCCACTGCCACGGCCAACTCCGCCCCGCGTTCGGATACTTCCGATCGAGCGCCCCGGGAATCGCCACCCATCCCGCCTGCTCACTCAAGTCTTGGCGGTGTCGCGCCTGCGTCCGGGCCAGATGGTCCCACAATGGATCGACCACCGCCGCGGGCAGCACCGTGACCCGGTCCTTCGCTCCCTTCCCCCGCCGGATCACGATCTCGCGCCGCTCGAGATCCAGGTCCTTGACCCGCAGTGTGATCCCCTCCATCAACCGCATCCCACCGCCGTACAGCAATAAGCCCAGCAGACGGTACACGCCATCAAGCCGCCCTATCACCCGCTGGACCTCGTCCCGCGTGAGGACCACCGGCAGCCGCGTCGGCGCTCGCCCACGCGGGAGTCGGCCCAGCCCCTCGAGCGGCAGATCGAGCACATGGTGGTAGAGGAAGAGGAGCGCCGCCAGGGCCTGCGCCTGCGTCGATTGCGACACCCGCCCCTCACCCACCAGCCACGTCAGGAATGCGCGAACCTCCGCAACACCGAGTTCCCGGGGATGACGTAGTCGATGGAACCGGACATACCGCCGTATCCAGCCGGTGTACGCCGCAATGGTCCGCGGACTCATCTGCCGCAGGCGCATGTTGGACTGCAGTTGGTGCAATAGTTTCGTTTTCGACTGCGGAGCGTGCACGCGGACAACCGGCTGGAGGAACTCCCAAGGCTGTGCACTGCACGACGTGACCGCGGGTACCCATTGCTGCGGAATGGCACACTGTTCTCGGCACACCTTCCCCGTCATCGGTCATCCGTTCTCCGTTCTCCGTTCTCCTCTAGTCTCTAGTCTCTCCCCCTCGCTTTCGGCGTTTATTCGGTTTACAGTTCCCGGCCCCATGTTCCTCGCCCTCTCCATCCCCGACTGGCCCACAGGCGTGGCCGCCCACGAGCTGCCGTTCCGGCTCCTCGCCCTCGCCCCGCGAGCCACGATCGCCGCCCGCGACGGGCTCGCCTGGCTCGATGCCCGCGGCCTGGATGTGGACGACCTGGCACATCGTGCCCTCGTGGTCGCGAGCGAATTGGGCATCACCGGGGTGCACGCCGCTGCCTCACACGTCCCGGCAGTGGCCTCCATCGCCGCCCGATACGTGGCCACGTCATCCCTCATCATCCCACGCGGGTCGGAACGTCGCTTCCTCGCCTCGCTCCCCCTCGTGGTGCTTGCCCCGCCACCCCGACTCGCCTCGCTCTTCACCAGCGTGGGCCTCGAGCACTGCAGCGATCTCGCCGCCCTCGACCGCGAATCGGTGGAAGTACGCTTCGGACGTGACGGCCTCACCTGCTGGAAGCTCTCGCGCGCCGACGACTCGCGGCTGATCTTCCGCGCCCAGCCGCGCACCCTCCCCAACGCATCGATCGATTGGACCGAGTTCTCCACCACCGACATCGAACAACTCGTCTTCGTGATGCACTCCATGCTCGGCACCATCTGTAACGCCCTCGCGCATGACGGACTCGGCGCCCGCTCGATCACCATCACCCTCGCCCTCGAGGGCGGCAAAACGCTGCTACAGCACGTCGGCTCGGCGCGCCCCTCCTTCGATCGCAAGCTCTGGCTCCGACTGGTGCGCCGCGCACTCGAACGAATCACCCTCCCCGATCGCGTCGCCGGCATCGCCATCGATGTCGATGCTACCGGCCCGCCACCGATTCGTCAGGGCGACCTCTTCGACCTCGGCTTCGCATCGGCACAGGCCGCCGAAGCCGCCGTGGCCCACGTGATCGACATGCAACCCGATGCAGTGGCGGTGGCCACGCGCACCCAACACGTGCTGCCGGAACGCAGAACTCGGTGGAAGGCAGAGCTGGCACCAGATCTCGATGAGATGAGGAAGGGCTCGACAACGGACGGGCCGTCAGCCGTCAGCCGTCAGCCGCCCGGTGCGGGCCTACGGCTTATGGCCTACGGTCATCTCGTCCTTCGCCTCCTCCCCACGCCGCGCGAGATCGATGTCTCCGCCGAGATCCAGCGCGGCTTCCCCACCCCGCGGCGCTACGTCGACAACGGCCTTGCGGTGCCACTCTCCCACAGCCTCGGCCCGCAATGCATGGCGGGCAACGATTTCGACGCACCCATCGCTCGCGAGTACTACCAAGGCGTACGCACCGACGGATCAGTGGTGTTGATGTTCCGCGAACCGCGCCCCGAGCGCTGGTATCTCGCCGGTGTGTGGGATTGATCATGCCACCCCGGATCGCATTTGCCGAGCTGCGCGCGCACACCGCGTTCTCATTTGGCGACGGCGCCGTGACACACGAAGCACTGGTGGCACGCGCCGCCGAGCTGGGGTATCGCTCCCTCGCGATCACCGACACCGCCGACCTCGGCGGGATCGTGCGCTTCGGTGCGGCGTGTCGCGCGGCGGGCGTCCAGCCGATTGTCGGCACCGAACTGGTGGTCGATGGCAAGCCGCTGGCCGTGCTGGCCCGCAACGAGAGCGGCTATTGCCACGTGGCCGCGCTGGTCACGCTGTCGCGCAGCGGGTCGCTCACAAGCACCAATGCGGCGCGCCCGTCGCGCGGACAGCCGCGCCTCACCTGGCAGCAACTCGCCGAACGTGCGGAGGGGTTGCAACTCCTCACCGGTCCGCCGTCGGGCACCCTCGCCTCGATGGTGCGCGACGGACAAAGTGCGGCAGCGCTCGACCTGCTGCACCAGTGGCGTGACCAGTTCGATGGCAACATCGCTGTGGAGGTGCAATGGCATCAGGCCGGCAATGACGAACTCGCGCTGGCCGGTGCCCTGATCGAACTCGCCGAGCGGGCACGGGTGCGCTGGGTGGTGACGCAGGACGCGCGCTACATATCCGAGAGCGGGCGGTTGATGCACGACATCCTGACGGCACTCCGCCATCGCTGCACCGTCGACGTGCTGCTCGAGCGCGGGCTCGGTCACCCCAACGGCGGATGGGAGCTGCTCGATCCGGCGGTGCTGGCGGAGCGATGGACGGGGCGACACCAGGGCCTCGACGCGGCGGCGGCCATCGCCAGCGAATGTGCCTTCGACATGCGCTGGGTGCGACCACCGCTCCCGACCTTTCCGGTCCCCGATGGCAGCACCGACGACGCCTTCCTCCGGATGGTGACGTTCGAGGGCGCGCGCGAGCGCTGGGGCACCCTCAGCGCGAAACAGGAGCAGCAGCTCCATCACGAACTCGGCGTGATCAGTCGGCTCGGGTTTGCCGGCTTCTTCCTCGTGATGTGGGACGCGGTGCGCTACGCGCACCTGCGCGGCATCCTGTGCCAGGGACGCGGCAGCGCCGCCAATTCCGCGGTGGCCTACTGCCTTGGTGTCACCGCGATCGATCCGGTGAAGAATGGCCTCCTCTTCGAGCGATTTCTTTCCGAGTCCCGCGTCGATGGCGGCACGGAGGCCCCCGACATCGACGTGGACATCGAGCACGATCGCCGCGAGGAGGTGCTCGACTATGTCTATGGCCGCTACGATCGCACCCGCTCGGCGATCACCGCGGTCACCCAGGTCTACAGTGGCTCGACCGCGCTGCAGGACGGAATGCGGGCCCTCGGCTATCCCGCCGAGCTCGCGTTCCGGATGTCGAAGCGGATGCGTTACGACGATTGCATGCACGGCGCCGAACGGGTGGAGCAGGAACTGGGGGCAGCGCAAGGGTTCGATGTCACGACGCCGCGCGCGCAGATGCTGCTAGCCGCGATGCGCGCTGCGCAGGATCTCCCGCGGTTGCGCTCGACGCATCCCGGTGGATTCGTCCTCTCCTCGCAGCCACTCGGCGAGCGGGCACCGATCGAGTGGACCACGCGCGGTCGCTCGATCATCCAGTTTGACAAGGACGACCTCGACATCGTGGGGATCCCGAAGTTCGACTTCCTCGGCCTCGGCGCGCTGGCGGTGGTGCGACGGTCGTTCGATGCGATCGCGCAGCGCACCGGGATGCGCCCGCTGATGTACGGACTGCCGCAGGACGACACGCCGACGTATGACCTGATCTCGCGTGGCGACACGATCGGGATGTTCCAGATCGAGAGCCGGGCGCAGATCGCGTCGATCATGCACACCAAGCCGGAACGCCTCTACGACATCACCGTGCAGGTGGCGCTCATCCGTCCGGGGCCGATCATGGCGCGCTTTGTTCATCCGTACACCGAGCGGCGGCGCGGGCGCGAGGTGGTGCGGTACGCGCACCCGAAGCTCGAGCCGATCCTGGCGCGCACCCAGGGGATCCCGATCTTCCAGGAACAGGCGATGTCGATCGCGATCGAGCTCGCCGGATATCGACCCGCCGAGGCGGACCAGTTGCGACGGACGATGGGGAGCATGCGGAAGGAAGAGAAGTTGCTGGCAGCGCTGGAACAGCTTCGGGAGCGACTGATCGCGAAGGGTATCGAACCGGCGGTGGCCGAGGAGATCGAGAGCGACCTGCACTCGTTCGCGAACTATGGCTTCCCCGAATCGCACGCGTGGAGCTTCGCGCTGATTGCATACGTCACGGCGTGGCTCAAGACGCACCACCCCACGGAGTTCTTCCTTGGCCTGATGAACGCGCAGCCAATGGGGTTCTACCCGATCAGCACGCTGATCCACGATGCGCGGCGCCATGGCGTGCCGCTCAAGCCGCCATGCCTGCGCGACGGGTCGAGCGATTGCACCACCGAGCCGGCGGACGATCCGGCGCGCCCCGCGCTCCGCATCGGTTGGCGCTTCATCCGCGGCTTGGGCACCACGGGCCTCACGGCGCTCCAGGTGGCGCGAGCGCAGCAACCATTCACCGGCATCGAGGATGTCATCCGTCGCACCCGGATGGAGCGCAGCAACGCGATCGCCCTGGCGCGCGGCGGGGCGTTTGCGGCGTGGGAAGCCGACCCGCGGCGGGCGTCGTGGATCGCGCTGCGTGCCTCGGGCGACACCCTGCCGCTGGCGCCGGCGCGCGAGGCCGTGATCACGCCGCGACCGATGAGCCGCAAGGCGCGTGTGCTGCTCGACTATTTCGCAACCGGCCTCTGCCTCGATGGTCACCCGATGGAGGCGTTTCGCCGGAAGTTCACCAGACTGGGCATCGAGAGCAGCGAGTCACTGCAGCAGGTGCGGCACGGCGAGACCGTGCTGGTGTCGGGGCTGGTGATTGCGCGGCAGCGTCCGCAGACCGCCAAGGGGACGGTGTTCCTGTTGCTGGAGGACGAGTTCGGTCATGTCAACGTGATTGTGCCGGTGTCGGTGGATGGTGATGATCGCGAGGCGGTGCGTTACGCGATCATCATCCTGGCACTGGGACGGGTGGAACGCGACGGTGGGCTCACCCAGGTGATCGCGACGCGTTACCGCGCGGTCAAGGCGGAGGGGTTCGGGCACAGATCGCGGGATTTTCGGTAGGCGCGCCCACCGCCGGCTACTCCTCCACCACCAGAAAGCCGATCGCGCCCTTCTGGGCGTGGCCAAATCCGTGATTGACGAACGGAAACTCTCCCGGCACGTCACACTGCAACTCGAAGACCATTCCGCCACCGGCGGGTACGTCCCAGGTCTGCACCCCGCGGATCGGCGTGCCCGGCGGTGCGCCGAGATACATGGTGTCGAACTGTTCGCCGACCACATGGAAGTGGCATGGGTGCGTCGGCCCGCAGTTCACCACCCAGAAGCGCACCCGATCGCCCACCTTCACGCGTATCGGCTGGGCGATGTACTGGTTGGGGCGCCCGTTGAACGCCATGTAGTCGGGCTGCGTGCCGAGCATCTTCTTGTAGTCGAACTGGCGCGTTCCGCCGGCGGCGGGAGCCAAGTAGAACTCGCTCTGCACCAGCACGAATTCCTTCGCGGCCGGGAGGGGTGCGCGCGGCGAGACGATGATCGCCCCGTACATCCCCGAACCGATGTGCATCAGCACCGGCGCCGTGCCGCAGTGATACATGAACGCGCCGGCAAAGCGCGGCTTGAAGGTGAAGCTCACCGACTGACCCTTGGCCACCGAGCGGAAGGCAACCTTCGGGTCGATCTGGGCCGCATGAAAGTCCATCGAGTGCGGCACCGCGTCCTCATTGGTGAGCGTGAACTCGACGGTGTCCCCCTCGCGGACGTGGACTATCGGCCCGGGGATGTCGCCCTCGAACGTCCATGCCGCGACGACCACATCGGGCGAGATCCGCACCGGTGCCGCCTGCGCGCGCCAGTTGAGACGAACCGTTCCGCCCGCCGCGAGCGGCGGCAACGCGGGATCGTAGCGGTGGAATGCCACCTGTGACGCATTGACGGAGTCGAGCGTGGCGGCCGCCATGGTGTGCTCGTCGGTGACCACCGCGCTGTCGAGTTTGCTGTTGGAGTTGAGGGTGCCGAGCGGCGCCGTTCCCGATGCAGCCTTCGCCGTGTCGGCGAGTTCGCCCTTTCTTCCCGGCGAGCAGGCGCCGAGTGCACCCATGGCTGGGAGCGCCAACGAGAGCGTGGAGGCCCGCGCGATGAACGTGCGCCTGTTTGACGAACCGAGGAGAGCGACGCGCGCGGATTCCGGTGCGCCGAGCACAATCACCGCGGGGTCACCGCTGTTGAGCGGCTGGGTGTTGGCGGCGGTGGCGAGGAGCGTGGACAGGCGAGGGGCTGAGTCCGGCATCAGGTGCTCCATGTTGGGAACTGTTGGGGACGATGTCCCGATGCGAAATCAGTATAACACGGGCGCCTACAACGCGGCGCCCTTCAGGTACGCGATCACGTCTCGCGCCCCGTATTGCGTTCGTCCCTGCAGGAAGGCCCTCATCACAGAGAGGTCATCCCCACTCGTGATCAGCGGCGCCTCCACCTCACCTCCATCGCGCACCTGAGCATGGCCGACGTCGGCCATGAGGGCATTGCAGAGACATTTGCGCCCCACTGTGTCCTCGAGCTTGCCGCCCTTCGCGACATACGTGTCCACGGGCTCCGCAGGGCAGCGGTAATCGATCCGCCCGCTGTCACGCCGGAACGCGGTGCGAAGGTACCCGAGATCGCAAACTCGCTTGCGCGAGGCCATCGCCTCCACCGGCTCGGCGGGCCAATGCACCACCTTGAACGGATAGCCGGTGGGCGACGCAAGCGGATCGGTGAACACCGACACGTCGCCAGCGGCGGTGGCGGCCACGATCTGGTCGCGATACCCCGGCGCCATCCCTGATTCCTCGCAATAGGCGAAGAGCGTCCCCACCTGGATGCCTTGCGCCCCCGCATCGAGTGCGTCGCAGAGCGCGCCAGGCGATCCCGCGCCGCCCGCCACCCAGAACGAAACCCCAAGCTCACACAGCTTCGCGAGATCGACAACATCGCGCTCGCCGTAGAGCGGTTCGCCCGCGGCGTTCAACTGCATCGCCCCGCGCGGCGGGGCATTGTGGCCACCGGCCGTCGGTCCCTCGACCACGAAGCCATCGACGCGCCCGCTCGACTTCCGGACGAGCATCGTCGCAAGAGAGTTGCTGGCAACAATTGCGATAAATTTCGGCCTGGTGAGTTGCGGCGCGGTGACACCAACCCAGTGCACCGACGGATCAAGCGTGAGCAGCGGCGCCTCATCGGGGGTCACTCCCTCCACATCGAGGCGCATCGTGGCGACCGAGTGCGTCGCGAGCGCATCGAGAACCCCCGGGATGTCCTTCGGGATGCCGGCACCCATCAGGACATAGTCAACACCGGCGAGCATCGCCCCGTACAGCACCGCGAGGTTGGGGAACTGCACTTTGGTAAGGAGGTTGATGCCTACCGCGCCGGCATGTCCCTCCTTCGCCAGCCAGACCTCGACGAATGCGGCGAGCATGGTGATCCGCTCGCGTGCCGGGCTCGCACCCACACGGTACATCGACAGCATCACATGGGGTTGATCCGCGGGCTTCCCTCCGTCGATGAAGAAGCGGGCCTGGACCAAGGCGGCCACATCCGAGAATGGGAACGCCGCCATCGCCCGGCGCATGTGGCCGCCGGGGTCGCCGTCCTGAAGGCGCCGCACCAGCAGCGAATCGATGGCGGTGCCGGACACGACACCAAGCTCGCCGGCTTCGGACACCGCGCGTGCCAGCCTCCAGTTCGAGATGCCGACGCCCATCCCACCCTGGATGATCCGGGGCAATGCGGTTGCCTGCGGTGTGTGACAACTCCCGTTCGCGTCGAGTTTCTTCTCGATGAAGCTCACGTTGCCGCTCGCGAACGGTGCATGAGTGGCACAACCGTCGAGTTGGCCGACCGAAGCCGGGACGGTCGTCCCACCGCATGATCGAGGGTCCTCCAAAGGTTCCAGGCGAGCGCGTACGCACCCGCCGCAGAGAGCGTCCCCCCGCTCGCGAGCAACGCCACACCCGACGTGCGCGCGTGCACGCGCAACACAAAGCCGGCCACCAGGAGCGCCAGGCCTACGTTAGCCAGGAAGAAGTGGATCAGCGGGAGCTTCGGCGCGTGCAGATGCGTCGCCGCGAACCGCGGGATGATGTGGTAGCCAACGCCCGCGATCATCATCGTCACGAAGCCGAGGAAGAGCATGTGGAAGTGCGCCGCCCGGTAGACCGCCATCGCCGGCTGGATGGCCATCGCAAGGCCCATCGTCACGCCGAGGGCGAGCCAGGCGAGCGATGCCTTGAGGAACCAGATTACGTGCGGGGCCATCAGCACGCCCCGCAGCAGTTCTGGACCATCGTCACCTCCAACTCCAGCCCGTCGGTGCCCGCAGCGATACCGTGCGGTTCCCTGGGTTCAAGCTGGACGACGTCGCCTGCTGCGAGCTGGCGCCGCTGCTCGGTCGACAGCGCCAGGTTGCCGGAGCCTCGCACGACGCTGATCACGATGCGCGAGGGATTGGTGTGCGTTGGGAGTTGCTGGCCCGGACCGAACGTGATGGCAAATGACCGCCCGAGTGCGGTGTCACGCCGCTCGGAGAACTTGGGGTGCCCGATTGATGGTCTAATGGCTGAATTCACGATATGCTCCATGCCCTACTTCACGATCAACGCTGTCACCATCCCGAACATCCCATGATCATTCTCTGCATGGGACAGAATGTGGCAATGGAATGCCCACGTTCCTGGATTGTTGCACTTCACCAGCACGTCCCACCGCTCGCCCGGCGCGATGTTGAGGGTGTCGCATTTCCAGGGTGCCGGCTGATCCCACCCGTCTTTCGCAATCACGGTCATATGCATCCCATGAAGGTGCATCGGGTGGATCATCATCCCCTCATTCATGTAACGGATACGCACCGTCTGCCCGAGCTTCGCGACGATCGGCTCTGTCGCCGGAAACCCCTTTCCGTTCACGGTGTAGCCGTGCGGGCCGTCGTTGAGCACCATCACATAGTCCACGTCGACCTTCGGCTCCCTCGTCCTGTTCTTCGGCTCCACAATGAAGGCGCCGAGCAGTCCCAACGCCACCTGCCTCGTGGCATTGTGGTGCGAGTGGTACATGTGTGAGCCAGCGTTCGGCACCGTTAACTCGTAGACGAACGTCTCGCCCGGCTTGACCGGAGGCTGGGTTATGTATGGCACTCCGTCCATCGCCACCGGCAGCTCGAGACCGTGGAAATGGATCGCGGTGGATTCCTGGAGGTTGTTGATCAGGTTCACGCGCACCCTGTCTCCTTCGCGTACGCGGATCTGGGGGCCAGGTACCTGATTGTTGTAAGCCCACGCGGTCTTCTTCTTTCCCGGCGCGATTTCCCATTCGATCTCGGCGCAGGTGAGGTCGTACACCTTCACGCCCTTCTCGAGCCGCGGCTGCATCACCACGTTGCCCTTCCCCTCCGTCTTCGCCGGAAATGCCTTGATCCCTGCCTCGTGCATCGCGTCCATCCGCTCGGCCTTCTCGCGAGCCGTCAGGGTCGGCGCGGTCGCGGCCGGTGTGGCCGGCACGGCTTGTTTCGCGGGGTCGTGGGGCGGTGCGGCAGGCGCGTCGGAGCGAGCAACGTCGCAGCTGGCAAGAAACCCGACTGCGGGGATGGCCACCGCGGCAGTCGCACCGTGGCGGAGGAAGGCGCGGCGGGAAGTGGTGAGGCTGAGCGGAGCGTCGGACATGCGATCCTCGTGGTTGCGGTCGTGGTGCCGGCAGACGCCAGTCACTCCCCGACCGTGCCACAATGATCGCCAACGCTCCGTGAAGAAATCATGGAGCGAAGTGTGAAGATTTCTTCAGCTTTCCGGGTTGCGGAGCACGAACCCCACGCCGCGCACGGTGTGCAGCAACTGACGGCCGGTGGCGCCCTCGAGCTTGCGTCGGAGGTTGCCGACATGCACGTCCACGACGTTGCTCTCGGGGTCGAAATGCATGTCCCAGACCTTCTCCAGCAGGGTCGTGCGGCGGACGACCTCCTCGGGATGCATCAGGAAATGCTCCAGGAGCTGGAATTCCTTCTGCGTGAGGTCGATCGGGCGGGCGTCGATGGTCACGACATGCTTGAGGCGATCAAGAGCCACCGGACCGAACGCGAGCATGTCGATCCGCTCGGGGCCCCCGCGGCGCACCAGCGCACGAATGCGTGCCAGCAGTTCGTCGAAACGGAACGGCTTGGCGAGGTAATCGTCGGCGCCCGCATCGAGGCCACGCACCACGTCCTCCACGGCGTCGCGCGACGTCAGCATGAGGATGGGTGTCGTGCGACCCTCGCGACGGAGTTCGGTCGCCACCTGGAACCCGTTCTTCTTCGGCAGGACGACATCGAGCAGGATGATGTCGTAGTCGTGGACGTGCGCCGACAGGGTCGCGGCCTCACCATCAACGGCCACGTCCACGGCGTACCCTTCCTCCCGCAACCCCTGCTCGATGAACCCTGCGACCTTCCGGTCGTCCTCCACCACGAGTATCCGCATCGCACCAACCTATCGGGTGTCCGTGAACCGCGGGGCAGGATCGGGTGAAGGGTTCTTCATGCAGCAGGTATCGCCGGGATCTCAAGGACGAACTGGGCACCACCGCCAGTGCGATTACCAGCCCAGAGCGAACCGTGGAGCAACTGGGCGAGGCGACGCGAGAGCGGAAGTCCGAGGCCGGCGCCTCGGCTTTCCTCATCGGCCTTGGTGAAATACACGTCGAAAATGCCCTCGAGATCCCCCTCGGGAATCCCCGGGCCTGCGTCAGACACGGTGAATGCCACGAACTCCCCGCGAGGCGCGACCTCCACGCCGATGCTGCCACCTGTCGGGGAGTGACGCACCGCATTGTTGAGCAGGTTGACCAGGATCTGTTCGACCCGGTGCTGGTCGGTGCGGCATGAGCGCACCTCGGGGTGCACCACGAGGTCAAACTGGACGTGCTTCGCACCGGCTGCGGGTGTGACCCGTCCGATGGCGCGCTTCGCCGTACCCACCGCATCAACCGGCTGGATATTCGGCCGAAGCCGATCTTCGTCAAGACGGCTCAGGTCGAGCAGGTCATTGATCAGCGCGACCGCCTGCTCGGCCGAATCCATCACCTCGAACGCGGCACGCGGTACTGTTGCCGGGTCCTTGCGCCGCACCAGCAGCTCGGCCCACCCGAAGGTCGCGGCCAGCGCATTGCGGAGTTCATGGTTGACCATCGCGAAGAATCGTTCCCGCGACCGGTGCAGCCGCTGGACCTCCTCCAGCAGTCGTGCACTTTCGGCGTGCAATCGCGCGTTCTCCACTGCTGCGGCCGTCTGCGCCGCGAGCAGCAGGGCGATCCGCTCGTCGTCGTCGGTGAAGTGATCTGCGCCGAGTTTCTCGGTCAGGTAGAGGTTGCCGAACACGCCGCGCCGCCCGGCGATTGGCACACCGAGGAACGAGCGCATCGGCGGGTGGTTGGGAGGGAAACCAAAGGAATCCGGATGCGCCCCGAGATCGGGGAGGCGCACCACCCTGGCTTCCCGCACCACCAGCCCGAGAATGCCGTGCCCCTTGGGCGGACTGCCGATGCGGGCCCGCTGCTCATCGGTCAACCCGCTGGTGATGAAGCTCTCGAGCGTCCGTCCGTCGGCGCTCACCACGCCGATGGCCGCGTACTTTGCTCCAATCAGTTCAAGCGCGGTGTCGGTCACCTGCTGCAGCACGCGATCAAGCGAGACCTCGGAGGTGAGGCCGACCGATATCTGCAGCAGCCGTTCCAGGCGGTGCTCGAACGGCGTCAAGTCGAGGGGGGATGCGGTGGGCGTGTTGTCCGTCATCGACGCAATGTATTTGCGGCTACTTCTTCTTCGCTGGCGCCTTCGCGGCCTTGGGCGGTGCCTTCATCCCCGACGCCGTTCCCTTCGCCGGGATAAGGCTCTCGTTCCCGCGCTTCCATCCGGCCGGCTTGCTCGCGCGGTCCACCCGTTCAGTGTTGGGTCGCTTCGACATCGTTTCCTCGGGGCGCGATTGGCGGCACCACTACTCTGGCGCCGGGACGATCAGCGAAGCGATTGGCTCGGCCAGCAAACCGCCGTCGGCGGCGAGCGCGGACGATTCAGT
Source organism: Gemmatimonadales bacterium (assembly GCA_013694695.1). Lineage (GTDB taxonomy): Bacteria > Gemmatimonadota > Gemmatimonadetes > Gemmatimonadales > GWC2-71-9 > Palsa-1233. Next base: position 21,218 of record JACDBX010000128.1, on the reverse strand, counting down.
CGCGACGTCGGCCATCCGGGGCAGCTTGACCGTGAAGACGCAACCGACCCCCGGGATGTCGCGGACGCTCAGCTCCCCGCCGTACAGTTCCACCGCTTTCTTGGTGATCGAGAGCCCGAGCCCGAGCCCGGAGCGGTCGGAACCGCGCTGGACGAACGGGCGGAACAGTTCCTCCGACTTGCCCGGTGGGAGCCCACCACATTCATCCTCGACGTCGATCCACACGGCGTCGTGAGTCACCCGCGCGCGGAGCGTCACCAGGCCGTCCGCGGGGGTGAACTTGAACGCGTTCTGCAGCAGGTTGCCGACGGCGGCGGCGAGGAGGTGGCGGTCGCCCTGGATCGTCACCTCGGGTGCGACCTTGCTGAAGCGCATCCGATGGGTGGACGCCTGTGCCTCGAGCAACGCGGCGACCTCGACCTCCTCGATGAACTGGGCGAGAAGGATGTGGTCGCCCTCGGTCGGCGTGGTGGCGAGGCGCACTTCTGAAAGGGCCCGGTCGATCAGCTCGGTGAGGCCGATAAGGCTCCGCTCGAGCACGCCACCGGTGCTGCCGCCGATCGGCACCGTGCCAGCGCGCAGGATGCTGAACGACAGCGTGGCGGTATTGATCCGATTCCTGAGCTCGTGCGCGAAGTCGCCCAGATGTGCATTGTCGCGCGCCGCGACCGCAACGTCCCGCGTCCGCTGGTACTCGGTGACCGCGTCGGCGATCACCTCGTCGAGGTACAGGTTGAGGGTGTGGAACTCGTTCACCGTGATCGGCGCGCCGGATTCCATCGCGATCTCGGTCACGGCCTGACAGACGTCGCCGTAGCCCCGCACCACCTGGGCGACGGTGTACCCGCTGCGGTGCATGTGGACGCCCCGCCGGGTGGCGGCGTCGACGATCTCGTCGTTGAGGACCGCGCCCCGCAGGGTGGCGACCAGCTGGTCGACCACGAAGGGCACGCCTTCGCTCGTCGCGTCGCCCTCTGTTGCCGGGGGGCTCGTGCGTTGGGCGGCCTTGTCGGATGTGCGCCGGATGATATCGGCGCGGTTGGCGACAATGAATTCGTGGAGTAACATCAGCGGGCTCGGACCATGCCCAAATCTAGACCATGGTACTCATTAAATGGGCGTTATCATCTATTTCGATGAATCGAGTTCGAAGGCGGGTGGCCCCTGAAATGCCCCAAGGTGCGTGACAGTATGCATTTAGCTGCGCCGTGCCCGAATAGCCCCCGAACGGAGGGGACTCCGCCAACGCCCTCGCGCGGAGAGGGTGCTCGTCGGCGAGGGCCCGGTCAGTCGTTAGCTGTGACCGTCAGGGCGGCGAGGTACGGGCGCGTCGGCCAGAGGAGGACCGGATGTCTGAGCGAGCAATGCGAGCGAGTTTCCGGTCCGACGGTGTGCGCGAAAAGCGCGACGGCGCGGCACCTACTGGCTCTACGAATTGGCAGGGCGCCGTTGGACGGCGCACCGACCGAGCCGCGGGATGGACCCCGACCGACCCGCGTGACGAATCCCACGACCGAGCCGCGTGACGGAAAGTCGTTGGTCGTTGGTCGTCAGCTGCGTCATCCAATCGGCGTGATCTGTGGCGAAGCCCAACTCCGACAGGAACACAGCTGACGACTCTCGACTTACGACTTCCATTGACGCAGCCAACGACCAACGACCCCCTCAGCCCGGCCCCAACCGCCTCTCCCTGATATCCCCCACCAACCGTTCGACGAACTCGTCCACCGCCACCACGTCCTGCTTCGTCCCCGCGCCGCGGGTGCGCACCGCGAGCGTATTGCCCTCCGCCTCTCGCTGCCCCACCACCGCCATGTACGGGACCTTGGCGATCTCGCCCTCGCGGATCCGGTAGTTGAGCGTCTCGTGACGATCATCGAGATGCGCGCGAATTCCTGCGTCGCGCATCCGTGCCGTGACCGCGGCTGCTGCCTCGGTCTGGGCATCGCTGATCGGGACGATCCGCACCTGCTCCGGCGCCAGCCAGAGCGGGAACGCACCGGCGAAGTGCTCGATCAGGATCGCCAGGAAGCGCTCGAACGAACCATTCACCGCGCGGTGGATCACCACCGGACGATGCGTGGTGTTGTCCTCACCGACATAGCTCAGATCGAACCGTTCCGGCGCGGCGTAATCGAGCTGGATTGTGCCAAGCTGCCACCGGCGTCCGATCGCATCCTCCACGTCGAAATCAATCTTCGGGCCGTAGAACGCGCCATCGCCCGGTTTCAACTCATACGGCAGCCCCGTCGCCTCCAGCGCATGACGCAGCGCACGCTCGGCCTCGTCCCACATCTGATCGGTGCCGATCCGCTCCTCGGGCCGGGTCGCGAACTTCAGCGTCGCCTTGAGGCCGAAGGTCTCGTAGTACTTCAGGATGAAATTCGTGAGCCGGTGCACCTCTGCCTGGATCTGCCGGTCCATCAGGAAGATGTGGCAATCGTCCTGCGAAAACTGCCGCACCCGGGTGAGCCCCGAGAGCGCACCACTCACCTCGTTGCGGTGCAGCACGTCGTAGGTCGCGTAGCGGAGCGGCAGTTCGCGATACGAGTGCTTCTTCTGCTGGTACATCAGGTAGTGCGATGGGCAGTTCATTGGCTTGAGTGAGAAATCGTGCTCGCCGGTCTCGTTGTCGTGCACCAGGAACATGTTCTCCTTGTACTTCCCCCAGTGCCCCGAGATCTCCCACAGCCCCTTGTTGTACATCAGCGGGGTCCGTACCTCGTGATAGCCGTCGCGCTGGAGCTGCTGCATGTAGCGCTGAAGCTCGTTGACCACCGCTGTCCCGCGATCGGTCCAGAACGCAGCGCCCGGCGCGAACTGGTGGAAAAAGAAAAGGTCCAGCTGCTTGCCCAGAACTCGGTGGTCGCGCTTCTTCGCTTCGTCGAGCCGCATCAGGTGTTGCGCCAGCTCGTCCTTGCGGAAGAACGCCGTGCCGTAGATCCGCTGCAGCATCTGGCGGCTTGAATCGCCACGCCAGTACGCCCCCGCCCCGCTGAGCAGCTTGAAGTGCTTGAGCTTGCCGGTGCTCGGCACGTGCGGCCCGCGACAGAGATCGACGAACGGCCCGTCGGTGTACACCGTGATCGTCTCGTCGTCGCCCAGCTCCGAGATCCGCTCGAGCTTGAGCGGGTCGTCGGCAAAGCGCCGTTTCGCCTCGGAGCGATCGACCACCTCCCGCGTGAACGGAAAGTCGGACGTGATCACCTCGTCCATCCTCCGCTCGATCGCCTCGAGGTCCTCCGGCGTGAACGGGCGATCGACGGCGAAGTCGTAGTAGAACCCCTCGTCGATCGCCGGGCCGAAACCGATCCCCGCCCCCGGGAAGAGGTCGCGAACGGCCGTCGCCATGATGTGCGCCGCCGAATGCCGCAGCAGTGCCAGCGCGTCGGGATCGCGTTCGGTGATGATCGAGACGGTCGCGCCGTCGGGCAGCGGCCGCCCAAGGTCCTGGACGGCACCATCGACCGAAATCGCCACGGCAGCGCGCGCCAGCCCGGGTCCGATCGAGGCCGCCAGTGCGCTCCCGGTGGCACCGGCGCCGAGTTCCCGGACCGAGCCATCGGGGAGTGTCACGCGGATCACGTCATCGGTGGTCGTCGTCATCGTCGGGCGGCGCCTCGGCAACGGGTGTTCCGGCCATAGGACCGGGTGAAGAAGTCATGTAGTTTAACCACCATGGCTCGCATCATCGTCCGCACCAGAAAGCTCCCCCTCCTTGCTCCGCGCAAGCATCCGTGGCGCCGTGCGGGCGTCATCACGGCAGGGCTCGCCCTGGGCGCGGTCCTCGGCACGCTGCTCGCCGAACTCCTGGCGCCCCTTGCCCAGCGCGCCACCCGCCGGATCGGCAAGCCAGGCACGCCATCGGTGGCCGAGCTGGTGCACGACGCCCAGGCCGTCCTCGACGCCGATCTCCCGCTGCGCGAGTGCGGGCTTGAAGTGATTCCCGTCGGACGAGGGTCGATCGAGCTGCACGGCTGGGTGGCCGACCGGCGGTCCCGCACTCGCGCCGCCACGTTGGTGTCACAGGGCGTCAACGCAGCCTCGGTGATCAACTGCATCCTGGTGCGCGGTGAGGACGATGTGGTGACGCCGCCGAACGGCGACGGCGACGACGACGACGCGCTCGAGGCATGACCGAGCCGCTTGCCCCCCAGTACGATCCTCGCGCCATCGAGGGTCCGCTCTATCAATGGTGGCAGGAGCAGGGGTTCTACCGCGCCAGCGCTGATGCGCCCGGCGAACCGTACGTCATCCAGATCCCTCCTCCGAACGTCACCGCCGTTCTGCACGCCGGCCACGGGCTCAACAACACCATCCAGGATGTGCTGATCCGCTTCGAGCGGATGCGCGGTCGCAACGTGCTCTGGGTACCGGGCACCGACCACGCCGGCATCGCGACCCAGAACGTGGTGGAGAAGCTGCTCGCGAAGGAAGGCCTGACCCGATTCGACATCGGTCGCGAGGCATTCGTCACCCGCGTCAAGGCATTCGTCGAGGAAACCGGCGGCGTGATCCTGCAGCAGTTGCATGCACTCGGCGCGAGCGCCGATTGGTCACGCACGTACTTCACGCTCGACCCCGACCTCTCCGCTGCGGTGCGCGAGGTATTCGTCGCACTCCACGAGAAGGGGCTGGTGTACCGCGGGAAGTACATCATCAACTGGTGCCCGCGCTGCCTCACCGCGCTCTCCAATGAGGAGGCGGAAAAGGAAGAAGTGGAGGGCCGCATCTGGCATCTCCGGTATCCGCGCGACGATGGTCACGGCTTCGTCACGGTCGCGACCACCCGCCCCGAGACGATGCTCGGCGACACCGGCGTCGCGGTCCACCCCGAAGACCCGCGCTACCGCGACCTGATCGGCGCACACCTGATGCTGCCGCTCACCGACCGGCGGATCCCGGTCGTGGCCGACGAAGCCGTCGACCCCGCGTTCGGATCGGGCGCCGTCAAGGTCACCCCGGCGCACGACCCCACCGACTTCGAGATCGGGCGGCGGCATGGGCTCGAGTCGATCGACATCATGACCGACGATGCGCACCTCAGCGATGTCGTGCCCGAGCGGTTCCGCGGGCTCGACCGGTTCGTCGCCCGCAAGCAGGTGGTGGCGGAGTTCGAGGCCCTGGGCCTGCTCGAAAAGGTCGAGCCGCATCATCACGCGGTCGGGCATTGCTACCGCTGCCGGACTGTGATCGAGCCGCGCCTCTCGGATCAATGGTTCGTGAAGATGCTCCCGCTCGCAGCACCCGCGCTGCAGGCATACCGCGACGGACAGGTGTCGTTCCTCCCCGAGCGTCAGGGCGACAACTACGCGATGTGGATGGAGAACATCCGCGATTGGTGCATCTCGAGGCAGCTCTGGTGGGGCCACCGCATTCCCGTGTGGTACTGCGACGCTTGCACCGAGACGATCGTCAGCCGCACCGACGTGACCGCGTGTCCCGACTGCGGCGGCGCGGTGCGACAGGACGAGGACGTGCTCGACACCTGGTTCTCGAGCTGGCTCGTACCCTTCTCGTCACTCGGCTGGCCCGACGACACTCCCGATCTGCGCGCCTTCTACCCCGGCGCGGTGCTGGTCACCGCTCCCGAGATCCTCTTCTTCTGGGTCGCCCGGATGATCATGGCCGGGATCGAGTTCCGGGGCGAGGTGCCATTCCGTACCGTGTACCTGCATGGCACGGTGCGCGACACCCTGCATCGCAAGATGTCGAAGTCGCTGGGCAACGGGATCGATCCTCTCGAGGTGATCGAACGTTACGGTGCCGATGCGCTGCGCTACACGATGGTGAACGGCATGGCGGTCGGCACCGACGTGATCCTCGATCCCGCCGACCTCGAGGTGTCGTTCGCGCCCGGCCGCAACTTCGCGAACAAGCTGTGGAACATCGGTCGCTTCCTCCTCGGACACCTCGAGCAGGGTGCGCCCCCGCTTTCCGACATTCCCGATGCCGATCTCGCCCTCGCCGATCGATGGATCCTTGCGCGCGCAGCGGCGACGGTGGCCGACGCGACCGCAGAGTATGAACGCTTCCGGCTCAACGAAGCCACCGCGGTGGTGTACCACTTCCTCTGGACTGACCTTGCCGATTGGTACCTCGAGCAGGTCAAGCCGCGTCTCTACGGCACCCAGGGCGGCGGCGACACAGCTCGCGCAGTGGCTGCACATGTGTTCGACATCGCGCTGCGCCTGCTGCACCCGGTGATGCCGTTCATCACCGAGACATTGTGGCAGCGCCTGCCGCCGAGCCCGACGCGCGACGCCGCGTCGATCAGCATCGCTTCATGGCCCATCGCTGGGGGCACCCGAGCCGATCCCGCTGCACTGCGCGAGTTCGGCGCGGTGCAGGAGATCGTCACCGCGGTGCGGGTGCTGCGCGCGGAATACGACGTGGCGCCCGGGAAGCTCGTTCATGTGACCATATCGGATGCGAGCGACGCCGCACAGCGTGCCATCGCCGCCGAAGCCGGAACGATCCAGCGCCTTGCGAAGGTGGAGCACCTCACGGTCGGTGCCGCACCCACCGAAGTCGGTGGCACCGCCGTTCTCGACGACGGCACCACGGTGACCGTGCCGCTCGGCGACCTGGTCGACCTCGAGCGCGAGTGCGCGCGACTTGGCGGCGAGGCAGACAAGCTGGAACAGTTGGTGGCTGCGCAGGAATCGAAACTGGGCAATGCCTCGTTCGTGGAGCGAGCGCCCACTGCGATCGTCGACAAGGAGCGCGAGAAGCTCGCGGCGTGGCGCGGCCAGGCCACGGTGCTGCGCGAGAAGCGACGCGCGATGGGATGCGACACATGAAGAAGCAGCTCCCGCTCGTCCTTGCGGCGGCAGTTGCCGTCGCATGCGCACGCATGGCGCCGCCGCCAGGTGGCCCGCCCGACGCGCGGGCGCCACTGCTGATCGCGACCACTCCGGAATCGATCGCCGTCATCGAGGGATTCGATGGCTGGGTCGAGTTTCAGTTCGACGAGGTCATCTCGGAGGGCGGCCAGCCCAACTTCGGATTGGGCACCGGCGACCTCGAGCGCCTGGTCACGCTGTCGCCCGGCGACGATGTGCCCCGCGTTACCTGGCATCGCAATCGGATCTCGGTGCGGCCCCAAGGCGGGTGGCGGCCGAACACCGTGTACCGGGTGGAGCTTGCGCCGGGCGTCCGCGACCTGCGGGACAACCGGACCGACACCGCCACTGCCGTCACCTTTGCCACCGGTGGGCCGTTGCCGACCCATGTGTTGGTCGGCCGCGCCGTTGACTGGGGAGCGAGCCGCCCCGCGGCGCTTGCACTGGTGGAAGCGACACTCCTTCCCGATTCACTCGTCTACCGCACCGTGGCGGATTCAACCGGGCGGTTTCGGTTCGGACCGCTCCCGGACGGCGAGTATCTGGTTGGTATCACCGTCGACCAGGACCGCAATCGTCGCCGCGGCGGGCGCGAGGCGTGGGACACCGTGCGCACCGCCGCCGGCAACGGCAACGTCGGCGAAGTTTGGGCATTCCAGCGTGACACCCTGCCGCCGCGGGCGACCGATGTTACCCGGCTGGACTCGCTGTCGATCAGCATAACGCTCACCCAGCCGGTCGATCCTGCACTGCGCATCGAAGCAGATGGCATCGTCGTGCGTGCGCTCGACGACTCCGCGAGTGCCGGTCCGATCACCGCACTGCCGCGCGCGATGCACGACTCGCTGTACAAGCGGGCGATTGCACCGATTCCCGCAGCCGATACGACCAGACGCGCGGACACCACTGCCGTTCCGCGCGTACCGGCGCGCGCCGCTCCAGTGCGCGCCCCGGCAGCGCGGGCTGCGGCGCCCGACACGCTGGAACAGAAACGCCCGAAAATCTCAACCCAGCTGGTGGTCCGCGTCCGCAATCCGCTCGTCGCCGGCACTCGCTACGCAGTGATCGTGCGCAGTGTCCGCGCACTCGGCGGCGCGGTCGCCGATTCGGTGCGTGGCACGCTCGATGTGCCGAAGCCGCCGCCCGTCGACACACTCAAGGCACGTACCGATTCCGCGAAAGCCGATTCGGCAAAGGTGCGCGCCGACTCGATCCGCGCCGACTCCGTACGCGCAGCCGGCGGCGTCATTCCGCCCGCGCCGCTTCCCACTCCGCCACCACGCGACACCGTGGTCGGACGGCCCCGGCGCTGAGCGGGTGACCCGTCCCGCCATCTTTCTCGACCGCGACGGCACGCTGGTGCACGACCCCGGCTATCTGGCCTCGCCCCACCATGTGCGATTGATCGACGGTGTGGCCGCAGCGTTGGTGGAGCTCGATGCCGCTGGATTTGCTCGCGTCATCATCACCAATCAGTCGGGAATCGGTCGCGGGAAGTTCGCCGTGAGCGACTACGACGCGGTGCAGGTCGAACTCGCTCGGCAACTCGCCGCGGCCGGCGCTTCAACCGACGGCGCGTTCTTCTGCCCGCACCTCCCCGATGCGGGATGCGCCTGCCGGAAACCAGCGACCGGACTCCACCGGGAGGCTGCGGCGCGCCTCGACCTCGACCTCGCCGCCAGTTGGTGCATCGGCGACCGGATCAGCGACGTCACCGCGGCTGCCGGCCTCGGAGCCCGGTCCGTGCTGGTCCTCACCGGCGAAGGCAAGAAACACGAGGAGGCCGCCGGCCGGCTTGGCATTTCGGTCGTGGCCGATCTTGGGACGGCCGTAGCCATGATCCTAGGATCATGGAACTAGCCACTCGGCCATAGCCACAAGCCGTAAGGAGCTTCGGCCTACGGCTTACGCCTTACGGCTAACGGCTCTCGGCTATCCCCTCTTTCCACTATCTTTCACGGCTGTGCCTTATCGCGTCGCTGTGGCCGTTTCGGGCCGGGGATCGAACCTGACGGCTCTCGTTGACGACCTTTCCACTGACGACGTGGCGCGGGTCGTTCTCGCCATCAGTGACAGGCAGGCCCCGGCACTCGCTCATGCGGCCGCGCGCGGCATCGCGGCACACCGGCTGGACGATTATCGGGACGCCTCGGAATGGATGCGGCTTCTTGATCTGGCCCGCGCCAATCTGCTGGTGCTGGCCGGCTACCTGAAACTGGTGCCGTCGGAAGTAGTAGGTGCGTGGGCGGGACGGATCATCAACATCCATCCGGCCCTGTTGCCGCTTCATGGAGGTTCGGGGATGTACGGCGGCCGAGTTCATGCGGCCGTGCTGGCGGCCGGGGATCCGCACTCAGGGGCGACGGTACACCTGGTGGATGAGATCTACGACCGCGGAGCAGTGCTCGGTGCGGGTCGTGTCGCGGTGACGGCGGCCGACACTGCGGAAACGCTGGCGGAGCGGGTTCTGGCGGTGGAGCATCGCCTCCTTCCCGCCGCAGTCAGGGCCGCCGCAGGGGCCGGGCGGCCGGTCCCGTTCGAATTCACCTGACGGCCGTCGCGCCGCAAAGGGAGGGCGCTGGATGCCCCGTGCACTGATATCGGTGAGCGACAAGCGTGGAATCGCCCCGTTCGCCGAGGCACTGGTCCGCCTCGGATGGGAGATTGTCTCGACCGGCGGCACAGCGGCACTGCTCCACGAGTCCGGGGTGCCGGTCACACCGGTTGACCAGGTCACCGGATTCCCCGAAATCCTCGATGGACGAGTAAAGACGCTGCATCCCGCGGTGCACGCCGGCCTGCTGGCGCGCCCGGATCGCCCCGAGCACGTGCGGCAGCTCGCCCAGCATCAGCTCGCCCGGTTCGACATGGTGGTGGTCAACCTCTATCCGTTCCAGGCGACGGTTGCCGACCCCAATGTCCGCTTCGAGGACGCCATCGAGAACATCGACATTGGCGGCCCGTCGATGCTGCGTTCCGCAGCCAAGAACTTCGAATTCGTGCTGCCGGTCGTTGATGCGCGGGACTATCCCCGCGTCCTCGACCTGTTGGCTGCAGGCGGCATACCGCTCGAGGTCCGGCGTGATTTCGCTGCCAAGGTCTTCACCCACGCCGCCGAGTACGACAACGCGGTGGCGGGATACCTCACGCCCTCGGCGACCGCGCTCCCCGATCGCGTCACGCTGGCCATGGAGCGCCGCATGGTGCTGCGCTACGGCGAGAATCCGCAGCAGCGCGCTGCACTCTACGCCACCGAGGAGCCGCGAGGCATCGGCGACCTGGCACAGCGCCAGGGGAAGGAACTCTCCTTCAACAACCTGCTCGACCTCGACGCGGCCATGCAGGCGGTGAGCGCGTGGGGCAATCGCGTTGCGTGCGCGATCATCAAGCACACCACCCCCTGCGGGCTCGCACTAGGCCGCAGCGCCAGCGACGCCTTTACCCGTGCGCGCGCCACCGATCCGGTGTCGGCATTCGGTTCGGTGATCGCCTTCAACACCGTGGTTGATAGCGCGGCGGCCGACGCCATGGCCGACCTGTTCATCGAGGTCGTGGTGGCGCCCGCGTTCCACGCCGACGCCCTTGAGCGATTGGCCGAGAAGAAGAACCTCAGGGTCGTCGAGCTGCCCGTGGCAACCGGACACGGCAAGCTCGACTGGAAGCGCCTGCGCGGCGGTTTCCTGATCCAGGACCAGTTTCGATTCGACCCGTCCGAGACTGCGTGGACCGTGGCCACCCGGCGCCAGCCGACCGACGAGGAGCTGTTCGACCTGCGGTTCGCGTGGGCAGCTGTCTCCACGGTCAAGTCGAATGCGATCGTGCTGGTGCGCGATGAACAGGTGATCGGCATCGGGGCCGGGCAGATGAGCCGGGTCGATGCATCATTCCTGGCCGCCCACAAGGCGGCGCAGGCCGGACACCCGATCGACGGCGCCGCGCTCGCCTCCGACGGGTTCTTTCCCTTTGCCGATGGGGTCGAGCAAGCGGCCAAGGCCGGGGTAAGGGCGATCATCCAGCCGGGTGGATCGCTGCGCGACGCCGAGGTGATCGCAGCAGCCGACCGGCTCGACCTGGCAATGGTGATGACCGGCGTGAGGATGTTCAGGCATTGATCGGACAGCGCGCAACACGCATCAGGCGGGACGCAAGACGATCCTGCTCGACACAGCACAAACGGAGAAGCACGTGACCGCCACCGCTACCCCCACCGAACGCCCGCCCTACATCTGGGCCCTCGGGACCTTCGTCGTGGTGATGATCCTGTACATCATCACGCTGGCCCCCACGACGGCGTTCTGGGACACCTCCGAATACATCGCAGCCGCAAAGGTGCTGGGGATCCCGCACCCGCCAGGCAATCCGCTGTTCACGCTGATGGCGCACGTGTGGGGGCTGATCCCGATGGTCAGTGACTACGCGATGCGGATCAACCTCTTCGCAGCCGCGACAAGCGCCGGTGGAGCGGCCTTCTGGTTTCTCGTTGCCGAGCGCTGGACACGCGCGATCCTGCCGTCCCGCGGTCCGCGGATCGCGGCGGCATTCGCCGGGATCCTCGCCTCGGCGGCTGCGTGGACTGTCTGGAATCAGTCGACGGTCAACGAGAAGGTGTACACGATTTCGCTGCTGTCACTCGCGCTCACGGTGTGGTGCGTCGTCCGCTGGGCCGATGAGCCTGTCGGCCAGCGCCGCGACCGGTGGCTCGTTGCCGCGATCTACCTCCTCGCCCTGACCTCGACCAATCACATGATGGGCGTGCTGGCCGCGCCCGTTATCGGCATCTACGTGATGATGACCGATTGGCGGGTGATCATGCGCCCGCGGGTGATCGCCGCCGCCGCGCTGGCGGTGGTCGTCGGCCTCTCGATCAACTATGTGTATCTCCCCATCCGGGCCGGACAGTACCCGCCGATCAACGAGGGCGAGCCGGCTGGGTTCTTTTCCAAGGCGCTGTCCGACGTGCTCGGGCGCGTGCAGTACGGCAAGCCGCCGGTGACGGAGCGCATGGCCGACTTCCCGGCCCAGCTCGCCATGTACTGGCAGTACTGGTCATGGCAATGGGGTCGCGATCTCGGCGGGTTCTCCCGGGTCGCGACGGCTCTGTTCACCTTCCTGGGCCTGAGCGGACTGGTGGCGCTGTTCCGGCGTGACAAGCGGGCCGGCATCTCGGCCGCGGCGCTGCTCTTCACCCTCACGCTGCTCCTGATCTATTACCTCAACTTCCGCTATGGCTTCTCGTACCGGCCCGGCGACGGCGGCATCACGCAGGACATGCGCGAGGTGCGCGAACGCGACTACTTCTTCATCGCATCGTTTGCGTTCGCCGGCGTGCTGTTCGCCGCGGCCTTCGCTGCGATCATCCGCGGCGTCGGCGACTGGCTCGGCCCCCGCGCGACCGATCGCAATCGCTGGCTTGCCGGCACTCCCGTGCTGCTGCTGGCGCTGGTTCCGATCATCGGCAACAGGCACACTGCCACCCGCGCGCACGAGACGCTGGCGCGGGACTTCGCGATCGACATCCTGGAGTCGGTCGAACCGTACGGCATCCTGATCACCGCTGGCGACAACGACACCTTCCCGCTCTGGTTCGCACAGGAGGTGCTCGGCGTGCGGCGTGACGTGACGCTCGCCAATCTCTCGCTGATGAACACCGAGTGGCACCTGCGGCAGATCCGTCGGCGCCCGCAGGAGGCATTCAACCCGGCGACGGCGGCGGCCATCTGGCGCCCCGGCACCGACCAGGCCGGCCAGCCTCTGGGGGTCGCACCACCGCCGGGTGGCTGGACGATGCCGACCACACCCGCGTTTTCGCTCTCCACCGATTCGCTGAGCGCTCTCCCCGAGATCGCAGCCATCCCGGGCCAGGGGATGAACGTCACCGACTCGCTGCAGATCACCTTCGGCGGTCAGTACCTGATGCGGAGTGACATTGCGACCATCCTGCTGATTCGCGACAATCTCGGGATCCGCCCGATCTTCTTCTCATGGAGCGATGGCGCGTACCCCGACAACACCCTTGGATTGGGGCCGTATCTCGTGACCCACGGGCTGGTGCGGAAGCTGATGCCGACGCCCGTCCAACTTGGGGGTTCGATCGTCAACTCGCCCACACTCGGGCCGATGGATGTCGAGCGCACCCGTGCACTCCTGTTCGGGGTCTACCACCCCGAAGCCGCGGCCCGCCCGCGGACCCGCGGCTGGGTCGATATGCCGTCGGCATCGATCCTCTCGCTCTACGGCATCGTGTACGGCGGATTCGCGCCGATGCTGCTCGAAATGGGCGACACCACGCGCGCAGTTCAGGCTGAGGCGGTCGCCGAGGGCGTCGAACGTGCGCTGAGGCTCCGGCCGTGAGGCATCGCCTCGCCACTGCGTGCCTCGCGCTCGCGCCGGTCGCCGTTGGTGCGCAGGTGACCACGGAGCAGCAGAGCGGGACCACCGCCCTGCTCCAGGCGGTCAGTGCCGTTGACGCCCGAACGGTATGGGTGAGCGGCCACCGTGCCACCGTGCTGCGCACCACCGACGGCGGCAGCACGTGGACACGGCGGATGGTCACGGAGGCAGACTCGACGCTCGAGTTCCGGGATGTCCATGCACTCGACGCGAAGACGGCGTGGGTGCTCGCCGCTGGCCCCGGCGCGAAGTCGCGGATCTATCACACCACCGACGGCGGGGCATCGTGGGCGCTGCAGTTCACCAATGCCGACAGCGCCGCCTTCTATGACTGCTTCACCTTCTTCGACCGGCAGCGGGGCGTGGCGTTCAGTGACGCATCCGGAGGACGGACGCTGATCCTCCGCACCGAGAACGGCGGGAAGGTGTGGACCCTGCTTCCGGCCTCCGCGGTGCCCGCGCCGCTCGAGGGTGAGGGAGCATTCGCCGCGAGCGGTGGATGTGTCACCAGCCACGGCAAGCGCGACGCCTGGATCACGACCGCCAGCAGCGCAGGAACGCGCCTTTTCCGGAGCCGCGATGCCGGCAAGAGCTGGGCGGCCTTCGATACCCCGTTCGTTCGGGGTGATGCCGCCGGCATGACCGCGGCGTCGTTTCGCGACGCGAAGCGCGGGATCGGGGTCGCCGCCCGGATCTCGATGATGGCCACCGACACGGCGGGGAAAACAGTTGGCGTGACATCGGATGGAGGGCACACCTGGGCCCTTCGGACCCGGCCCCCCGAGGCGGGAGCGATTTTCGGGGTGACCATGGTGCCGCGAGCCAGCCGTTCCACAGCGGTCGCGGCCGCGCTGAGCGGGCTGTGGGTCACCCGCGACGACGCCCGGTCGTGGAACCGCGTCGCATCAGGGGCGTTCTGGAGCGTGGGAGCCGCTGATCGCCTGGTGTGGGGGGTCGGCCCCGCGGGCCGTATTGTCCGGGTTGATTTCTCCGGCGCCAACCGCCGCTGAGCACGCATGTAGCTTTCAGGGAAGGGCGTGGTGGCAGAGCGGTTGAATGCACCGGTCTTGAAAACCGGCGGGCCCGAAAGGGTCTCGTGAGTTCGAATCTCACCCACGCCGTGCACGAATACCCAAACAGAAAGGAACATTGCATGTCAATCAAGTTGCTGTTGCTCGCGTCGGCCGTCGGGGTGTCACCCCTCGCGGCGCAGTTCGAGGGCGTCATTCATGTTCGCATCGGCGGTGCCACGGGTTCGAATACCGCCATGAACGCCGCGATGTCCGTCAAGGGCGATCGATCGGTGATGACGCTTGCCATGCCGGCCTCCGCCGGACCGCTCGCTGGCGCCGACGTCCGGGTGATCGCCGACCCGGCCGCCGGAACCACCACCGTCCTGATGCCGATGCCCCCGGGTATGCCCGCCATGGGCAATGCGAAGGGGATGAAGATGGTGATGACAACCGACGATATCGTGTCGGATGCGAACGCCACCAAGGGTGAACTCAAGAAGCTCGGTACCTCGCAGGTGGTCGCGGGGATGAAATGCGCCGACTGGGAGCTCACGATGAAGAACGAGGCGCCGGTTCGGATGTGCCTCACCGACGGGATGGGCCGGTTCATGATGATGGACATCACCGGTCGCGGGCGCCCCGGTGCGCAATCGATGCCGAAGTGGGCCAAGCGGATCTACGAGGACAAGCTCTTTCCGCTCAAGGTCTGGAGCGGCGAGAATGATGTCGCCTTCGAAGTGACGTCGGTCGAACGCAAGGCAATCCCGGCCAGCATCTTCGCCGTGCCATCGGACTACATGGATATGTCGCAGATGATGGGCGGCATGGGGCGCAAAAACTGATGTCGGCCCGAGGCATCATCTCGACGGCGATGCTCGTCGCCGCGCTGGCCCCGGCCGGCGCACAGGCGCCACCGGTGGGCACATTCACGCTCACCATGGGCGGAACGCCGCCACCGGCGCTTGCGGAGCAGGCACCCATGGCTGCTGGTATGACCGGCGCGTTACGGTTTACGCTCGGCAGTGACGGCACCCGCCTGGCCGCTCACGCAGAGCTGAATGTCGAGCCTGATTCCCCGCAGGCGGCAGCGCTGGCCGGGGCAAGGCTCATGGCCGCGTGGAAATTCGACGCGGATAGCGTCGGGGTCGCCATGAGCGTGCCGGAATCAATGCGCCCGCTGCTCGCGGCGATGCTTGCCGCCGAGGCCGGGTCGCCGCCCGAGGGCTACCACATGACGATCAAGCTTCCCGACCTGGAGTCGGCGATCAAGAACCAGGCCCACAAGATCGATTCCGACGCAGCGGACGACTTCACGTCGGTCGCACTCGGGACGCGGTCCACCGTTGCTGGAATCGCCTGCGAGGAGTGGAGGATCACGTCCCCGCGCGACACGATGACGGTGTGCGCGGTGGAATCGTCGGCGTCCTCGATGGCGCTGGTGGAGTGGTTCATGAATCGCACCGGCACTCGGGACGCCGCGGATGACATGACCAAGCGGCTGTTCGGCGGCCGGAAGTTGACACCCATCCGCGCCGTGGCGGGCGATGGCTCGTTCCGCATGGAGCTGGAAAGCTCCACCGCGGCGTCACCCCCGGCCGCGTTCTTTGCAATTCCCGCCGGCTACCACGCGATCGATGCCGACGACCTGCCATTCGGCAACGACGGCTCATGAAGCGTTTCACTGCGGGCGTCGCGCTCGTCGCGGCGCTCGCAGGCTGCACCGCCCCCACGCCCGACCGCGCGCAAACCACCCTCGATTCCGTCGCCGCACCCACCGCCGTCACCTTTGATGGTCCGAGTGGTGAGCCGGTCGCATTGCCGCACCTGCCGGCCACGCGCATCGTCTCCACCATGCAGAGCGCCACGGAGTGGATCGTGGCGCTGGGCGCTGAATCCCTGCTCGTCGCGCGAACGGACTACGACCGGCAACCGTCGCTTGCCCACCTGCCCACCATCGGCGGCGGCAGCGAACCGAGCGCCGAACTGCTCGCATCACTGAACCCCGACCTGGTGATCGGATGGCGCAACCGCGGTTCCGCCGATGTCCAGCGGACGCTGGCCCCGTTCGACATCCCGGTGATCTCGATGGAGACCACTGACACCGCCGACGTCTTCCTGAACCTCGCACGGATCGGCCTGCTCGTGGGACTCCCGGGTCGTGCCGATTCGCTCGCGGCCGCGTTGCGGTCGGAGCTCCGCGATGCAACTGCACCGTGCGCCGGCGGTGCGACCGAGAGCGCGATGATCGTGGTCTGGTCCGATCCGCCGATGACAGCGGGTGCCGGTACCTGGCTCGATCAGCTCCTCGGCGCTGCCTGCCTTCGCAACGCCTTTGCCGATGTGCGGGCACCATGGTCAACGATCTCGATGGAAGCCATGACCGTGCGCCAACCCCGGTGGCTGATCACCTCGGCTGGCGTGCGGCCCGGGGACCGACTCGCAGAGTTCCGCAGTCGGGCCGGCTGGAACGCGCTGGAGGCGGTGCGTGCCGGCCGGATCATCGAGATTCCCGGCGATCTCTTCGCCCGCGCAGGACCCACCCTCGGCCAGACGCTGCGGGCCCTGGTGGCGGGGCGCGGCAGCTGATCGCCTGCTCCCTTCTCCCCTCCCGTGTCGTTATCTTGCCCGCCCGGGAGCGATGGCCGAGTGGCTGAAGGCGGCGGTTTGCTAAACCGTTTTAGGGGAGAAATTCCCTAACGAGGGTTCGAATCCCTCTCGCTCCGTTGGTAACCGTTTCCGCCGAGTCCTGCCTGCATGTCCTCCCCACGCGTTCGTTTCGCGCCGTCACCCACCGGCTTCCTGCACGTCGGTGGCGCCCGCACCGCCCTCTTCAACTGGTTGTACGCGCGTCGCACCGGCGGGACGATGGTGCTCCGGATCGAGGACACCGATCGCGAGCGGAGCACCGACGCCCACACCCAGGTGATCCTCGATGGCATGACGTGGCTCGGCCTCACTTGGGACGAGGGACCGTTCTTCCAGGGTGAGAACGCCGAGCGCCACGGGGCCGACGCAGAGCAATTGCTGGCAAGTGGCGCAGCGTACCGTGACTACACCACGCCCGAGGAACTCACCGCAGCGAGAGAGCGGGTGACGCGCACCGGGGCAACATTCCGCTACCGCCGCGCCGAGATGGAACTCCCGGCCGATGAACAGGCGCGGCGCGAGGAAGCTGGTCGGCCGCACGCGATCCGCTTCGCGATCCCCGACGAGGAGATCGCGTGGGAGGACGCCGTCCACGGCACAATTTCGTGGCAGGGGCGCGATCTCGACGACTTCATCATTCTCCGATCGGACGGCTCGGCGATCTACAACCTCGCCGTGGTGTCCGATGACATCGCCATGGAGATCACCCACGTGATCCGCGGCGACGATCACATCTCGAACACGCCGAAGCAGGTCGCGCTCTACCGCGCACTGGGGCACACGCCACCGGTGTTCGCGCACGTCCCGATGATCCTCGGCACCGACGGCAAGAAGCTCTCGAAGCGCCACGGTGCAACCGCCGTGGGCGACTACCAGGACCTCGGGATCCTCCCGGCAGCGATGCGCAACTTTCTTGCGCTGCTCGGCTGGTCGCCGGGCAACGACGACGAGGTCCTGCCCGAGGCCGAGATGATCGCGCGGTTCACCCTGGAGGCGATCCACGCCAAGCCGGCGGTGTTCGACACCACCAAGCTCGAGTGGATGAACGGGCAGTACCTCTCGATGCTCGCCGCCGACGAACTGCTGCCGCCAGTCGAGCGCGAACTGCTGCGCATGGGCGTCACGGCGCCCGGGCGCGACATTCGCCCGCTGATCGACGCGGTCAAGGCACGTTCGCGCACCATCGGTCAGGTGGCCGAGCAGGTGGCGGTGCGACTGGACGGCACGCGGGTGGTGCGGGACGACAAGGGCGTGGCACTCGAGCGCAAGATGGGCGAGCGATTCGGCAGCAGCATCGCACTCGCCCATGCAGCGCTCTCGGGTGTCGCCGACGCCGATTGGAACGCGCCGCGTATCGAGATCGTGCTGAGGGATGTTGCGGAGCAGGCTGCGCTCAAGCTGGGCGACCTGATGCAGCCGGTTCGCGTGGCGCTCACTGGTGGGACGGTATCCGAGCCGGTGCCTGAACTGCTTGCGGTGGTGGGGCGCGAGTCGAGCCTCGCCCGCCTCGGGCTGCACGCCGGCCACTGAGCCTACCCGCCCTCTAGGGCAGCGCCTTCACCACGAAATCCGTCCGCCGTTTCATCGCGTCCTGTGCCCGCCGCACCGTGAGCGAGATGCCGGACGGACCGACCACCATGTCGGGTATCCGGGCGATCGCCTCGACATAGAAATCACCCCACGCCTCGAGGACGACCTGCTCGTGCGCCCGATCGGCGCCGTGGACGCTGATGGTGTCACGTGACATCCGGAGCTGCGTCGCCAGCTCGCGTTCACCGGCGCCTTGCAGCTCGCGCAACACGCCTTCAGCCACCGCCGGTGTTCCCTCGACCATCAACAGCCCGGCCGTCAGCGCGCAGTTCCCGACATTCGCCAGCGTGGTGGCACTGACCTTGTCGATGCGGTCGAGGTCGGTGTGATAGTACTGGTCGGTGAAGTGCCACAGCAGGACCGCGGGAATCCCCGCGTCGAGAAACGGGGTGTGATCGCTGCCGCCCTCGAAGGGATTTGCGCGCACCACCCACCCGGTGCGTGCCGCGCGTACCAGGCAGCGCTGGCGCACAAAGTCGTTGAGCCAGTGGCCTCGTACCTGGGTGATCGGAATCGGCCGTCCACCCCAGTCAGTATGCTGATCATCGCCGCGAACCCACACGGCCGACGGATCGGGCATCTTCTCGATCAGAAAGGTGCCGCCGGTGAGCGCGGTGGCCTCGCCCACCATGTCGAGCGACATCCCCCAGAACACCTTGTCACGCCGTGCCGTGTCCTCCGCGAGGAATCGCCGGGTGGAGCGGATCTCATCGCCCCACAGGAAGGTCATGGTCCGCTGCGGATTCGCCGTGCCGGCACGCACCAGCCGCGCCGCGACGCGCGCCATCTCGGCGAGCAGACCCACGCCGGTGGCGTTGTCGTTCGCGCCGGGTTCCTGCACGTGCGCCGAGTACACCATGCGCTGATCGGGCGCGGTGCGGCCGCGGATTTCCGCCACGAGCGTGCGCTCGGGGCGAACATCGAATCGGGCGCCTACTGTCACCCGTGCCCGCACCCTCCCGCGTACCAGCGCGTCGCGAAGAGTCTGCTGCGACGCGCGGCTCAGGAAGATCGCCCAGCCCCGCGCCACCGTGTCTAGCGAAATGCTACCGAACTGGATCGCCGTGCGATTGACCTCGGGGCGCAGGTAGGCCGGCAGTTCCTGGGCGACCAGCACCCCCGCAGCGCCGCGGCGGGTGACTGCCGAGGTGTACAACCGGGACGGCGAGCTGCGGGCGAAGACGATCTTGCCACGGACATCGATGCGATCGAGGGCGGCGTCGCTGCCGTCGCCGGCATCGACCACCTCCGCGCTCACGCCACCCGGTGGCGTTGGCCATGAGTTGATCGCGAGCATGTTGCCGTTTGTGCGCAATTCCTGCAGCGGCGCGGTCGAACCCTCCAGCGTCACCGACGCCGCGAGTGGCTCCCACGCGGGTGTGCGCATCGGCCGCGACTCGATCCGGAAGGTGAACCGATCGGCCGGACGCGCCCGCGCTTCCTCGACAAAACCCGCGGTGGCCAGGAGGCGCGCCACGGTATCGATCGATGCATCGAAGCCGCGGTTGCCCGGGAGCCGGAAGTACTGCCCGACGAATGCCGTGGTCGCGCGGGCACGCGCTCCCGACAACTCGCGCTCGACGCCCCGCGTGATCGGGACAAAGGCAGCAGGCTGTTGTGCGCCTGCGCGGTCCGCCGACACCGTCGCGATGAATACGACGATCAGGCATCCCAGCCGAGTGGTGCACCTCAAGCGAACGCCCCGGCGCGAAAGCGCCAGCAGCGATCGAGCAGCTCGTCGAGCCAGCCGCGACCGATGAACGCATCAACGGCGGCGCTGGTGGCGGCCCGGTCCATTCCCCAGAGCGCCGCCCGACGCCCGCCGTCAGAAAAGTCGGCCTGAATGATCACCCGCTCGTCCTCGGTCCACACGGTGGGCAGCTCCGTACTGAAACGACCTGCCACGCCATTGACACCAGGCCCGCCGATGGTCACCGTGGGGCTGCCGTGGAACTGGTTCGTGCCGAACCATGCATCGTCGGTCACCACGATGCCGCGGCGATACGGATGCCCCGCCCCGCGTACCGCGATCTCCGCCAGCAGACGAGCCGCCGATGCACGATCTGGTGCATCGACGTCAAGATCCGCCGCCGTGACCACCACGATCGTTTCGTCGCGATCTATGAGCTTCATCTCGTGCCTTCCGGTTCATCAGGTGTTGAGCGCTGTGCCTTGTCGAAGTCGCGCTGCCGTTGCGTCTCGTCGCGCAACCGGCCCACGGCATCCTTGAAGTCGGCATAATTGGCCGCACGGCGCGCCGCCTCGAAGAGGTCCTCGCGCATCGCGTTCAGCCGGCGATTCATGTCCGCCTGGGTCGGGTTCGCCTGCACGTTGATCGGGATCAGTGCGAGCAGGAATGTCGGCACGCGGATCGGCCCGAGATAGAACCACTTGGAGTCGACCCCCACCTTCTGCCCGCCGATCGACGTGGTCCAGCTCGGCGGGCCCTGCACCTTTCCCGATTCCTCGGCGGCCAGTCGGTCGAGGTAATCCTGGATGATGGCAGTGACCGCGCTGTCGACCTTCTCGTCGTGCGTGAGAACGCCCATCCGCGCCGCGAGCTCCTGCGGCGAGACCGGCAATGGTCGCACCCAGAGGCGGCCACTGGCGAACGCCGGCCCGATCTGGCGCCGCGCGGTTGGTGCGCCAGCCTGAGCGGACGGGGCCGCTGGTGTCACGGGCATCGCCGCGGGCTCCGGGCGGTTGTCGCGCGCTGGCGCCGCCGGCACCGGGC
>JACDBX010000080.1 GCA_013694695.1 Gemmatimonadales bacterium | reverse complement strand
ACGGGACTCCGCTTCAGGTGGGCTTCAAGCAACTCGCGTCGTTCGCGGCCTACGGCGACCTCTTGCGGGCCCAGTGGCGTGCGGTCGGGGTCGATCTCCGGATCGAAACGCTCGAAACCGCCGTCTTTGTCGAGGACGTGTTCACCGATCGCGACTTCGACACCGCCATCATCTCGTACTGCAACGGCGTGGATCCCCAGATCGGGGTGCGCCGCCAGTACGCTTCCGCGAGTATCGGTCCGGTGCCGTTCTCCAACGCCGCGGGATACCGTGACCCGGTGATGGATTCGCTGTTCGACGCTGCCGGCAGCACCCTCGACCCGGTGCGTCGGGCGGCCACATACCGGGTGATCCAGCAGCGCGCCGTCGACGCCTTGCCCTACCTCTGGCTCACTGAGAGCATGAACACCCGGGCCTATCGCGATCGCTGCTCTGGGCTCGACGGTGGGGCGCATTTCGCTGCGCGCGCTCGCTGCGGTCAATGAGGCCCTGGCAGTTAGCCCGGCGGGTCCTGCAGGCGCTCCCCGGCGCGATCATGATCGTGATCGTCGCATTCGTGCTTGTCCACGCAGCTCCCGGCGACCCGGTGCTGGCGATCGCTGGTGAACACGGCGACGCCGCGTACTATGCCTTCATGCGGGAGCGGTTCGGCCTCGACACGCCGCTGCCCCGACGCCTCGTGACCTACCTGGGCCGGGTTTTCCAGGGCGATTTCGGTGAGTCCTACGTTCACGGGCGCCCGGTTATCTCCATCATCGCCGAGCGCATCCCTGCGACGTTGCTGCTCACGGCGTCGGCGCTGCTGCTATCGGTGGTGGGTGGGGTGCCGCTCGGAGTCGCTGCGGCGCGCCGAGCGGGTCGAAGGGGCGACGCCGTGATCACGACGGCCGCGCTGGCACTCCACGCGTCGCCGGCATTCTGGGTCGCGCAACTCGCGATTGTCGGCTTCGCCTTCCACCTTGGCTGGTTCCCGGTGCAGGGCATGGAGACGGCGGGTGGGGCGGTGGGGATCGGCGGAGTGGGCGACATGCTGCATCACCTCGTGCTCCCCGCACTGGTGTTGGCGGCGCAGCAACTGGCCGCGATCGTGCGGCTGACCCGCAGCGGACTCGTCGTGGAGTTCTGGAGCGATCACGTTCGCACCGCCCGCTCGAAGGGCCTGTCCGACCGCGCGGTGACCTGGCGTCACGCCCTTCCGCGTGCCCTGCTGCCGGTTGTCACCATCGTCGGCGCACGAGTCGGGCACCTGCTGGCGGGTGCGGTGATCGTCGAGGCGGTTTTCGGCTGGCCGGGGCTGGGGCGGCTCCTCCTCGACGCGCTGCAGTCGCGCGACACACCGATCCTGCTTGGCCTCTTCTTCGTCGTGTCACTCGCAGTCATCGTGTCGAACGTCCTCACTGATGTCGCGCACGCCGCGATGGACCCACGTGTCGGCCACACCTGACGACCTGTTGGCGGCTGGCGCGGCGGGGCTGCCGGCGTCCCGCGTGGTGCCGCCCGCCGGCTTGTACCGCCAGCTGCGTCGGTCGCCCACAGCATGGGTCGGTGCGGGGCTGCTGCTCGTGCTGGTCGGCTTCGCCGTGCTGGCGCCGTGGCTCGCACCGGCCGATCCGTTCGCGATCACGGGTCCCGGCCTCTCGCCGCCCTCGGCGGGGCATCCCTTCGGCACCGATGCACTTGGCCGCGACATGTATTCAGCGACGCTTCGCGGCGCGCGCGTTTCGCTGCTGGTCGCCGTGTTCGTCGCGGCACTTGTCCTTGCAATCGGTGGTGCGGTCGGCCTGGTCGCGGGCTACTTCGGCGGCGTGATCGATGCCACGTTGACGCGCATCACCGAATTGTTCCAGGTGCTCCCGCGATTCTTCCTTGCCATCATCGTGATCGCGTTGTTCGGCCCTGGACTCGATCGGATCGTGCTGACGCTTGGCCTGACGTCGTGGCCGACGCTGGCGCGCGTGGTGCGCGGCGAGACCCGCGCACTCAAGGGCCTCGGCTTCGTGCGTGCGGCCGAAGCGAGCGGCGCGGCGCCGGCCCGGGTGCTCGGCAGGGAACTCATCCCCAACGTGCTGCCCGCGGCTCTCGTGGTGGTGGGTTTGGTGGTTGGTCAGGTGTTGCTGCTCGAGGCGAGTCTCGGCTTTCTCGGGCTGGGCGACCCCCAGCAATTGAGCTGGGGTTCCCTCGCCGGTCAGGCGCAGGGGTTCCTGCGCGTTGCGTGGTGGCTCCCGCTCTTTCCCGGGTTGGCCATCACGGCGGCGGTGCTTGGCTTCAACCTGCTGGCTGATGCACTGACCGAGGTGCTGGCGGGGCGCTGATTGCACCCGGCCAGCTTACCCTCAGCGCCCCGGGTTGCTCAGTTGCCAGCTCGCGCCCGTGCGTCGGTGGGCAGCGTCCACGGTGCCGCCACCACGTACAGGCCGGAGTTCAGGTCGCTGACCACGACGTAGTCTGTTGTACCGGTTCCGCGCCGTGGAACTGACACCATCCCGATGCTCATGACATATGCCTTCGCCGGCAGCACTCCGGTTGGGTCGGCGACATCGGGCGGGACGAACCAGCCGGTCTCGCGCGGGACGCCGCCCGAGAGGTCGATGACGCGTGCGCCATCGGAGTTCCACGGCACGACGGCGACACTACCCCGTACCATCGCACGTTGCGGCGAGAACACCGCGAGTTCCGGAGGAGGGAACTGTGAGGAGCGCGGTGAACGGAACACCCCGGTCTCGACCGGGGCATCGGGGTCGGTCACGTCGATCACGCGAAGTGCGCCCCACTCTCCGGGAGCACCGCGCAGCGCCGCCGTGATCTGTTCGCCGCCGGCGCAGAGACCGTTCTCGACACGTGGGCAGAGCGCGCTGCGCAGCCGGTCGGAATCGCCGCGATCGATCATCGCAACGGGAATCGTGATGCCCGCCGGAGCGCCGTCGGGGGAGAACGCCTCCGGCGCGGTCTTGCTGGTCTGGAGAATGATGGCCGCGCGGGCACCCGCAGCCTGCGCGAGGCGGACCCGGTCGCCGATCGAGCAGCCCGACCCACCGGGGGTGCCAGGTTGCATTGCGTGCCGACCGCGATCGATCAACGCGATCCGACCCGCCGGATCGGTGAGATAGGCATCGGCCAGCGTGTTCCGCGCGGCGACGACCGAATCGGCACCGTGGTCCATCCCGTCCATGGCGTGCATGTCGGGGTCGAGGCTCACCGCGCAACCCACCCCGACATACGCCAGCGCGCCGCGCACGGTAGAATTCGGCTGACGGTAGATCGGCGCGACACCCTGCGGATCGTAGAGCGTGAAGATCGCCTCGCAGGCGAAGATCGAGCCGGCGAGCTGCGACGGCCCATCGACCTGAAGGGTGGTTGCCGTGGGGATGAAGTCGGCTTCCGAGATCAGCGCGAGGTCACGACCATCGACGGTCGCGGCCGCGACGTACGCGGCGCTTCCCTCGAAGGACCGGGTGGTGGGGTAGGTGAACGTGCCACGCTGCGTCGGCCGCCCCGCTTCGTCGAGATCGACCACGAATACGCCGCCGTCATAGAACGCGCCGAGCGCCCTGGTGCCGCCGCGGGAAAAGCCGGCGCCGTGTCCGGCGCTGAACGGGCGGCAGCCGTTGGTGCTGAAGATCGGCGCTCCACTCGGCGGAAACGCTCCAACTTGCACTGGCTTGCGAGGATCGGTGACGTCAACCACGCGGAAATCCCCCGACGGGAACTTGCTCGCCGACGCTCCCGGCTCGACCGACAGTGAGAGCACCCGGCCGTCGGCGCGCTGGATCAACGACACCGAGTGCTGCGACGACGCGCAGCGCTGACCGCTGCGAGCGGGAGGTGCACCGCACGCGGGGATGCTGTCGTCGCGGACGATGTCGGCATCGGCCTGGTAGCGTCCCAGCAACACCGGGCGGCTCGGCCGCGTCACGTCGTAGTACGCCACGCCCCGCTCGACCGACCCGCCGCCGGAGCCGCAGGTGGCGAGCGCGACGGCAAGGAGATCGCCGGTGAACGACGGCGTCCGGACCCGCGCGGACGATACGCCGTGGGCGGTAACGCCGGCCGGCACCGGGATCGTCGCCACCACCTTCGGCGCTTCGGGCTTCGCCAGGTCGACGACCTTCACCGTGACGGCCGGGCAGGGGTACGGATTGTAGAGGTGGGCGTGTACGCCTGCAGCCGGCATCATCCCGGCGCCGACGAACGCGGTGGTACCGAGAACGCTGACGTCACCGTTCAATCCTGCCCCGCCGAGGTCGGTATGCCCGACCGACTGCAGAGCCTGTGCGGCGAGGGCCGCGGGACTGAGTGCGATCAGCAGCGCGAGCGGGACGCGCCGCCGGCGGTTAGATGACACCATGTATATGTGCTCCGAGTGGGGTGATGGGACGTCCTGATAGTGATGTGGGGGCTGGGTATGCGCAACCGCGACGCGCGCCGTGGGCGTTGCCATCGCGGGTCCAGCGACCCAAGTTCCGGCTGGCGCCGACGGGCCGTCTCGCGTCCCGCCAGAACCTCCCGGCCGTCTTCACGTCAAGCATTCGAGGTGGGATCGATGTGTCTGGGAATCCCCGGTCAGGTGGTTGAGTTCATGGACCCCACCCGCCACATCGCCAAGGTCGACGTCTCCGGCGTCCGGAGGAATGTCAATGTCGCGCTGGTCCTTCCCGACGGCCTCGAGATCGGCGACTGGGTGCTGATCCACGTCGGCGTGGCGCTGAGCCGGATCGACGAGGCCGAGGCGAAGCGCACCAC
>JACDBX010000040.1 GCA_013694695.1 Gemmatimonadales bacterium | reverse complement strand
GTGGTGGATGGTGGATGATGGGTGGTGGATGGTGGATGGTGGATGATGGGTGGTGGATGGTGGATGGTGGAAGGCGGATGGTGGATCATGGATGATGGGAGTGGAGCCTTGCGATGAGGTCTGCAGTATTTCGGCACCCGCGATCCGCGAACGGGCCCCATGCTGGGGCGTGAATTCTCATCGAGATCTCGTGGCCTGGCAGGTGGCCCGTGCCTGCGCGATCCGGATCCATCGGTATGCCGATCTCGAGTGGAAGCCACAGCGTGCCGCAGCCCTGGATCAGCTACGGCGCGCTTCGTTGTCAGTCGTGCTGAATATTGTGGAAGGCCACGCTTCGGGGCGGGGTGCCCGCTGTCGGTATCACATGCGAATCGCCCACGGTTCGGCGGTGGAAGCTGCGGAGATAATCGATTTCCTGGCTGAATTAGGAGAGGAAGTAGGGGAACTACTCCCCGAGGCCCGGCGACTCGCCGCCCTCACATACGGCCTCTGGCGTGCAAGCTGAACACCTCCATCATCCATCCCCCATCCCCATCCCCATCACCCATCCCCCCACCTCCCATCCCACATCATCCATCATCCATCATCCATCATCCAACCGCCGTCTTCTCCATTTTCCGCCCACCCTTTTACATTCCCCTCGCCCCAGGTCCGTAGGGTAGCAGCGTGCGAATCGCGTCAGGGCCTAGCGGCAGCAGCGCTAAGCAATGTCTGAGATCGCTGCGGGTAGCCTGGGGTACTTGCATTTCCTTCCGCTCCGGATCGCCTTCCCATGTCCATCGCGCTCGCCCGTCGTTACCGCCCGCGGCAGTTTGCCGACCTCCTCGTTCAGGATCACGTTGCGGCTGCGCTCCGGGGCGCCGTGGCGCGCGGTCGCGTCGGGCACGGTTATCTCCTCACCGGGCCGAGGGGTGTCGGCAAGACCACCGCCGCGCGCATCCTCGCCATGGCGCTCAACTGCGAGCAGCGCGGTGCGGCGGAGCACCCGGAAGGTGAACCGTGCGGCGAATGTGCGACCTGCCAGCGAATCTGGAATGGATCCGCCACGCTCGACGTCGTGGAGATCGACGCGGCATCGAATCGTGGCGTCGACGATGCGCGCGACCTGCGGGAGCGGGCGATGTACGCCGCGTCGCAGGAGGGGCATCACAAGGTCTACATCATCGACGAAGCGCACATGCTGACGCGCGAGGCGTGGAACGCGCTCCTCAAGATCCTCGAAGAGCCGCCCCCGGGCGTCGTGTTCGTCTTTGCCACCACTGAGCCGCAAAAGATCTTCAACATGGCTGCCCCGGTGATGTCGCGTCTGCAGCGGTTTGACTTCCGCCGCATCGGACCTGCCGCGATCCGCGCGCGTCTCCGTGCCGTGCTCGACGCCGAAGGGCTCGACGCCGAGGAAGATGCGCTGACCATCATGGCGCGGCACGCCGATGGCGGGATGCGCGACGCGCTGTCGACGCTCGATCAGTGCCTCTCTTTTGGCGACGGCCCCGTCACCGCGGCGCGCGTGCGCGACGTCCTCGGCGTTGTCGACGACGACACCTACGGCGCGGTCCTCACCCTCGTGGCCGAGCGGCGGCCCGCGGACGTGTTCGGCATCATCGACCAGTTGGTCGACGCTGGGTCCGACCTCGCCGAGTTTGCGGGCGGACTTGGAGAAGTGCTGCGCGCGATGGTGATGGCCCAATATGGAGCCGAACCGGAAGGCCTCGCCGAATCCACCCGCGCGGTGATCGCCGAGGCGTCGAAGCAGCTCGCCCCCGAGGACGGTGTGCGCATGCTCAAGATGCTTGCTGACAGCGAGACCGCGATCCGGCGTAGCGCCAACCCGCGCCTCATCGTCGAGACGCTGTTGCTCCGATGGGCGATGATGGACCGGACCGCCGATCTTCGTGCCCTGCTTGCGGGAGAGGCAGTCCAACCCTCCGCCCCGGCGGCCGCGCCACCGATACCTCAGGAAGCGCGCAGGGCGACGCCGAGCGCACCGTCCGCACCCCGGGTGGCTGCGCCGACGTCGCACGCGGCCGGTGCCACCTCGCCGGCGATCATGGTGCCGCAGAGCACCGACGGGCTCAGGGCAGTGTGGTCTGAAGTCGTGGCAACCGCGTCGCGGCACAGCAGCCTGCTGGGCCAGGCGCTGGACCACTCGATCCCGCGGATCGATTCACCTGGAATGGTCACTCTCGGATTCTCCGGGGATAGCGCGGTCTTCCAGGAGGGCGTCGAGCGCCAGCAGGCCACCGTGGAAACGATCCTTTCGGCGCGAATGGGGACGCCGACGCGGGTTGCTGTCGAGCGCACCGACACACCAAACGCAGGGCGCCCGGGGAAGAGTGCGCGGATGACGTCGAGCGACATCCGGGCCGATCGCCTGAAGCGCCTCAGGACCTGTGATCCCGCGCTGGACGCAGCGGCCGACGCATTAGATTTGGAGCTGGTCGACGAGGGATGAGCCCTCGTCCAGGTCAACCTTGGAGAGGGCAGGGAATACGTTGGCAGACTGGCAGCAGTTGATACAGCTCGGACAGCAGATGCAGGGTCGTCTCAGCGACCTTCAGACAGAACTCGCCCGCCGCACCATCGACGTCGTCGCGGGCGGCGGCGCGGTGCGCGTGCAGGTCGACGGACGGGGGCGAGTCCGGCACCTGACGATCGATGCCGCCGCCTTCGAGGGACGGGACGCCGACCTGCTCTCCGACCTGGTCCTTGGCGCCGTGGCGGAGGCTCAGCGGAGGGCAGACGAGATGGCGGCGACGGAAGCGAAGCGGGTACCGCCAGACCAGCCATCGGCTGACTGATTGGTGAACGCCCTCGACACACTTGTCGCGGAGCTTGCTCGTCTCCCCGGAATCGGACGCAAGACCGCCCAGCGACTGGTGTATCACCTGTTGCACCACGGACCGGAGCGGTTCACGTCCCTGGCGGGCGCGCTGGAGGCGGTGCGCGACCATGTCCAGCCGTGCGGTGAGTGCGGGCAGCCCACCGAGGGCGAAACGTGCGGGATCTGCAGTGATCCACGTCGTGACCGGGGCTTGGTGTGCGTGGTCGAGGAGTCGAGCGCCGTCGGCGTGATCGAGCGTTCGGGTGCCTTCAGGGGCCACTACGTGGTCCTCGGGGGCAGGCTGTCCCCGCTGGAGGGGATTGGGCCGGACTCGCTGCGGCTCGGTCTCCTGGAGCGCCGCCTCGATACCGGCGAGGTGCGCGAGGTCATCCTTGCGACCAATTCGTCGCTCGAGGGCGAGGCCACCGCGACCTGGCTGCAGCAGCAACTTGCCCGGCGAAACGGCGTCCGGGTGTCGAGGCTGGCACGAGGCATGCCCGTTGGTGGCGATCTGGAGTACGTGGACGGCGTCACCGTGACGCACGCGTTGACCGCACGAGAGGAACTGCGATGATTCGACGGCACTCGGAGGTCACCTTCTTTACCGGGGCAGCGGTCGCCGGCCTGGCCGGCGCGTTCCTGTTCGCGCGGTTTCGCCACCACACCCACCGCCACAACCTCTTCTCCAGCCACCCCACTCGCCGGTTCGCGGCCCTCGGATGGCTGGAGAACGCCTCTGATCCCGCCACACTCCCCCTCCTCCGCGACTACGTCGCGTGGGAAGCCGTGCCGGTATTGCGCAACCGGGCGGTCTGGCTGGTGCGCGAACTTGACCGGAGCGTCCGTTGACCTCCCCCCGGGCGGCGAGCTGGGCATTCCGCGAGGAGGATTCCGGCCGGATTCGCACGGTGCTGACCGATTTCCTCCGCGATGCTTCGGCCCGCACGGCGTTGCTCGTTGATCGCGCCGGGCAGATGCTCGTGACGGCCGGCGAGGCGCCCACCTTCGACCCGACCGCGTTCGCGTCGCTCACGGCTGCCGACTTTTCGGCCAACGACCAGCTTGCCCGCCTCCTCGGCGAACCCGAGTTCGGGACGCTCTTCCATCAGGGCGAGAAGGAATCACTCTATCTTGCAGACATCGCCCGCCGGGTGATCCTGGTGGTGCTTTTCGACAACCGCACGACCCTGGGTCTCGTCAAGCTGCGGATGAAGCCGGCGGTGCACGAGCTCACCGCATTGTTCACCGCGATTTTCGAGCGAGACGCGGGGGACGACGCCGGACGGGTGGGAACCGACTTCGTCGATGACGCCGAAGACGAGCTCGACAAACTTTTCGGAAGTTGAGGGCCGCCGACGAATGTCGCTGATCAACTACGCGTCACGAGAGATCAACTGCAAGATCGTGTACTACGGTCCTGGCCTCGGCGGCAAGACGACCAACCTCGAGTACGTCTACGAGAAGGTGGCACCGTCGTCGAAGGGAAAGCTCATCTCGCTCGCCACCGAGACCGAGCGCACCCTCTTCTTCGACTTCCTGCCCGTCGACCTGGGAACAATCCGCGGATTCCGAACCCGGTTCCACCTGTACACCGTACCGGGACAGGTGTACTACAACGCGTCTCGCAAGCTGATCCTCAAGGGCGTTGACGGCGTGGTGTTCGTGGCCGACTCGCAGATCGATCGCATGGAGGCGAATCTCGAGGCGATGCAGAACCTGTACGACAACATGGCGCAGCACGGCTACGACCTGATGCAGCTCCCGTTCGTCATCCAGTACAACAAGCGGGACCTGCCCAACGCAGCTCCGCTGGCCGACCTCGACGCGGCGCTCAATCCCGGCTGGGCCGTCGAGGAACCCGAGCGACAGAAGCCGACGCCCGACCCGTATCGCCCCGGGGAGTATCTGGTGCGCGAGGTCGACGGCGCGTGGGTCGAGAGGGTGCCGACGTTCGAGGGGGTCGCGGTCAAGGGTGAGGGCGTCTTCGATACGCTCAAGGCGGTCAGCAAGCTCGTGCTCAAGACGCTGGGATGACACCGGCCGACGACGCTGCCGCCGTCGCACCGACGTCCCAGTGGACGCTGCCCAACCTGCTCACTGTCGGGCGCATCGCGATCACGCCGGTGGTGGCGCTGCTGCCGTTCATCCCGGGTTACTGGCCCAAGCTCGCCTGCTTCGTGATCTTCGTCGCCGCCGCGGTCACCGACGTGATCGACGGCCGGCTCGCACGTCGTCGCAACCAGGTGAGCGACCTCGGCAAGACCCTCGATCCGCTCGCCGACAAGCTCCTGCTCTTTGCCACCCTCGGTCCGATCTGGTGGATCACCCGTGAGCGCCAGGCACTGTACGACATCCCGGTGTGGGGCAGCATCCCGCTCTGGGTGTGCATCATGCTGATCGGTCGCGAGTTCGCGATGACGATGTTCCGTGCGTGGGCGCAGCGCCGCGGGGTGGTGATCGCCGCGGGACACGCCGGCAAGACGAAGGCAGCGCTGCAGAATGTGTTCATCGGTGCCACCCTCTTCTGGTTCGCATTTCGCGACGCAGCGATCTCGATGGGTTGGGAGGAGTCGGCGTTCGGGCGGTTCTGGCACGAGTTCCACGGCGGCTTCGTTGCGGCGACACTCGGGATCGCGCTCACGCTGACGATCTACTCCTTCGTCGTCTACCTCGTGGAATACCGTCGCCTCTTCCGGTGATCGACCGAGTCACGCCATGACTGCCCCCAGCACGCCAATCGAACTGGTCACCATCGGAACCGAAATCCTCCTCGGTCACACCGTCGACACCAATTCGGCATTTCTCGGCGAGCAACTCGCCGCGCTCGGCTTCCGCGTGACACGCCGCACAACAGTCCCCGACGACGCCCCGGCAATTCGTGACGCGGTCGACCGCGCACTCGACCGGAGTCACCTGGTGCTCACGACCGGGGGGCTCGGTCCCACCCGTGATGACATCACGAAGCACGTGGTGGCCGAACTGCTCGGGATGCCGCTGCAATTCGACGAACAGGTCTGGCAGATGCTGCTGGCTCGGTACGAAAAGCTCGGCCGGGCACCGGCTGCGTCGAACCGCTCGCAGGCGATGGTGCCCACCAGCGCGACCGTCCTCCCCAACAGGTGGGGAACGGCGCCGGGTCTCTGGCTCGAGGGGCCCCGGGGGGTGGTGATCATGCTCCCGGGGGTGCCGCACGAGATGACTCGCCTGATGGAGCACGAAGTGAAGCCACGCCTCGGCGCGCTCGGCGGCTCGCCGGTGGCGTCCAGAATGCTCCGCACCTCTGGCGTCGCTGAGTCGACGCTGGCCGAGGCGGTCGCTCACCTTGAGAACGACCTAGCACCGCTCACCCTGGCCTACCTGCCGGGAGTCGCGGGGGTCGACCTCCGGCTTACGTCGTGGGACGCGGCGCCAGACACTGCGCGCGCCCGCCTCGACGAGGGCATCGCCAAGCTGCATGCGGTCGCCGGGCGGTGGGCATGGGGCACCGACAATGACGACCTCGCCGCCTCTGTCCTCGACCTGGCCCGCAACGCCGGTGAGTCGATTGCGGTGGCCGAGTCGTGCACTGGTGGGCTCGTCGCCGGACGCCTCACCGACATACCGGGCAGCAGCGACGTGTTTCTCGGTGGTGTGATCGCCTACGGCTATGCGGCGAAGGAGCAACTCCTCGGCGTGCCCGCCGATATGTTGCGACAGCATGGCGCAGTGTCGGCCGAGGTGGCCGAAGCGATGGCCCGCGGCGTGGCGGTGCGCCTCGGAGCGTCCATCGCCGTCGCCATCACCGGGATTGCTGGCCCGGCCGGCGGGACGCCCGAGAAGCCGATCGGCACGGTTTGGCTGGCATTCGTGCATCGGGGTGGGGTTTCGAGCCGCCGGGTCGTTCTCGGCGGGACCCGCCCCGAGGTGCGAGCGCGGGCCGCGGCGACAGCGTTGATGGGCGTTCGACAGCTTCTCGCACCGGACGAATCGGCACGATGACTGCCAATCCGGCATTGCTTTGGGGCACGTCGCTTGCCTCCTTTCAGCAGATTCAATCAGGGAGCAACAACAGTGAAGTCGGAAAAAACACCGGGGACAGACAAGGACGTGGCCTCGACGGCCGATGAAGAGCCGATCATTGGCGAGCAGGCGCCTGAGGTGGAAACAGACACCGGGGAGCTTGGCGATGTCGCCGTCACCGTGCAGCAGCTTGGCCGCGCACTCCAGGAATCGGAAGACCGCCACCTCCGTCTCGCTGCCGAGTACGACAACTACCGGCGACGGACCATCAAGGAGAAGACCGAGGCCACCGACCGCGGCATTGCCTGGCTGCTGACGCGGTTGATGGATGAAATCGATGACGTCGACCGCCTCGCCACCAGCGACCCAGAGTCGACGACCTACGAAGCATACCGCAACGGGTTCGAGCTCTTCCAGCGAAAGCTGCACAAGGAGCTCGAGGCGTCGGGGCTGGAACGGATTGAGCCCGAGGGCGATGTGTTCGATCCTGCGATCCATGAGGCGGTGGCTGTCGTGCCGCCCGAGGATCCCGAGCAGGACCACACCGTCAAGGCGACCTTCCAGGTGGGATATCGCTACAAGGGCATGGTCTTGAGGCCTGCGAGGGTGCAGGTGTATTCGGAGCAGGGCACCGCCTGAGTGGCAACCCAGGATTTTTACGCCGTCCTCGGCGTTCCCGACACGGCCACGGCCGCGGAGATCAAGAAGGCGTACCGCAAGCTCGCCAAGGAGTATCATCCGGACGCCAACCCCACCAACCCGGCGGCGTCGGAGAAGTTCAAGTCGATCTCCGAGGCGCACGGCGTGCTTTCCGATGCGACCAAGAAGGCGAAGTACGACCAGATGCGCCGCCTAGGTGCGTTCGGCGGCTTCTCAGGCGCGCGGGGCAGCAGTCGGGGCCCCGGATCCGGATCGTCAAGGCCCGGCCCGTCGGGTGGGCCGTCATACGATCAGGGTGATTTTGCCGACATCGGCTCATTCGGGCTCGGCGACATCTTCTCGTCAATCTTCGGGCGCGGCCAGAAGGCTGATGCGCCGCAACGCACCGAGAATGTCGACGTCACCATCAGCGTCCCGTTTCGCACGGCGGCGGTGGGCGGCAAGGTGCCGATCACGCTTGAGATGAGCGACGCCTGTGCTACCTGTGGCGGCACGGGCGCCGAGCCCGGGTCGACGATGAGCACGTGTGGCGAGTGCGATGGTCGCGGGACGGTTTCGTTCGGGCAGGGCGGCTTCGCCGTGAACCGGCCGTGCCCCGCCTGTCGGGGGCGCGGCAAGGTGCCTTCAGAGCGGTGCCATACCTGCGCGGGCACCGGTGAGCAGCGAACCCGCAAGCAGTTGCTCGTCACGGTGCCGCCCGGCACCGACAGCGGCACCCGGGTTCGGCTCAAGAATCAGGGGCCGCGCGCGCGTGCCGGGGGGCAGGCGAGTGACGTGCTGGTGACATTCACGGTGGAGCCCGACCGTTTCTTCACCCGTGACGGCCTCGACATTCACTGCGAGATCCCGGTCAACCTTGCCCAGGCCATGCTGGGCACGACCGTCCACGTGCGCACCGTGCGGGGCGCCAAGGTGAAGCTGCGCCTGCCGGCCGGAACCCAGCCAGGACGGAGGCTTCGGGTCACGGGGCAGGGGGTGGAGAAGGGTGGAAGCAAGGGTGACCAGATCGTCACGATCCAGGTCAGCATTCCCGAGAAGCTGAACGCGGAGCAGGAAGCGGAATTCCGCGAGTTTGCGGAAAAGGCGGGGATGAAGTCCTAGGTGGCCCGGTCGATCAGGATCTGCTGGCTCCCCCGCTGTGCCTCGCCGGGGGCGGGACGCCGCTGCACGTAGCTCCCGTCGGGCTGCATGTCCCACGCCTGCCGATTGTCCTCAAGCATCATTTCCAGCAGACGTCTGATTTCCGCGCGATGGCGCGGATCCTCGATCGGCACCGCAGCCTCGACGCGGCGCTCGAGGTTGCGCGGCATCCAGTCGGCCGAGGTGATGAACACCTCCTCCCTGCCGCCATTGCGGAAGACGAACCCGCGGGAGTGCTCCAGAAATCGGCCGAGAATGGAGATCACCCGGATATTGTCGCTTACTCCGTCGATGCCGGGCCGGAGGCAGCAGATCCCGCGCACGATCAGGTCGATCTGCACCCCGGCCATTGATGCCTTGTACAGCTCGATGATGACATCCTGGTCGACCAGCGCGTTGAGCTTGGCGATGATCCGCGCCGGCTTCCCCGCCTGGGCGTGCAGGGCCTCCCGACTGATCAGGTCGAGCAGCTTCGGCTTCATCCACCGCGGTGCCACGGTGATCTTGCGATAGCTTGCAGGAGCCGCAAATCCGGTCAGCATGTTGAACAGGTCGCTGAGATCTGCACCCAGGTCGGGGTCGGCGGTGATCAATCCGAAATCGGTGTAGAACTTCGAGGTGATCGGGGCGTAGTTGCCGGTCCCGATGTGGACATAGCGGCGGATGTGATCGCCTTCGCGACGGACCACCAGCAGCACCTTGGCGTGGGTCTTCAGTCCGGCCACACCGTAGCTCACGTGCACGCCGATGTCCTCGAACCGCTTCGCCCAGATGATGTTGTTCTCCTCGTCGAACCGTGCCTGCAACTCGATCAGCACCGCCACCTGCTTCCCCAGCTCGGCGGCGTGCGCCAGCAGGCGCGCAATCTCGCCGCCAGTGCGATAGAGCGTGATCTTGATCGCGAGCACGTCGGGATCGTTCACCGCCGCCGTGATCAACTGCTCCACCGATCCCTGGAACGAGTCATAGGGGTGGTGCAGGAAGAGGTCGCCCTCGCGGATCACGTCGAAGATGTTGCGATCATCGGCAAGCCGGCGCGGCGTCACCGGCGTGAACGGCTCGTCGCGCAGCTTCGGGATGTCGAGTGAAGCGATCGACATCAGGTCGCTGGCATCGAGCGGTCCGCCGACCTCGAACACATCCTCATAGGCGAGCGGGAGCCCTTCGCCGTCTTCCGCGTCGGCCTCGTTGAACTCCTCGATCAGCAGCTTGCGCAACGAGGCCGGCATCGACTCGTGCACCTCAAGGCGCACCACCTCGCCGAATTTCCGGTTGCGAACCTCTTCCTGGATCATCTCGAGGAGGTCATCCGCCTCGTCGCGATCGCCATCGCCCACCTCGAGGTTGAGGTCGGAATTGCGCGTGATCCGGAAGGGGTGGCATCCGATCAGGTTCATCCCGGGGAACAGCGACTGCAGGTTGGTGCTGATCAGCACCTCCAGCGGCAGGAACTCGTTGGGTGCGCGCAAGGGCACCCAGCGCGGCAACAGCTTTGGCACCTTGACCCGCGCGAAGCGTGGCTCGCCATCAGCATCGGCGAGCGAGACGGCGATCGAGATCGAGAGGTTCGAGATGTGGGGAAACGGATGGCCCGGGTCTACAGCGAGCGGCGTGAGGACCGGGAACACCATGGTGTTGAAGTACTCGGTGAGGTACTCGCGTTCCGATTCGGGAACGTCCGAAAAGGCCCGATAGATGCGGATCCCGTGGGCAGCGAGTGCCGGCAGGACATCGTCCTCCAGGCAGCGGGAGTGCTTGTCGACCATGCTACGCACCCGCGCCCTGATCTCGATCAACTCCTGCGCGGGAGGGATTGCATCCGCATCACGGCCGGCAACATGGAGCGCCACCTGTTCGCGCACGCCCGAGACCCGCACCTGGAAGAACTCATCGAGGTTGCTCGAGAAGATCGCCAGGAACTTGACCCGCTCCAGCAGCGGCGTTCGCGGGTCCATTGCCTCGGCAAGTACACGCCTGTTGAACTCCAGCCACGAGAGTTCGCGGTTCTGGTAGAGCGCCGGATCTCGTAGGTCCCGCTTGAGGCCATCGTCGGCGGGGGCGGGCACTGGCAGCGCGCTCATGCCGCCCTCGCGATCACGCCGCCGCCAAGGACGCGTTCCGTCGTGTCATAGAGCACGCCGGACTGGCCGGGCGCAATGGCACGCACCGCATGGTCGAGGTCGAGCACCAGCGCACCATCACCCGCGGTGCGCACCGTCGCATCGACACCCGGCGAGCGATACCGCACCTGGACGCGGCAGCGGTCGCCAGCGTGGAGCGGTGTCCCCAACCAGTTGAGCTCCTCCAGCGCCACCACCCGGCCAAGGAGTTCGTCGGCGCCGCCAACGACCACTTCGCGGGTTTCCGGCCGGATTCCGACCACGTACAGCGGCAGTGCGCGCCCGCCCGGGAGTCCGCGGCGCTGGCCCACGGTGTAGCGCGCGAAGCCGTCGTGCTCGCCCACGACCTCCCCCCCGGCGGTGACGAGTGGACCGGGCGAGAGCGAGGGAGCATCCGCACCGAGATGCCGTTCGAGCACGCCGACGTAGTTGTCGTCTGGCACAAAGCAGATCTCCACGCTCTCCTGCTTGTCGGCCGTTTCCAGCGCCAGCGCCCGCGCCCTCGCCCGCGTTTCCGCCTTCGACAGCGCACCCACCGGCATCAGCATCCTCGCGACCACCGCACGATCGATCCCCCAGAGGAAATAGCTCTGGTCCTTGTTCCGGTCGGTGCCTCGGAAGAGCGCCCCATCGCGGGCGATGGCGTAGTGGCCGGTCGCGATCGCGTCGCAATCGAGCGCGTCTGCGTGGGCGAGGAGGTCTCGGAACTTGGTGAACGAGTTGCACCGCACGCACGGAATGGGGGTGCGCCCGGCAGCGTACTCCGCGACGAAGTTGTCGATCACGCGATCGCTGAAGCGGTCCTCGAGGTTGAGCACGTAGTGAGGAATTCCCAGTCGGTGCGCCACGGCGCGGGCATCATTGATGGAGTCGAGTGAGCAGCACGGGCGGTCCGGCACGTCGTCGCCGTGGCAGAAGAGCTTCATGGTCGCGCCCACGACATCCCACCCACCCTCGACCAGCATGGCGGCTGCGACCGATGAATCGACGCCGCCGCTCATCGCCATGAGGACCCGGCCGCGCTCACGCACGCCCGAGTGCCGCCCCGAGTGCCCGCACGCGCGCGACCACGCTGCCGAAGGTCGCGCCGACCCGGGCGATGTCGTCATCCGTTGTCTCGTGGCCCAGCGAAAAGCGGAGCGTGCCGAGTGCAAGCGGCCGTGCGACACCCATGGCGACCAGCACGTGCGACGGCTCGACCGCGCCGGTGGTGCAGGCGGATCCCGCCGAGCAGGCGATCCCTGCGATGTCGAGGTGCATCAGCATGGCTTCGGCCTCGGCGTCGGGCACGGACACCGACAGCACGTGCGGCGCGCGCTCGGCCTCAAGACAATGGATCACGAGATCGGGAACGATTGCCTTCAGGTCGGCGGCGAGGCGGTCGCGCAATGTGCACATCCGATCGACATGCCCATCCAGCTCCTGTCGCGCGATCAGCGCCGCACGGCCAAGCGCCACGGCACCGGCAACGTTCTCGGTACCCGGGCGGAGGCCGAACTGCTGCCCGCCGCCGTGAATCAGTGCCTCGATGATCGTCCGGTCGCGCACGATCAGGGCGCCGATCCCCTTCGGTGCGCCGAGCTTGTGGCCGCTGATCGACACCAGGATGCACGGCACTTCATCGAGGTCGATCGGGAGCTTTCCGAAGGCCTGGACGGCGTCGGTATGCAGCGGCACGCCAGCGGCCCGACATCGCCGGGCGATCTCGCGCATCGGCTGCACGACGCCCACCTCGTTGTTCACCCACATGATCGAAACCACCGACGGCTCGTCGGCGAGTGCCTGGTCGAGGGCGTCCAGATCCACCACGCCACACTCATCGACAGGGAGTAGAGTCTCCCGCCCGCCCAGGCGAACCACGGCGTGTGCCGCCGCGAGGACGGCCTTGTGCTCGATCTTGGTCGTGATCACGTGCATCGCCTTGCCCCTGGCCTGGGCTGCCAACGCGGCACCGATCACGGCGAGATTGTCGGCCTCTGTGCCACCGGAGGTGAACACCACCTGCCCGGGCTCCACGCCGAGGGCGTCGGCCACCTCGCGCTTCGCCTGCTCGAACCCGGCGCGCGCGGCGCGACCGAATCGGTGCGCCGACGACGGGTTGCCCCAGGCGGCACTGAGGAAGGGAAGCATCGCCTCCAGGACTTCCGGGCGAACCGGGGTCGTGGCGGCGTGGTCGAGGTAGACAGGTTCCATGGATGGAATCTAAGAAGGCGGAGCGGCGGGATGAAGCACGAACCTAGAGCGAGCCAACCTCGAGGGCGACGAGATCCGTCACTTCCAGCGTCTCGTCAGTCCAGAACGGTTCGCCCTGCGCCCGGCGAATCCGCGAGCCGTAGTGCGCGCTCTGGGTCCTGATCAGGTCGAGCAGGGGCTCGCCAGTGGGGTGGAGCTCGCCGGCTTGCGTGGCGCCCTCGAACTGCGAGGCGTAGCACGCCACGGCCGCAAGCTTGCGCTCGAACTGTGCGGAAATATCGACGATGAACGAGGGCTTCGGGCTGTCCTCGCGGAAGGCCAGCGCGTGACAGAGCTTGAACGGCTTGAAGGGCTCACCGTCGGCGGGGTAGTTCCGGAGGCCCGCGAGGAAGGAGGCGTCGCGGATGAGTTCGGCTGCGATGCGGTGATCGGGGTGGCGACCGACCCGCCACGGGAGGAGCAGCACCCTCGGCCGGAATCGGCGGATCCACTCCACCACCACGCGCCGCATTGCATCGGTGTTCGCGAGATGTCCGTCGGGGAGGCCGGCATTGGCGCGCTCGGCGACGCCGAGCACCGCAGCAGCAGCAGCGGCCTCGGTGGCGCGCAGTTCCGGGGTGCCGCGCGTACCGAGTTCGCCCCGGGTGAGATCAAGAATGCCGGCGCGATGCCCCTGGTCGACGGCCCGAGCGAGCGTGCCGCCCATGAGCAGCTCAGCGTCGTCGGGATGCGCCACGGCAGCGAGGATATCGACGTTCATCGCTGGAAGGTAAGGGATGACAGCCTTCGGCCAACCGGGCGGTCGCGGCGCTCCGGCGCGGTCATTCCCACCGCAGTGCCTCGACCGGGTCCATGCGCGCCGCCCGCATGGCCGGGATCATTCCGAAGACGAGACCGATCGTCACCGACGCGCCAGCCGCGACGACCGCGCTCCAGATCGGCGGGCCCGCATCCAACCCGATGATCAGCTTCAACAGCCCACCTATCGCTAGCCCCGACACGATCCCCAGCGCCCCGCCCGTCCCGGTGAGCGTCGCCGCCTCGACCAGGAATTGCCAGAGGATTTCGTTCTTGGTGGCCCCCAACGCTTTCCGGATCCCGATTTCGTGCGTCCGATCGGTCACCGAGACCATCATGATTGCCATCACGCCGATGCCACCGACCAGCAGCGCGACGCTGGAGAGCGCGATCATCACGAGGAAAAATGCCGACGTCAGCGATTCCATCGTATCGAGCACCTGGTCCTGCGTGATCACGTCGAAGGAGTTCGGCTGGCCCGGCCGCAGCCCCCGCGCGCGGCGCAGCGTGACCGTGGCTGCGTCGGTGGCCAGCGAGATCGGCATGTCGCGCTGGCCGAGGACCGCGATGAAGAGTCCTTGGGTTTCGTCGTAGCGGAAGCGACTCTTTCCTGCGCGGTAGGGCACGACAGCGCCCTCTTCGGTGCCGGGCGGCTGGAAGATGTTGTCGGGTTTGACGTAGACCCCGATCACCGTGAACGAGCGTCCCGACATACGCACCACTTCGCCGATCGGATCGTTCCGCCCGAAGAGCAGGTCGGCGAGCGTCTGCTCGATCACCGCCACCGGAGTCCCCGCGGCGAGCTCCCCCTTCGAGAAGAAGCGACCGCGCACCAGCGTGCCGCCGCGGATATCGAGGAACGAGTTGTCTGCCGCGAAGAGGGTGAGATTCTGCGAGGAAATCGCCTCGCGCTCCATCCGACCGAAAGTCTGGATCCAGAGTCCCGCGTAACGAATCTGGTCGGCGGAACGCAACGCCTCGGCGTCGGACTCATCCAGCACCTTGCGCGCCTTCACTTCAGGCGGCAGCCTGTCCGGATTGAGCGGGATCGTCGACATGAAACGCATCACGTAGAAGGTCTGTGGCGCCGCGTTCTCGACGGCATTGACGATCTGCGTCTGGATTCCGTTCACCAGCGATGCCATCACCATCACCGTGGTGACCCCGATGATCACCCCGAGGATGGTGAGGGCACTCCGCAGCTTCGACACGCGCATGGTGTCGAAGGCGAGCACGATCCCTTCGCCGATACTCGTGAGCCGGAGGGCCATCCTATTCGCTCCGGAGCGCGGTGATGGGGTCGAGCTTGGCGGCGCGGGTCGCCGGGTAGACGCCGAAGATGATCCCGGAGCCGGCGCCGAGTACCATCGACACTGCGACCGACCACCAGGTCACCCGGGCAGGAAGCGGCGAGAAGATGGCCAGCAGTTCGGCAAAGACCCATCCCGCCGAGATGCCGATGATTCCCCCGAGGAAGGAGAGGAAGACCGTCTCGACCAGAAACTGCATTCTGATGTCACGCTGGCGTGCGCCGAGTGCCTTGCGGATCCCGATCTCGCGGGTGCGCTCGCTGACGGACATCAACATGATGTTCATGATGACGATCCCACCGACCACGATCCCGATGCAGACCACCGCAGGAACGATCGCGAAGAGCACCGAGGTCAGCGTGGTCCAGAACGCTACCAGCGCATCTGCCTTGTCCACCGCAAAGTCATTCGCCTCCGCCGGGCGAAGTCCATGCGCCACTCGCATGGCCGCTTCGGCGCGATTCATCGCGTCCGGAATCCCCGCGGCTTCGCGCATCTTCACCGACACGACGGTGGTGCGTCGCCTCCCCCAGGTCGATTCGAAGACAGGAAGTGGCATCAACGCGAAGCCGTCGAACGACATCCCGACGGTCTTCCCTTTGGTCGCAAAGACGCCCTTGATGGTGTACTGCCGACCGGCGATCCGAACCCGCTCCCCGATCGCCGCGTCGGCCGAGTGGTAAAGCGTGGTGGCAACATCCCACCCGATCACGATCACCGGACGTCGCGCGAGGAGATCCACCTCGTTGATCTCCTCCCCCGCCGCGATCCGGTAGTCCTGGACGGTCTGGTACCCCGGCGTGATCCCGATGATGGAGACGCCACCGATCGACCGGTTTCCCGCGATAATCAGGACGCTCGGTGGCGGCCATCCCGACTGCATCGCCACGGCCTGGGCGTCCGGCAGGGCAAGTCGGATCACCTCGGCGTCGTCCTGCGAGATCAACGGGCGCTTTGAGTACTCGCGCACTTCGGCGTCGCTCCGTTGCCCCAGCGCGATCGGCGTCCGCCGGACCTGAAACGCATTGCTGCCGATCATTGCGCCGGTGAGATTCACCCGGACGTACGAATTCATCCCCTGGATCACTGCCACGACCGTGACCAGGAAGGCAACCGACACGATGATGCCGAGGAGCGTGAAAAAGGCGCGAAGTTTGGCGGACCAGATTGTTTGGAGGGCAAGCCGAATCGCTTCGGAGAAGGGCATGCTGAATGATACACGAACCGCGCGATGGGACGCGCGGCCTGGGCACCCGCTCAGCTCCCCGGACTACTCGTGCCGGAGCGCCTCAACCGGATCCATGGCGGCGGCCTTGTTGGCCGGGTAGAGTCCGAAGCAAATGCCGGTGATGATCGACGCACCGATTGCCGCCGCGATCGACCAGAGCGGGATCGTCGCCGGGATCGGCGTGAACTGCTTGATGCCGAATGAGATGATGGCCCCCATCGCCATCCCGCAGAGCCCGCCCAGCAGCGTGAGGGTGGCGGCCTCGACCAGGAACTGGAAAAGGATCTCGCCACGCGTCGCGCCCAGCGCCTTCCGGACTCCGATCTCGCGGGTCCGTTCGGTGACCGAGATCATCATGATTGCGACCACGCCGACACCGCCCACCATCAAGCCCACGCTCGACAGCACCAGCATCACCAGGAAGAAGCCAGCGGTCATGTCGTTGAAGCTCGCCAGGAACTGGTCGCCCGACACCAGGTCAAAGGTGTTGTCCTCGCCGGGCTTGAGGCCGCGGTGGATGCGCATTGCGGAGGTGACCTGGTCCATGGCCGCGTCGCGACCGACGGTGGAATCCGGGAACACCGCAATGTTGATCCAGCCTCGATCCTGGTTGCCGACCTTCGCCAGCGTGCCGTGGGGCACCACAAACTTGGGGCTGCCGCCGTCCTCGAACATCCCGGAAGGATCGCGGTACAGGCCCACCACGGTGAACGGAAGGCCGAATATCCGGACCACCTTGCCGACCGGGTCGATGCCGGGGAAGAGCACCTCGGCGGCGTCACCGTTGATCACGACCACGAACGCGTTGCCCGCTGCCTCGATCGGCGTGAAGTTGCGGCCATCGAGCAGGTCGCCTCCGGACACCTTCATCCAGCTCGGGTCCATTCCCTCGATGCCGGTCTCGCTGAACTCCTTGTCTCCGTACACGACCGCGGACTGCGCGAATTCGCGGACGTTGACGTCGGCCACCGCTGGCAGGTTGCGGATCAACTCGGCTTCGTCTCGCGAGAGTCGCGGACGCCGCCGCCATGGCGACATCTCGTCGGTGCCGTCAGATATCTGCAGCCCGTCGCGGAAGAACCGCATCACGACAAAGGTGTTCGGTCCGGCGCGCTGGACGACGTCGCTCACCGACCGCTGGATGCCGGTGATCATCGAGGCCATCGCGATCACCACCATCACGCCGATCGCGATGCCGAGGATGGTGAGCGACGCGCGCAGCTTGTTGGCCCGCACCGAGTCGAGCGCGAGCGTTACCCCCTCGGCGCCACGGGTAAGGAGGTTCCCCCGTCCAAGGACCTGGCTCATTCCTGCCTCAGCGCGGCGATTGGATCGAGGCGCGATGCCTGCCGCGCGGGATAGACACCCGCGACCATCCCGACCAGGATGCCCAGCCCGACCCCGACGCCGATCGACCACGGC
Source organism: Gemmatimonadales bacterium (assembly GCA_013694695.1). Lineage (GTDB taxonomy): Bacteria > Gemmatimonadota > Gemmatimonadetes > Gemmatimonadales > GWC2-71-9 > Palsa-1233. Next base: position 12,992 of record JACDBX010000040.1, on the reverse strand, counting down.
GCAATGGCGGCGGGAAGGGGCGTGAACGCGCGCACCGCAAAGGCAAGCAGGATCCCCGCGCCGATGCCGAGTATCGCGCCGGTGACCGAGAGCGTCGCCGACTCGACCACGAACTGGGCCATGATGTCACGGCGCTTGGCGCCAAGCGCCTTGCGCACGCCGATTTCCCGGGTACGCTCTGACACGGCCATCAGCATGATGTTCATGATCACGATGCCGCCGACGACGAGGGAGATCGCCACGAGTCCCGGCAGCGCCAGGAACAGGATCGCCGAGATCTTGTTCCACTCCGAGAGCGCGCCCTCGGCGGTCTCGATGTGGAAATTGTTCGGCTCGCCGGGCCGGAGCCCGCGCCGCACCCGCATCAGCGTGTTGACCTCCTCGATCGCGGTCCGCATCGTCGCGACATCCTCGGTCTGGACCTGGAGATCGTCGATCACGTGGGGCCGGTTGACCAGCCGCCGGGCCGGCGACGTGATCGGGGTCACGAGGAACTTGTCCATCGAGATTCCGAAGAGATTCCCCTGCGACGCCACGACGCCGATCACCCGATGGGGGAGGCCCCCGATACTCACCGTCTCGCCGAGGGGGTCACGCCCGTCGAAGAGCTTGGCGGCCACATCGTGGCCGAGCACCGTGACGGCCGCGCCCGCATTGACCTCCTGCTGGCTGAATGCACGCCCCTCGGCGATCTCATAATTCTTGATCTCGAAGTACGAGGCGTCGACGGTGCTGAGGTTGAGCTGGTCGGCGCTCTTCCCGTTCCAGGCGACGTTGACCCGATCAAACCCCGAGCGCGCGGTGCGCACCGGCGTCTTCATCCGCTCCTGGACGTATGCTGCATCCTCGATCGTGATCCGAGGGTTCCGCTGCCACTGCCGCCACATCTCCTCGGTCACGTTCCCCATGGTGATGTTCGGTCGCGAGCGGAGCTGGAAGGTGTTGATGCCGATCAGGGCGCCCGCGAACTTCTCGGTCATATACACGTTCATGCCCTGAACGATCGAAACGACCGCGATCAGGAACGTCACGCCGATCAGCACGCCCACGAGCGAGAAGAAGCTCTTGAGCTTCTGCGCCCGAATCGACGACAGCGCCAGCCAGACTGCCTCGAGAATCGGCATCTAGGCCACGGCCTCGCACGATGCGGGTGCCACCGCCCGGTCGCTGTCGATCCGGCCGTCCCGCAGCATCACGATCCGCCTGGCGTGCTCGGCGATATCGGGTTCATGGGTGACGAGGATCACGGTCTGCCCCGCCGCCTGGAGGTCGCCGAAAACCCGCATGATCTCGTCGCTGGTGGCCGAATCGAGGTTGCCGGTCGGTTCATCGGCGAGGAGGATCGACGGCTCATTGACGAGCGCCCGCGCGATGGCCACGCGCTGGCGCTGTCCACCCGACAGTTCGTTGGGGCGGTGGTCCATGCGATCGGCGAGTCCGACGCGCGTGAGTGCGGCCGCCGCGCGATCGCGTCGATCGCGGGCCGAGACACCGGCGTACACCAGCGGCAGTTCGACATTGGCCATCGCGGAGGCACGCGGGAGAAGGTTGAAGGTCTGGAAGACGAACCCGATCTCGACATTCCGGATCCGGGCGAGGTCGTCATCCTCCATTTGCGAGACCTCGTGCCCGTTGAGCCAGTACTGGCCGGCACTGGGCGTGTCGAGGCAGCCGAGCATGTTCATCATTGTCGACTTGCCCGAGCCCGACGGTCCCATGATCGCCACGTATTCATTGCGGCGAATCTCGAGATCGATGCCGCGCAACGCCTGCACGCATTCGGCGCCCATCATGTATTCCCGGGTGATCCCCCTGAGGCGGATGATGACATCGTTCATGGCTTCGCAGCTCCCGCTTCGGCGGGTGCAGCCTTGACCCGCGCCGAGTCCTTCATGTCGCGGATCGCCTGGTAGGTGCCGGCCACGATTGTCTCGCCCTGCTTCACGCCGCCCAGCACCTCGAAGTACTCATCACCGGCAATCCCGACCTTCACGGGCCGGAAGGTCGCCACGCCATCGTTCACCACGAACACGCCCTCTCGGGTTTTCGCCTTTTTGTTCGACCCGGTGTCACCGGGGGTGGTCTGGAGCGGCCTGGCCTGCATCGAGTCACCGGTCGTCGGAGCCTCGCGCGCCGTGAGCGCGATGATCGGGATCGCAAGCGCCTGCTTCCGGACGTCGGTGATGATGCGCGCCGTCATGCTGAGGTCGGGGCGCACGTCGGCAGGCGGATTGGTGAGGGTCACTTCGACCTCGAAGTCGACGGCGCGGTCGCTGCCTGCCGTCCCCGCAGCGCTCACCGCAGCGCTGTTGGAGATCTTCGTCACCCGCCCGACGAACTGGGTGTCGGGAAACGCGTCGATCGAGACACTTACCGAATCATTCAGCGAGAGCCGCACCACGTCGGTCTCGTCGACCTTGACCAGCGCCTGGATCACCGACAGGTCGGCGATCCGCATCAGGAGGCCGACGTCGCGGGAGAACGCACCGGTCTGGGCCACCTCGCCCTCCTCCACGGCGAGGCGCACAACCCGCCCGGCGATCGGCGAGTAGAGCCGGGTACGGGCCAGGTTGTCGCGCGCCTCCTTGACGGTCGCGCGCGTCTGCATCACTTGCGCCTCGCTGGAGCGCACGGCGGCGGCGGCGACGTCGTAGGTCTGCTGTGACTGCTCGACCACCTCGTCGGCGATCAGCGTCGGGTTGGTACGCTTGAGTTCCTTGTTGCGATCGTAGGTGCGCTTTGCCTGATCGCGATTGGCGCGGGTCTGCATCAATTGCGCCTGCACCGACGCCATCGACGCGGTACCACGCTCGACAGCGCCGAGGAACTGTACCTGGTCAAGCTCGACCAGCAGTTGCCCCTTGGTGACGAGGTCGCCCTCCTTCACCGTGATCCGGGTGATCCGCGCCGTGACCTCCGACGAGATGTCGACCTGGCTCTTGGGTTCGATCTTGCCGCTTGCGGTCACTGCCGCTACCAGATCCTGGTTGCCCACCTGCTCGAGGCGCACCTCGATCGGCTTGTTCTTGTTGTTCGCCGCCCGGAGGGCGCCGAACGCGACGAGGGCGACAACGGCCACGCCAATTCCCAGAACGATCTTGCGCTTGCGCGTCATGTACGAATCCTCTGCTCAGCGAAGGGGGCGGCCGACGGCGGCTTCGAGCGCGACGGCAGCAAGGTGGTAATCGTAGATCGCCGTGACGCGATCGGCCTCGGCCTGGGTGACGGCCTGCTGCGCGTCGGCGACCTCGAGGAAGGAACCGAGGCCGAGCCGATAACGATCCTGCGCCAACTGGAGCTGGCTCAGCGCCGCTGCTCGATTGGTCTCCTGGATCAGGGTAGCCTGCCAGGCGGTGCGCACCCCCAGCACTCCGTAGTGCACCTGAAGGTCGACGTCGAGCTGCCGCGCGCGGATCTGCTCGCGGGCGTCGTCTTCCTGCGCCCGTGCCACCGACAGGTTGCGCGACCGCGAGAAGCCGTCCCAGATCGGCAGAGAGATGCTGAGCCGCACCGACCACGGTTGCCGGGTGAAGTTGAACGGGAAGACGCTGTTGTTGGCCCGGATCGCATCGGCGATGTCGGGCTGCAGCGCGGCCCCGGTGCCGTCAAGCCCGGAGAACTCGTTGCAGTCGGCGATGATCCCGCCACCCGGTGCCGGGTGCGGCTCGCTGAGACGGCGGAGGATGTCGTTCTGGAATTCGCAGTTGCCGCGATTCGAGATCGCGCTGCTGAGCCGGTTGTTGAGCAGCGCAGATTCGTTGGTGAATTGCTGGGTGAATCCGCTCAACCCGGTCGACAGGGCCAGGCTCGGGAGGTAATCTGACCTGGCGGCCCGCACGCCGATCGACGCAGCGTCGTGCGTCGCAGCGGCCGCGATCACCGTCGGATTCTGCACCTGCGCCATCGCGCGCAACTGGGCGAGGTCCATGGTCGGTTCGACCGGAGTGAATGTCTCCGTCAACTCGATCGCCGCCACCTCCTCACCGCTCCTGACGCCCATCCGACGGAGCAGCTCGATCTTCGCCTCGGCAAGGCTCCGGCGCGCCTGCAGGAGCTGCACGTCAGCCCTCGTCTTGGTGACCTCGACCTGCCGGACATCGAGAAGGTTGGTCTGGCCGACGTCGTACCGGGCCTTGGCGAGGACGAAGAAATCCTCGTTCCGCTTGACCTGCTGCTCGGCGACCTCGACGATCGCGGCCGCGCGCAGGGCCGCGAGGTACTGCGACGTGACGTCGAAGCGGAGGTTCACGCCGGCCGCGTCGATCGTGGCGTCGGTGGCGCGCTCCTGCGCCCGGGCCTGCGAGGGACCCATGAACGTGCGGGCGCTCAGGCTCCACCTCGCGTCGACCGAGTAGCTCGACGACACGGTGGGCGAGGCCTGGTTGAAGAACGACCCACCAAACGTGGACCGTCCCGACCCGGTATAGCTGAGGCCGGCGCCAGTGCTGAGCGTCGGGGTCAGCGCACCCCTCGCCTCGCGGACATTGGCCTCGGCGACATCGGCATCGTTGAGGTTCTGGCGATACGTTGGGCTGTTGCGCTTTGCCAGTTCCAGCGCCTGGGATAGCGAAAGCTGGCGCGGTGCCACAACATCCTGTGCCGGCAGCATCGCTGGCACGGTCATGAGGGCGAGCAGCAGGCAGCGTCCAGTACTCCGACTCGGCATGTTCGATCCTTGCAGGAAAGGGAAGGCGACTTGGCCCATTACGACCCCGATCAGGGGAAGTTTCAAGCTGCTACATCTCGTACCGACGGTGCCGTCCCGCTGTGGATCGGGGCCGGTGTCGTCGTGCTGGTTGCCGCCGAATCGGCCACCCAGGCGAGCTGGCTGTGGGTGCTCGCGGCGGCCTGTGCCAGCGCTGGACTTGCCGTGCACGCTTGGCGGAAGGGCGGCGCCCAAGGGCGGGTAATGGGGGTGGCCCTCTCGCTGCTCGCGCTCGCCCAGGCGGCGGGAGGGGCGCGAATGGCCAGCGTCGCGTTGCGTCCCGCGGAGGCTGCCCGCCTCGCGCTGGCCGATGCTGCAGCGTCGCGCGATCGCGCCTTGGCCGCCGCGATTGCCTCGGCCCGGCGCGCCGCGACCTTCGCGGTGCAGCGTGTTGCCACCGCCAGTGGCGTTCCGAATCTCGACGACCTGGTCAGTCGCCGGGGGATTGAGCGCGGCATCGTGGTGCTGCGCCACGACAGCGTGATCGCGGTCGCCGGCCCAGCTCGGATCCGCCCAGTCGTCACGACCGATCCGGCGGTGCTCACCGTCACCCCCTTCGGCCATTTCCTTACCATTCGCGATGCGGTCGGCGGTGTCGAGGCGCAAGTCACGGTGTTGCTCGACGCGAGCGCGGCGCTTCCCGCGGCGGGGCGGGCGCTGCTCGATGGCGCCGGTCGTTGGCAGCGAGTCGACTGGGCGTGGGACGCACCGGACGGTGCGATCGTCTACCCGAGCTATGAGGCAGCTACCGAGGGCATCGCTCGCGCAGCGCGCGCGTTGACACCACCACACGACCTGTTGGTTGCGCGCGAGCATCGGCTGGCGCGGTTGATCATCGGGCTCGGGCTCGTGGCGCTGTCCGTGCTCCTGCTCCTCATCGCTCCGGGTCCGGTGGTGCGGGCCGGGGCGCTGCTGGTGCCGCTGTGGGCAATATCGCGAGTCGACCCGTCGATCGTCACCCAGGGCCCGACCGCGCTGCAGGCCGGCGCGGCCACCGCGGCACTCCTGTTTGTCGCGATACTCATCTGGCGCCGTCCGAAACGGCGGGCGCCGATCGGGGTGACCGCCGCGGTGCTGCTCATGGCGAGTGCGGTGCCGATGGTCGTGATTGCCGCGCGAGAGTTGCTGCCGCACGATGCCTCGACCTCCCTCACCGCGTGGTTCGGGTGGCAGGTTGCCCTAGCCGTGGGCACGACGGCGTACCTGGCGCTGGCCAACGCGCCGCTCCGGTCTGGTGATGATGCCGACGCGCCCGCCGGTTGGGGCATTGCTGCCGGCATCGTCGCGGTGGCGGTTGGGGCAGCGGGGATCGAGGCGTGGACACCTTCGGGGTGGCCGCCATGGTACCCCGTCCTGTGGATGGTCCCGCTCGCGATGATGCTGCCCCGGATGCCATCGCCGGTGCGGATGGGCGCGTTGGCGACAACGGCCGGCGTGCTGGCAACACTCGCGACGTGGGGGCAGACCCTCGATCTCCGGATGGACCTCGCCCGGGCCGACGTCGCGCGCCTCCAAGCACCGCAGCCCGACTCGGCGACCGCCGCACTCGATGCATTTGTCGTCGTCGCCGAGGCGGCGCACGCCACGCGGATTGACCGCCTCTACGCGGCGTGGCGCAGCTCGGAGGTGGCGCAACTCGGGTTGCCCACCCACCTCGCGCTCTGGAGCGCTGACGGAATCGTGCGCGAATCGGTGGCGCTCGATTCGTTGAGCATGACATGGGGCGACCTGGAGCAGATCGTTCGTGCGCAGGGAGTGGAACCTCGGAGGGCCTCGTTGCGCCGTGGTGCGGTGCACCACGAGGTGCTGGTGCTGCCACTGGCGCCCGACACCATCGCCACTGTCACGACCGGGGCACGCTCACGGGTCGTGGCCCCGACACGGTTCGGACGTTACCTCGGCTGGAGAACCACCGCCGACCCGGCCTTCCAGCTCGCCGTGGTCAGTGAGCGCGCGATCAATGCCGACAGCACATTCCGCCGAGCGGGGCGGTGGATCCGGGCCCACTGGAACGTTGCAGCGGGAGAATCGCCGCGCGTGGTGCGCGCCACGATCGAGATGGCCAAGCCCCGACCGTTCATCGTGCGGGCTGCGCTGAGCGTACTGCTCGATGTCCTCATCGTGCTCGCCGCGTGGCTCGCGCTCGAGCGGCTACTCGGTCGTGACCGGACGATGACGGTGGGGGTGCTGCGCCGGTCGTACCGCCGCACAGTCGCCACGGCGCTCGCCGCGTTCTTCATCGGGCCGGCACTCTTCTTCACGTTCTGGTCGGTGCTGCGGCTGCGCGGCGACGCGACTGTGGCGCGCACCGCGGAGGTCACCCGCGCGCTTCGGGATGTCGCGCTCGAGGGCGGGTTCAGTCTTGCATCGAACGGTGGATCGCCGTCGGATTCGCTGCGGCGCATCGCCGATATCGTCGATGCCGACGTCGCGATCTATCGCGATGCACGCCTGGTGGCGGCCAGCACCCCGCTCCTCGTCGACCTCGGCTTTCTCGCGCCCGTGGTCAACCCGCTGCGTGCCCCGCCAGGTTCCGACGCCGTGGTTGTTCGTGACATCCTGCCCGGGACCACGGCGTTGATGGGCATCGAACCCACCGACGATCCGGCGATGCTCGTGGCGACGGTGTTGCCGGGCACCGACTCGGGGCTGGCGCGTGACCAGTTTGATCTCGCGCTGTTGTTACTTCTGGTCACGCTGTCGGGCGCTGCCGCAGCGGTGGCGGTTGCCGGCCTGGTGGCCCGGGCCCTCGGTCAACCGATCGACACCCTGCGCCGCACTGCCCTCGCGATCGGACGTGGCGATCCGCTTCCCAATCCGGAGGCCGTGCCGGCAGAGTTCGCACCGGTCTTCGGCGCGATCGACCAGATGGAGCAGCAGTTGCGGCGGAGCGCGGCCGCGATCGAATCGGGCCGGGCGCGTACTGCAGCGATCCTTTCGACGGTGGCGACCGGCGTGATCGGCGTCGACGAATCAGGCGCGGTGATCCACGCCAATCCGCGCGCTGAGGAGTTGCTCGAACGTCGCATTGTGCTGGGCAATGAGCTGCGTGAGCAGCTGCCGCCAGGGTGGGACGGCGTGGTCGATGGCGTCGATCGGTTGTTGGGGCCAGCCACGCCGGAAGCGGAGAGTCGCGAGATCGCGATCGATGATCGGCTGCTGGCGATCACGCTGGCGCCGCTCGGTGACGGCGGGCTGGTGCTCGCGATCACCGACATCACCGCCGCGTCGCGCGCCGCGCGCATTGTCGCGTGGGGCGAGATGGCGCGCCAAGTGGCGCACGAGATCAAGAATCCGCTTACGCCGATGCGGCTCGGCCTGCAGCACCTGCGGAGGGTGCACACCGACCAGCATCCGGAGTTTGCCGTGGTGTTCGACGAAACCGTGACCCGGTTGCTCGGTGAGATCGACCGTCTCGACCGGATCGCGCGATCGTTTGCCCGCTATGGCACGCCACCGGAACCGACCGACGCGGCGCTGGAGGAGATTCCACTGCGGGCCGCGGTCGAGGAGCTGGCAGGTTTGTTTGCGCTCACCAGCGCCCAACCCGACATCAAGGTGGTGGGCACCGAAACGGTCGTGCTGGCGCGGCGTGAGGAACTGGTGCAGGTGCTCCTCAATCTGCTCGACAACGCCCGCCACGCCGGTGCATCGAATGTGTCACTCACAGTATCCGAAGCGGGCCTCGACGTGGTGGACAATGGCCGCGGCATCCCGGCAGAGCAGCTCGCCAGGATCTTCGAGCCGACGTTCTCGACTACCACCAGTGGGACCGGGTTGGGACTGGCGATTGTGCGGCGGCTGGTGGAGGGATGGGGCGCCACCATCGAGCCGGGGGAGCCATTGGCAGGGGGTGCTCGGTTCGCGATCCGATTCCGACCAGCCGGAGCCGCGTTTTCAACCACCGGCGTTCCCACGGCGTAACAGCACTGTGAATTGGTTCACAATGGTTTCCCCGGGGGGCAGCCCCCGAATGCAGGCCGACCCGCAGCACTGGAGCACTTCATGAAGGCACGTTTCACGCTGGCCGCGCTGGCGACCCTGATCGCCGCCCCCCTTGCCGCACAGGGCGGTGGGATGCGGATGGGTGGCGCAGGCCAAATGAATATCGAGTCGCTCAGCGCGCTGTACTCGCTGTCGACCGAGCAGGGCAAGCAGACCGAGGAGTTCCTCGCCACGTATGCTGAAGCCACCAAGGGTGTGCAGGCCTGGATGATGAAGCTGCGGGAGAGCGGCGCTGCCATGGGGTCGATCCGCGACACACCGGGCTTCCCCGATTCGATGAAGAAGACGACGGATGCGCGGGCCAAGTTCGACGCTGACTTCAAGTCGATCCTCGTTGGCACTCAGGTCGCGAAGTTCGATTCAGTGGCGGCGGCGCGCGCTGCTCGGATGCGCCCGCAGGGCTGAGCACTAGGTCATACGTGTTCGAGGCGGGCGGCGATGCATATTGCGTTGCCGCCCGTTTCGCGTTGGTGCACGAACACATACTGCGGAGGATTGATGCGCACGATGCTCGTGATGATTCTGGTTGGTGCGGTCGCGTGTGGTGGCGAGCCAAAGGCCGATGCCGGCGCGGCCGGCATGTCCGACACCCTCGGATACGGCACGCCCACCACTGCCGCACCGGTGTCGCTCACCGAGGTTGCCCCCGGCGACACCGCCACGATCCTGCGGGTCATGCGCGGGACGATGAGCGACATCGATGCACTGCTACCCGAGCTCGAGCGGCGCGACACGATGCTGGAACCAGTGGGCACGCAGGAGCCTCGGAGGCTCACCGTGTGGGTGCAGAACGGCACTCCGCGCAAGCTCACTGTCACGGAGCCCGACGATGCCGGCGCGATGACCGGGCTCTCGCACTTCTGGCTGGTCGGCAACGAGCTCCGGGTGGTGCAGCAGCCATTTGCCGCCTTCGTATTCTACGGCGACCGCATCCTGGTCTGGACCGACTCGGCGCTCGAGCCGGTGCCCGACATTCCCGACGACGACCGGATGGCGCGCGAGATCGAACTGGTGCGGGAGGCGCGCGAGTATCTGGGGGTGTTTGGGTTGAAGTTGCCGTAGACGAGAGACGAGAGAAGGGAGAAGAGACAAGAGAGACGAGAGACGAGAGTCGAGAGACGAGAGACCATAGATCGGGGAGCGGCTTACGGCTAACGGCTTGCGGCTTCTCATAAGGTCTACCCACCAACGCGCGTTTCTGGGCGCACCCATGCACCGGCGCGGCCCTTCGGCTCCGCGCCGTCCGATCACCCTTGGGCCTCCTTCACCACGAGGCCCCCGCTGCTTGCCCGCATCCAGAGCGCCACCGTACTCGGCGTCGATGCCCTGGCCATCGACGTCGAAGTCGACATCTCCAACGGCCTGCCATCGTTCACCACCGTCGGCCTCCCGGTTGGCGCGGTGAAGGAAGGGCGCGAACGCGTCGCAGCCGCGATCGGCAACGCCGGTTACCAGCTCCCGCTCCGGCGCATCACCGTCAATCTCGCGCCGGCCGATCTCCAGAAACGAGGCAGCGCGTTCGACCTGCCGATCGCCGTCGGTATCCTGATCGCCAGTGGGCAGCTCGGCGACGACCGCGTCCGCGGCGTGCTGCTGCTCGGCGAACTCGGCCTTGAGGGCGACCTCCGACCGATACGCGGTGCCCTGCCAATGGCACTGGCCGCAGCCGCGATGGGATGCACCGAGATGATCCTTCCCGCCGCGAATGTCGCCGAGGCAGCGGTGGTGGACGGCGTGGTCGTGCGAGGCGCGAACTCGCTGCTCGACGTCTGCAGGCACCTCGGTGGCGAGATCATCCTCGACCCCACTCGCACCGACACCGATGCGCTGATGCAGGAACGCGCGGTGCTCGACGTCGACTTCGCCGACGTGCGCGCGCAGCACGGTGCAAAGCGCGCCCTCGAGGTCGCGGCAGCCGGCGCGCACAATGTGCTGATGATCGGCCCGCCCGGTGCCGGCAAGACCATGCTCGCTCGGCGCCTGCCGAGCATCCTGCCGGCGATGACGCTCGAAGAGGCGCTCGATGTCACCCGGATTCATTCGGTGGCCGGCCTGCTGCCGCCGGGGCGCGCCCTGGTGTCACGACGCCCGTTCCGAGCGCCGCATCACACGGTCAGTTACGCGGGACTCATCGGCGGCGGATCGATCCCGCGGCCGGGTGAGGTCTCGCTCGCGCACCACGGCGTGCTCTTTCTTGACGAAGTGGCCGAACTGCCGGGCAACGTGCTTGAGGTGCTGCGCCAGCCGCTGGAGGACGGGCACGTCACGATTTCGCGCGCGGCGATGACGCTGAGCTATCCGGCACGCTTCCTCTTTGTGGCAGCGATGAATCCCTGCCCGTGCGGGCATGCCGGCGACAGCACGAGGCCGTGCCTCTGCGCACCGATGGCGGTGCAGAAGTACCTGGCGCGAATCTCGGGGCCATTGCTCGACCGGGTCGACATTCATCTTGCGGTGCCGCCGGTGGCATACGATGACCTGGTCGATCGTGCGCCGGCGGAATCGAGTGCGGTCATCCGGCAGCGGGTGGAGCGGGCGCGGGAGCGGCAGCTCCGCCGCTTCCACCGGGTGCGCGGCGTCTATGCCAACGCGCACATGGGGCCGCGCGAGCTCGCGCGGCACGTGCGTGTCGATGCCGCCACCGAGCAGGTACTCAAGGCTGCAATCGAGCGCCTGGGGCTCTCGGCGCGGGCATACCACCGGGTGCTCAAGCTCGCGCGCACTCTTGCCGATCTCGCCGAGTCGGATGCGATCGCGCCGGCGCACGTGGCGGAGGCGATCCAGTACCGGGTGCTTGATCGGAGCGGGGAACGGTGAATGGGGCCTCCGGTGGATGCGGAACCTGCCAAGTGCCAATCGGCAGCGCGATGGCCCCTTGTGTTATGTCCAAGCTGACATAATCATTCCTGTGCCGCCTACCGAGCGTCCTCTCGTCTGGCTGAAGGGCGAGGTCAAGACGACGAGTCCATCGAGGAGTGACATCATGAAGGAGCCCAAGCGACAGAAGTTGGCTGCGGCCGGCTGGACCGTTGGTGGTGCGGCGGATTTTCTTGACCTGAGTGCGCCCGAGGCTGCGTTTGTCGAGGTGAAGCTGGCGTTGAGTCAGGCTTTGCGTTTGCTGCGGACCCGCAAGCGGCTGACCCAAGGTGAATTGGCCGGGCAACTCCGATCCAGTCAGTCCCGTGTGGCAAAGATGGAGGCCGCCGATACGACGGTATCTATCGACCTCCTGGTGCGCGCCCTCCTGCACCTCGGCGCAAAGCCAAGGGACATCGCGAAAGCCATCACCTAGCGTACTTCACTTGCCCGTGTCCGATACTTTGCAGGTATGCTGAAAACCCTTCAGGAGCCATCGATGGCGGTCAAGACCAGCTACAGGCACGCCCGGGAGAACTTGGCCAGCCTCTGGGACGAGGAGGAGGATTCCCGAGAAGCGGCGGGCTGCTGAGCCATCGCGGCAATGGCGCGCGGCGCGAAAGCCGGAACATCTGAATCACTTCGGCGGCAACGTCTGGTCCCGGCGAATCAACGAATCGGATCGGTTGGTCTATGAGGTGTTCAAGGACCGCGTCGAATTTCTGCAGGCGCGGTACCACTACGGTTGAGGCGCTATGCGCAAGCTCTTGCTGGTCGGGTACACGAAGTGCTCGTTGGCAGCTGTGTGTGTGGCGATCGGGTTATCGCTGCATCCGGTTCGGCTCTCCGCACAGGTTACATCTGACACGCTTGCCGAAGCCCAGCGTTTGCGCGATACGGGATCGCTTCCGGCGGCCGCTGCGCTGCTGCAGGTATACCTCACGAATCATCCGGACCATGGCGACGCCGCCCGGCTTCTCGCACAAACCTTGTACTGGCTCAAGCGACCGACCGAAGCTCGCCGGCTGTACGAGGACGCGCTGGCACGGCATCCGGAGGACTCTGCCCTTCGTCTCGACTACGGCCAGATGCTCATCGAGACGGGCGATGGTCCCCGCACGCGTGAGGTGCTCCGGCCATTGCTTGGAGTCGCGGCGCTGCGCGGGCGCGCCGAGGCACTGCTTGGAACCCTGGCGTACTGGAACGGCGATCTTGGGGCGGCCAGGCGCTTGCTGCGCGAGGCAATCAACGCCGACTCTGCGCAGCCCGGAGTGCGGCAAACGCTGGATGTGATCGCCGTTATCACAGCACCGTGGCTCGAGACCGGCGGGGAGCTGCGGCGCGACGACCAGCCGCTGCACAGAAGTACTGCAGGTGCGACCATCGGGTGGTACCCTGCGCCGGCAACATCGTTGTCGACCCGCAT
>JACDBX010000038.1 GCA_013694695.1 Gemmatimonadales bacterium | reverse complement strand
GAATCAGGATGGTCACGTTGTGCGGGATCGCATCGTACGCCTCGATCTTGTATGACCAGCTGTCGGCGAAGCTCGAGAGCCCCGCCCCGTGCTTCGCGATCTCGGGGGCGATCTTGTAGCCCTCCAGGCCGTGCTGCAGCGTCTTGATGGTGAACCCGAACTCGTCGGCCAGGTTGAGCAGCATCAGCATCTCGTCGGCGCGGTAGGAATGCGCATGCACGAGGCGCTTCCCTTCCAGCACCTCGACCAGCGGCTCCAGCTCGAGGTCGCGACGCGGCGCCACCACCCCGCGCTGGCCACGCGCACTGCGGACACGGTAGTCATCCCGGTCGGCGCGATAGTCACGCGCCCGCACGAACGCATCGCGCAGGACCTCCGCCTGTCCCATCCGCGAGGTCGGATAGCGCCGGGGGGCCTGCGGCTGCCCCTGTACGATGACGGTGCTGGAGTTCTTGCGGGTGACGTTCTCACCGAGCGCGAACTTGATCCCGGGCATCGCTCCCGGGAACAGCATCTCGCTCGCCGACCGGCCATCCTTGAGCTTGACCGTCGCGTTCTGCCCCCCGATCGTGTTCGCCGATCCATGCAGGATGTTGATCGTCGTCACGCCGCCGGCCAGCGCTCGATGGATCCCGACGGATGTCGGGTTGAGCACGTCGGTGATCCGTGTCATCGACGTGACCGAGAGCGAGCCCTCGTTGATGGCATCCACCATCAGGTGCGAATGCGGATCAATGATGCCGGGCATCACGTACCTGCCGGTTGCATCGATGATCGTGGCACCGCTCGGTGCCGCGAGGCCGGTGCCGATCGCGGCAATGCGGCCATTCTGCAGCAGCAGGTCGGTACCGGTGAGCGTGCCCCGCGTGACGGTGAGCACCGTCGCGTTGCGGATCAGGATTGGCGCGACGCGGTTTCCCTGGGCGGCGGCGCTGGAGGCCGCCACCGCGAGCACCGCGAGGAGCTGTGCGGATTTCGTCATGGTCATCTCCTTCAGCGTGTGGAGGAACGTCGGGGGGTCGCGGCCGGCGCGTTCGCGTCCGGGCGCGTGCCGCTGAATCGGCCGAGCGCATGCCCCACGATCGACACCCCACCGCGGAGTGCGTTGCCGTCGAGCAGCCCGACAAAGACTCCCTCCTCGGTGCCGTCACGAATCGTGATCGTTGCGGTGAACCGGAATTCCCCATCGGTCCCGATCGAGCCGTTCTGGATCTCGCCGGATCCCATCGCGCCCTGCATCGTTCCGGTGAGCTTGTCGCCATCCTGCCGCAGTGCAAGCGTCACCGCGTGCGTGGTCCCGTCGATCTCGACGTTGACCGTCCAGGTCCCGGTGGCGCTGCGCGTCTGCACGGCCGGTGCGCCGCCGCGTGTCCCACCCGCAGTTGCGGGAGTTGCCGGCTCGGGAATCACAAACGGGCGCCCGTCGACGAACACTTGCGTGACCCGTGCATCACGACTGAAGACGTCGCCTCGGGTGACCGTGAGGTTGGCGATCTTTCCCGCCTCCAGCGACCCGAGACGATCGGCGACGCCGAGGATCTCGGCCGATCCCAGGGTGAGGGCGCGAAGGGCGAGGTCGGGCGAGAGGCCGTTGTCGATCGCGCGCCGCACGTTGGGCAGGAACTCGCCCAGCGCCGCCGTGGCGCCTGACTGGAACGCGAACCGGACTCCCCCATCCGCCAGCACCCCCGGTCCCTTGGGGGCATCGACGCGCTCGCGCAGGACGCGAATCGGATCGGGGTCGGCCTCGGGGGCCGGCGCAGTGGTGCGGCGGGGGAAGTTCACGCTGAGCAGCACCGCAACGTTCTCGCGCTTGAGGCGGTCCGCGACGCGCCAGGCCTCGGTTCCTCCGGCGATCATCGCACGCAGCTTGAACTCCTGTGCCAGGTCGAGCGCGCGTTCAATTTCCCGCTGGCTGTTGGCGAAGAACACCACCGGCATCTCTCGCGAGAGGATGGGCTGCAGCGCCTCGAGGGAGGGATCCCGATCGGGGCGCCGGATCCCGCGCGCATTCGAGCTCGTGTACGCCGCCTGCTCGGCGCGATACGCTTGCGCATCAAGCAATTCCTGCCGGAGCGCGGCAAAGACCCCCATCAGCGATCCGGGATAGCCGCTCCGTGCCCCGCCTCCACCGCCGATCGAAAAGCCGACGTGCTGGGCGATCGGTGCCTTGACCACCATCGCAGCCACGTTGTCTCCGCCGAGGGAGATGACCGCCGATGCGCCTCGGAAGACCCCCGCGCCCTGGGCAGTCAGCGCGGCCGTGATCCCGGCTGCGTGGGCGGACGCAAACCCCGCCTCATCGGCACGCAACTGATCCAGCACCCGCATCTCCGGCTGCAACCCGACCGGATAGCTGGAGTTCGGCGCGGCCGGTCGCGCCGCCGCCCCCGCGCCTGCTGGCAGGGCCGGAATGCCGAGGGTGCCATGGGCATCGATGAAACCCGGGTAAACCGATAGTCCCACGCCGTCGATGACCCGGGCATCTGCGGGAACGGCCTGGTTGGCACCGAGGGCGACGATCAGTCCGTCGCGGACGACAATCGTGCCGCGTTCGATGACTGGCCCCGAGACGGGAACGAGCCGGGCATTCGTAATGGCGTATGTCGCCGGCGCATTGCGCTGCGCGGCGAGTGGACCAGCGGCGAGGGCGCCGAGCGCTACCGCCCCGATGGGGCGGAGGGAGTGTACCATCCGTTGTCTCCTGGAGATTCCTGGACCTGGATCGATCGCGCGTCCCCTGATACGCATCGCCCTGGTCGCACGTTCGACCGAAGCAAGGGAGCGTGCCGCGACCGATAATAGTGTAATATTGAGGATCATCGCTCCCCCACGAGTCGACATTTCTCTCGCGCGCATGGACACCATGAAAGACAAGCAACTCGAGAAGTTGATGCGTCAGGCCCAAGGCAAGGCGGCCGGGAAGGGCAAGGCCGGTCCCCGTCCCACGTACGACCCGACACTCGAGGCCACCAAGGGCCCCCAGGAGCAGGGTGACAATGACGCCGCGTTCCTCTTCAAGGAAATGAAGAAGCGCGAGTTCTGAGGAGGTAATCAGATGTCTCGTTCCGCTGGATCGGCCGCGAGCGGCCTCCTTCTTGTCGTGCTGGCCGCCTGCCGTGCCCCTGATCGTCCCGACCCACCAACCGACACGACACCACCCGTTGCCACGACACCGGCCTCACCCGACGCTGCTGAACCCGCTAGCCAGTGGCGGCTGACACCGCAGGGACTCGGCCCGGTCGTGAGCGGCATGCCCCTTTCCGACATCGCGGCCACCATCGGGGCTTCCCCAGACTTCGATCCGGCCGAGCGGGATTGCGGCTTCCTTCGCGCTCCGGGCGCACCGGCCGGGGTGGCGTTCATGATCGTCGCTGGCCACATCGCCCGGGTGGACGTGACCGAAGGAGCCGTCCGGACCGTTGAAGGGGCCGGGATCGGCACCACGGAATCCGAACTGCGAACGCTCTACGCCGGACACCTCACGGAACAGCCGCACAAGTACACCGATGGGCGATACCTGATCGTGTCGCCTGCCGGCCCCGATTCAACGACCCATCGAGTCATCTTTGAGACTGACGGCAAAGTCGTGACCAGGCTGCGAGGTGGGCGCCTCCCGGAAGTGGAATGGGTCGAGGGCTGCTCCTGAAGACCGCGTCGCGCGCAGCGCTGGCCCTCGCGGTCATCGCGGCGGCCGCCTGTGCCGGGCGCCCCGCCCCCGGTGCACCGCTCCCGCAGGGGGCAGACCCGGGCGCCATGATGCGACGCGGGCTGGAGATTGCCGGGACGTACCGGGTCGCAGCGATCACCGAACGGCGATTCACGCATGCAGAGTTCTGGCAAGCCGTCGAACAACCCCTCGCCAGCAACGTGTTTCGTGTCGAGGACGTCGGTCGGTCCATCCAGGGCCGGTCGCTCCGCACCGTCAGCTACGGCAACGGACCTGTTCGTGTGCTGCTCTGGTCGCAGATGCACGGTGACGAGGCCACCGCGACCATGGCTCTCGCTGACATCTTTCGTTTCCTCGCCGAAGCGACGGACGATCCGCTCCGCGAGCGGCTCCGTCAGCAGCTCACCATCGTCTTCCTGCCGATGCTCAACCCCGACGGTGCCGAGCTGTTCCAGCGCGAGAACGCGCTCGGAGTGGACGTCAACCGCGACGCCCGCCGCCTGGTGACCCCTGAAGCGCGGGCGCTCAAGGGCGTGCACGATCGCTTCCAGCCACGATTCGGCTTCAACCTGCACGACCAGAGTGCCCGCACGCGGGTCGGAACCAATGGCGAACAGGCGGCGATGGCGCTGCTTGCGCCAGCATACGACGCTGCCCGCGGCTACAACGCGGTGCGCAGCGACGCCCGGCATGTCGCCGCGACCATCGTTCAGATGCTGGCCAGCGAGATCCCCGGACGGGTCGCGCGCTACGACGATACGTTCAATCCGCGTGCCTTCGGCGACCTGATGCAGACGTGGGGAACGAGCACCGTACTGATCGAGAGCGGCGCGCTCCCCGGTGACCCTCAGAAACAGCGCCTTCGCGCCATCAACGTCGCTGCAATCCTCGGTGCGCTGGATGCCATTGCAACGAATCGGTTCGCGGCCGCCGGCGCCACGCCGTACGAGGCGCTGGCATTCAACAGCGGTGGCATCAGCGACCTGCTGGTGGTCGGCGCACAGGTCGTGCTTCCGGGACGGAGCCCGATGCTGGCCGACATTGCCATCAACTACGACGACCCGGTGGCCCGCACCGGGGCACGCATCCGGGAGGTCGGCGACCTGCAGGCGGTCCAGGCGATCGATACCATCGATGTCGCCGGCCTCTTCCTCCATCAGGCACGCCAGGCGCTCGTCAATCGGGGAACCGCATCCTGGTTGACCATTGGGAGCAGTGCGGCCCTTGACGTGCGGCGCGGACCGGACCCCGGGAGCGCGCTGGTGAGGCAGATCGGCGACAGTGCGCGGTGAGTTCGCCCGCTGTCCGCGTCCTTGCCGCATTCGTCATCGGGCTCGCCGGTGGCACGCTGGCGGGAACCGAGCAGCTCGCATCGTGGATTGAACCGGTCGGGACGATGTGGATCAATGCGATCCGCATGCCCATTCTCCCGTTGCTTTTCGCCCTCACCGTTGTGGGCATCGGTGGGTCGAGCAATGCGCGGGACGCAGGTCGCCTCACCGCTCGCGCCTTCCTGACCTTCGTGGTGCTGCTGGCGGTCGTCACTGCCGCCGCCACCCTCCTCGCCCCGCTTCTGCTCGCGGGCATCAACCTCGACCCGGCGAGCACCGCTGCCCTCCGTGAATCGGTGGCCGGAACGGCGGCTGACACGCCTGCCCTGTCGCTGGTAGACTGGGCAACGAGCCTGATCACCGTCAACCCGGTGCGATCGGCAGCTGACGGCGCCCTCCTCCCGCTGGTGATCTTTGCGCTGCTTTACGGCCTCGCGCTGACCCGTGTCAGCGAGGCACACCGCACCCTCCAACTCGGTTTCTTTCGTGGTGTCGCCGACACGCTCACCGTGATCATCGAGTGGGTCCTCCTGCTCGCGCCAGCCGGCGTCTTTGCCCTCGCTTTCGTGCTGGGCACGAGGGTTGGTGCGCCGGCCGCAGGGGCCGTCGCCTGGTATCTCGCCGTGGCCTCCGCGCTGGTCGTCGTGGTGATGATCCTGCTCTACGTGCTGATGCTGACGATCGGGCGGCAGCCGCTCCGGCCGCTCGTCGCCGCCCTCGCCCCTGCCCAGCTCATCGCCCTGTCCTCGCGCTCATCACTGGCATCGCTGCCCGCGTTGATCGACGGGATGCAACAGCATCTGCGCCTCCCCCCCCGCGCGATTGCAGTCGTGCTCCCCCTCGCTGCCGCGGTCTTCAAGATCAACGCCGGCGCAACGTGGGCCTTCGGCGCCGTCTTTGTGGCCAAGCTCTACGGCGTGCACCTCGGCGCGGAGCAGCTCTTGATCCTCGGCTTCGCGACGGTACTCCTCTCGTTCACCACTCCGGGAATCCCGAGCGGCGGATTCTTCGTGCAGGCCCCGCTCTACGTCGCACTTGGTCTCCCGGTCGAGGGTCTGGGCGTGTTGATCGCGGTGGACCTGGTCCTCGACATGTTCAAGACCGCGTGCAATGTCACCGGCTTCGCGGCGGCAGCGGTGCTGGTCGCCCCCGGGGAGGTCGCGGCAGGGGGGTGAACGCACCACCCAATCATGGCGAACATGAAAAAGGGGCATCGCGACGCGGCGATGCCCCTTGTGTGTCCCGACCGTGCGATGGCGCTCAGGTACCTCGCACCCGTCGCGATGCTGGCGTGATCGCGACCGGGCGCCCGGGGATCACGCTGAGCACTGGTTCACCCGACGCGCCGCGCGCAGCCACCAGGGTGTACGCCAAGGTTTCGTCCAGCGGGCCAGCGAGCTCGGCGATCACCCGCCCGTCGGCGCTCCGGAGCTGGAACCTGGCGGAACGCGCCCCGACTTCCGCGTACCCCGTCTCGCCACCGAATGCCGTGGCCCCGAATGCGAGGTGGTCGCCCGCGATCACCTCCATCGTGCCCATGTCCACGATGCCATTCACGAATCGCACCTGGGCCACCCCGGCCGCCGACGCCTCCTCGATCCACGCGGACCCGGTCGGATCCACGACAATCGGCAGCTCGATACGCTGTCCCACGCAGGTGGACGCCAGCGCCCACGCAATGGTGGCGGTTCCCATCCTGATCGGTGTTCGCATCGGCTGCCCTCCCTGAGCAATGGCGGAACGCAAAAAAGGCGCGATCGCCTGCTCCTTTCGGAGGGTCGATCACGCCTTCGTCTCATCGGGCCAGCAGCACCCGGGCGACAAGGGTGGCCACGCATTGCTGGTGGCCGATTGTGCATCAGTATATACGCCCGATTCGGGGTCGCCGCAAGGGTCGGTGCCCCAAGCTGGCAGTGTTGATGTGTGATCCGGCGCCAGGGAGGTCGTCATCCTTTCCGCAAAGCGCAAGCTCGGACGTGATGATGCCCAACGAAGACAAGTCAGCGTATTCCGGCAAGCAAGAAGCGCAAGGCCGAGCACAACGAAGAAGAGTTACGAGAAGCGGGGGAAAGTCGGAGAAGGAAGCCGAACGGCGGGCGTTGGCGGCCGTCAACAATAGATGACGGCGGCGGCAAGACGTCCGGTTCAGGCCGAAAGAACTGGCCGCCGATGCGAACCCCTGGTCACCGCGGGAGTGCCATGTCAACCAACGCTGAGAATGATGTCGCGAAGCTGCGGTCACTGATCGCAGGGATCGATGTCGCCATGTTCGTCACGGTGGATCGAGACGGACAGCCGTCGAGCCGTCCGATGACGGCGATCACCATACCGGGCGAGGCCGACCTCTGGTTTGCCGCGCCCAGCAACTCCCCGGTGGCCAACGAGGTCCGGGCTTGCGCCCACGTTACGCTGCACTTCATCGAGCCGTCGAGCCGCTTTGTGGTGGTGACCGGGCGCGCGCACCTCCACCGCGGACTCGAAGAACCAGATGACTTCTGGACACCCGACATCGATCGGTGGGTGCCGGGGCGGCAGGCCGACGAGGTCACCTTGATCCATGTCAACGTCGATGGCGTCGAATACTGGGAGACGCCGGACTCACCGCCTGGCTACCTGCCGTTCGTCCGCGCAGTGGGCGTCGGCCAACCGACTCGCCACCACCCCGGGCCGGCCTTCCAGCACTAGGCGCTGCCCCTCGCCTGGTCGGCGGGAATCTGTCCGCCGGGTGCCCGATCTCGATGACTGTCGCACCACGCAGCCCAGAAGGGTATCAACCACAACGACAACGCCCCCAGGGCGACAGCCCGGCCGCTCGCCGGCGGCGGCAGCAGCGGCGCGCTTGCCCAGAGAATCCCCATCACGATCACGAGCGCCCAGAACCCTGATGCTCCCTGCCAGCTCCGCGCAACCGTCCGCCGCCAGTACATCGCCACGCCCCCCGCGAACAGCAAACCCTCCACCGCCAGCGTACCCGGTACGGAGTTCCACAATCCCAATCCTGCCAGCGCGGTCCCCGCGCCCGGCCAGAAAGGCAAGTCGGGATGATGCACCACGACGTCCAGCACCCAGTGACTGACCACGAGCAGGGCGACGAGCATCCCGACCTCGCGGCGGTGTCCCCGCGCCCGAACGATCAGTGCGGCCACGACACCCCACCCCACGACCATCAGCAATGAGTGTGACCACGGGTACCAGGTGAACACCAGCGGCGTGAAGCCGACCACCGCAGGATCCACCGTCACGGTCTCCAACCCTGCGAGCACCAGCAGCGGCCAGATCAGGTCGAGGGCGAATGCCGCCGCCATCAACGTGCCCAGCGGGACGTCGCGATAGCGCGCGCGTGCGGCGAATGCGAGACCGGCGTGACCTACAAACATGGGTGCCCCCGTCGAAGTGTCCTGCCCCGATATCGCCTGTTCACTGCGATCCCGCAAGCAACTCAACCACCAATCCCGCCACCGCCCGGATGGTTTCCGGTGCGGAGCCCTCGGCACGGTTGTTCACGATGAGGTATGCCGGGATCCTGAGGTCGTGCGCCGCCTTCGCGATGGCGGCAAGATCGGCCCGGAGCTCGGGGTTCGGCTCCTGTACTCGGTCATACGGTGCAAACATGTCCACCGCCTCGGCGTACCGCCGGCCCGGACGCAGCAGCGCCCTTGCCACGACGAACGGCGCGGTCACCGATTCGTGCATCAGGAGCTGCTCGCCGAGTCGCGGCATGGCGGTCCACGAATTGAGGACGTGCCCCACACGGTGGCTGCGGAGGACCGCAAAGTACTCCGGGCGGAGAAACTCGCTGTTGCGCAGCTCGACGGCATAGGGCGCATCGGGAGGCAGCGCCGCCAGGAAGTCGTCGAGGCGGCGAATGAAGACATCGAATGTTGCCTTCCCGCGCATTCGCTGGAACTCGAACATGAACGGACCGATGTGCCCGGCGAAGTGCTCCCGCATCGGCGCCAGGACCTCGGCCAGAAAGAGGTCCGCGTTGAGGAAGTCCGGATTCGCCTGCCCCCGAAGCAACCTGTCCCGCGGACTGTCGAATGTCTCGATCGTGATGCGATCCCATACCTTGGTCACACACTCGAAGCCGGCGGGGAGCACCGCGGCATACTGCTCGAGCGTGCGCGGGGTGGGCGGTGCGTAGAAGAACGAGTCGATGCCGACCGTGCGGAAGAGCGGATGGCGCGCGTACTCCTCCAGCATCGCCACCGAGGCGCCGGTGCGCGGATAATCACGGGAATACACGGTGCCCTTCCACCCGGGATATGTCCATGTCGACGTACCGAAGCGGATCCCCGCAGGCACCTGCGCCGCCAGCTCGGTGATGTTCGCAACAGGGATGTTCGTGTCGGTCACGGACCGGGAGAGCTCCCTGGGGACTCCATGCGGGGCGGGGCGTTCGCGTTGTCGATGTCAGCGTCAATCAACCATCGGCCTGCAGAGTCCCGGCAGAGGGCCAGCACGAACTTGCCGACGTCTGGCCCGGTTGGCGCATATCGGTACGCGCCCACCACATAACCCACCGAATCAGATGCGCCCCACGACAGTGCGCGAAGGTGCAGGTCGCCTCCGGAGCCGGCGTAGGTGGACGCAATCGCGGCGCGGCCACGAGCAGCCGCACGTCCGCTCGGCAACGCGAAGCCGTCGACGGCGAAGAGCGCCGCCACTGAATCGGCGGCGCCGGTGCGCCAGCCGCGCTCGTACTCCCGCAGGACCCGGTCAAGGGCGGGAGGCAGCACGACCGATGGATGGTCTTGCGCTGGCAGTGAGGAAAACAGGAGCGGAACGCACGCCAACAGCAACAGGACTCTCACGGATCCCCCAGCGTCTCGGTGTGGGCTACAGTCCCGCGGCAGGTCACGTCAATGGAACGCCGCGTCCGCAAGATGGAGCAAATGCTCCCGCACGTCACGAGGCCGCGAGCTTTCCGATGCCCGCCGCCGGCTTGAACACCTCGACGGATAGCGTAAACGTGCGTTCGTCCGACGGTTGGAGGGCTCCGACACCGACCACCTGCCGAGTGATCTCCTCGCCACGCTGGTCACGGATTGAAAGCACCATCGCATACTCCCACGTCTCACCGTCGCTCGGCCGTCGAAGAGCACATTCCACGGCGAGCGCCGGGGCACTGACGACCGCATGCTGTGGCGCCCCGCCGGAGCGCACGTGGTGCCGGCACCCGGGGCAGACCGCGGCGCTTTCCAGGATGACGGTACGGCAGTGGGGACAGGTGCGGGTCGCGCCCGGTGTCCCCGATCGCGCGGTGCTCATGCTGCGGAGCCGCTCTCCACCGTGATGCCCGGCTTCTGGCCGGCCTTTCCTTCCCAGCCGAACTCGACCTGCCCGCGCATCTTCGAACCGGCCGCGACGATGAACGTACCGGCCTTCACGTCGCCGTTCATGATGCCGTTCTGCAGCAGCTCGACGCGGGTCGCGCCGTCGATGTTGCCGTCGAGCTCGCCGCCGATCACCACGGTGTTGGCGCGAACGCCGCCGGTCACCTTCGCGCCGGTCTCGATCGTCACGTCGCCCTGCACGATCACGTCGCCCTTGAAACGGCCGGCAATGCGGACGTGACCCGTGCCCTCGATCTTTCCCTCGATCGTGATATCGGAAGCGATCAATGATTCCTTGCCGGCGGCCCCGGTGCGACGCGGGCCGTCGTCAGCGACGCCCATGCGCAGGGCGCCATCGTTGCGGACCGGCACTTCAGGAGCCGGGGGGGTCTTCGGTGGGGCGGGCTGCTCTTTCCAGATCGACATGATGAGGGTTCCTCTCAATGGACAGTATGCCGGGTTTCGCGCGATCAGAATGTGCCGGAACGGGCGAACGAGGCCGACCTGTACCTGACGGCGCCGGGGTCGGGACTACGAAGCTTGGCGCGTCGGGGGGAATCGCGCCACCCCGGATTATCGGCGAGCGGGACGAGAACGGCGAATCGTCCGTGCAAGTACGTGCGAATCGCCCCGACCGCTGGCGCGGCGGGGCGATCTGCACACTCTTCACATCCTGGCCGGACATCGTGGCCCAGGTCGGCGTCAGGTCCCGGAAACGTCCTTTGTCCGGGTCTTGCCCACCCCGGTGAAGATCCCGATGCCGACCAGGATCACGACGCCGATGATCACGTAGAGTTGGGGCACGCCTGCGATGGTCAGCGCCCACGCCACGCCGCCGATGAAGACGAGGAAACCCACTATGTAGAGCGCGAATGACATCTGCTTCTCCTGACTGGGTGGCGAACGCACCACCAGCCCGAGTTCGGCTGGCAGGGTACAGCCAGAGAGACGATCGGGGCCGGAATGGCGCACACCGAGCGCCTCCTCCCCTCGCTTCCTGGGCGCCGACGCCCCACTTTGTGGCGCATACCGCCGACCCCGACACCGTTGCCCGAGGATGCCACCCTGCCGTTCACGTCACTGAAGCTCCACCCGTCGCTCCTGCTCGGACTCAAGGAACTCGGGTTCACCCGTCCCACCCCCATCCAGGCCGATGCGATCCCCCCGGCGCTCGAAGGCCAGGACGTTCTCGCCTGCGCCATGACCGGGTCGGGGAAGACGGCCGCGTTCCTGTTGCCGATCCTTCACCAGCTGCTCGACAAGCCGCGCCGGACGACCCGCGCCCTCGTGATCACGCCCACCCGTGAGCTCGCCGCGCAGATCCTCGAAGAGTGCAACGCGATGGCGGTGCACACGCCGATCACCGCAGCCGCGGTGTTCGGGGGCGTCGGGATGGGGCCACAGGAGCATGCCTTTCGCAGCGGAGTCGACATCCTGATCGCCACGCCGGGGCGCTTGCTCGATCACTTCCGGCAACCGTACGCCAAGCTGCCGGGGATCGAGTACCTCGTCCTCGACGAGGCCGACCGCATGCTCGACATGGGCTTCCTGCCCGACATCCGGCGCGTGCTGAAGCACATCCCGCCGCGTCGCCAGACACTCTTCTTCTCGGCCACGATGCCGAAGGAGATCGTGACCCTGACGCGTGAGATGCTGAACAATCCCGCGACAATCAACCTCGAGCGCCAGTCGAAGCCGGCGGTCGGGATCACGCAGGCGATCTACCCCGTGGCACAGGAGCTCAAGTCGGCGCTCTTCCTGCATCTCCTGCGGGATGCGGACATGGAGGAGGCGCTGGTGTTCACCCGCACCAAGCACCGGGCCAACCGCCTGCAGGCATTCCTCGTCAAGAACGGTATCAGCGCGGAGCGCATCCACGGGAACCGGTCGCAGCCGCAGCGCACCGAAGCACTGAAGGGATTCAAGACCGGGAAGTACCGGGTGCTCGTCGCCACGGACATTGTCGCCCGCGGCATCGACATCGAGGAGCTCGGGCACGTGATCAACTTCGATGTGCCGCTGGTGCCGGCTGACTACATCCACCGCGTCGGTCGCACCGCGCGCGCCGAGGCGATCGGCGACGCGTTCACGTTCGTGTCGCCGGAGGAGGAGGGTGATCTCCGTGCAATCGAGCGTGCCGTCGGGAAGCGCCTCCCGCGCGTCACGGTACCGGACTTCGACTACGCGGCGCGGCCCGAGGGGAAGCTGGAGGTCCCGATCGCGGAGCGCATCGCGGAGATCCGGAAGCGCAAGGCGAAGGAGCGGGAGGCACAGAAGGCGAAGGCGGCCCGAAAGGTGGCGCCGGGCGCGGCCCCCGCGAAACCGGCACCACGACCGCGCGGAGGGCGCGGCAGGGACCGATGAGCACAGGGCCGGCCGGCGACCACGGCTGGCCAGCGCCTGCCGTCCCACGCAGCCGCACGTGAATTGAGGTTCTCATGAACATGCATCTTGGGGGTACGCTCGGCCTGGTCGCACACGTTGCGACCGCGGCGACCGCGGGCGCGCAGCAATCGGCATGGCCGCAGCACGCTCTCGACCGGCCCCCGCCGCCGGTCGTCGCGCCAGCCGCAGTACAGCCCCTCGTCGCGCCGCCCGCCGATGCGGTGGTGCTGTTCGACGGCGGGTTGCTGGCTGCGTGGCAGGCCGCCGACTCCGCCGGGGGACCCGCCCGATGGCGGATCTCCAGCGGCGCAATCGAAGTGGTCCCGGGTGCCGGCGGAATCCGCACCCGCCGCAGCTTCGGTGACGTCCAGCTCCATGTTGAGTGGATGTCACCGCTGCCGGCCCAAGGGGCCGGTCAGGATCGCGGCAACAGTGGCGTCTTCCTGATGGGACAGTACGAGGTGCAGATCCTCGATTCGTGGCACAGTACCACCTATCCCGACGGGCAGGCCGGGGCGATCTACGGTCAATTGCCCCCGTTGGTCAACGCATCGCGTCAACCCGGACGCTGGCAAAGCTTCGACATCATCTTCCGTCACCCCGAGTTCGACGGCGAGCGCCTCACGGTGCCTGCACGCATGACAGTGTTCCACAACGGATTGCTCGTCCACGAGGACGCGGTGCTCCAGGGGCCGACGACGCATCAGCGTCGCGCGCCATACGTCGCCCATCCCCGTCGCCTTCCAATCAGCCTCCAGGATCACGGACACAAGGTCCGGTTCCGCAACATCTGGGTGCGCGAACTCGCACCCCTCGTCCACTGAACCACGCCGACGCCGAGGGCAGGGCCCTGACCCGCTGGGCGCCCGCAGCGGTGCTTGTCGCCGCCCTCGCGGGCGGAATTATCGCATCGCTGCCGCCCTCTCCCCGCAGCGCCGACGCGCCGATCGAGGAGTTTTCCGCAGAGCGCGCGCAGCGGCACGTGCGCCATGTGGCGAAGACGGCGCACCCGGCGGGATCACCGCGCCACGACGTGGTGCGCGACTACCTCCTCGCAGAGCTCCGGTTGCTGGGCCTGACCGTCGAGTTGCAGCAGGGCCAGGGCCTCCGCCCCGATGCCGTCACCGGCCAGCCGATCGTGCTCCAGAACATCATCGCGCATCGCGACGGCACACTGCCGCTCCCTGCCCTGCTGCTGATGGCGCACTACGACGCACGCGGCGAGTCGCCAGGCGCGGGGGACGATGCGTCGGGCGTGGCCGCGATCCTCGAGACCCTGCGTGCGATCGGTCCGGTCCCGATGCGCCATCCCCTCCTCGTGGTGTTCACCGATGGCGAGGAGCTGGGGCTGCTCGGCGCGGAACTTTTCGTCCGCGCGCACCCGCTGGCTCGCACCGTCGGCCTGGCGATGAACTTCGAGGCGCGCGGCAATGCCGGTCCGTCGTACCTCTTCCAGACCTCGCCGGGGAACGCCGCGCTGATTCGCGAGGTCGCGCGCGCGGCGCCGCATCCCCGGGCCAACTCGCTCACTGGCGAAGTCTATCGGCGCCTGCCCAACGACACCGACCTCTCGGTCGTGCTCGCCGAGCTTTCCGGCGTACTGGCACTCAACTTCGCGTTCATCGGGGGATTCGACGCGTATCACACGGCCGGCGACACACCCGAAGCCCTCAGTCTCTCGAGCCTGCAGCACCAGGGAAGCTGGGCCCTCTCGCTCACCCGGCACTTCGGTGCTCGCGATTTTCCGGACGACCCGCAGGGTGACGCGGTGTATTTCTCCGCGCCGCTGATCGGCCTGGTGCATTACCCCGTCGGGTGGGCGATACCGCTCGCGGTGCTGGTGCTTGTGGGGCTCGTCGTGGTTGTGGGACGTGCGATGCAGCGCGGGATGATCCGGCTTCGCGGAATCGGATGGAGCATCGTGGTGAGTACAGTGGCACTCACCGCCGGACCGATGATCGCGTCTGCCATCTGGCAAGCCGTGATGCGAATCGTTCCGGGGCCGACGTCGCTGCAATCGCCGATCGCCACCTCGATCACCATCCTCCTCCTGATGGTGATCCTGGCCACCGTGATCACGCTCGGCACTCTCGCACGGGGGCACCGGGCCGCGAGTGCCGCGGAACTGGCAACCTTCCCGACATTGGTTTGGACCCTGCTTGCGCTGGTCACGGCGGTGGCCGTTCCCGGGGCTTCATGGATTGCAACCTGGCCGGCTGCAGGCGCGGTGATTGCCCTCGCCATCGCAACGCGACGGGATGACCCACCCGGCGGGGTACCGCTCGCGACCGCGATCGCGGCTGTCCCGGCGCTTATTCTGGTGCCATCGGTCCTCTGGCAGTTCCAGGTGGCGATGACCAATCAGGTGGCTCCGCTGTGCGCGGCAGCAGCGGCCCTGATCGTCCTGCCACTCGTGGTCCCCCTTGGCCACATCCTTCACCGACGAGCCACCCGATGAAGTCGAAGAAAACGACCTGGTTCACCCGGGTATCGCGCGCCACCGCCCGGGCGACCGGCCATCCCCTCGCCTTCGGGATCGCGGCCGGCACAATCCTGGTCTGGGCCGTCACTGGCCCGATGTTCGCGTTCAGCGACACCTGGCAACTGGTGATCAACACCGGCACGACCATCGTCACGTTCCTGATGGTCTTCCTGATCCAGAACACCCAGAACCGGGATTCCGAAGCGCTACAGATCAAGATCGACGAGCTCATCCGATGCGTAGACGGCGCGCAGGAGGCGCTGATGGATCTCGAGGAAATGGAAGAGAAGGAGATCCGGCAGATACGGGGACGCTACCAACGGCTCGCGGAGGCGGCGCGCACCTCGCTGCGGGAATCCGCCCAGTGATCAAGTCGCGCCCCGCCGCCGTTGCCTCGACAACATCCGTGGTGGCGCGCGGGGTGATCGTCATCGCCACAATCGTCGGCCTGTTCGGCGCGCTGCTGCCAATGTTGTTGATGCACCTCCACTGGAATCTCGGGATCTCCGAACTGTACTTCGCTCCGATGCGGACGGTCGGGCTCGCTGTCATGGCGGCCTCGGTCGCGTGCTTCATCGGGACCGGGCTGACGCTGGCCATGTTCGGCCGCGGGACGCCGCTCTGGTTCCAGGCGCCGAGACGCCTCGTGGTGGTCGGTCCGTACGCCCACACCCGCAACCCCATGGTTCTTGCGGCCATCGGGCACGGCGTGGGACTGACGCTGTATGCGGGGAGTCTGCTGATCGCGGGATACGTCGTGTTGGGTACGGTGTGGTGGACCTTTGCCGCGCGGCCCCGCGAATCCGCAGACCTCATCCGTCGTTTCGGGCGGGAGTATGAAACATGGGTGCGGCATGTGCCGCTGCTCATACCCCGCGTCTCATCCTACCGCGCGCTCGATGATACGCCCACCCGAACCCTGGTTGCCGACGGGGCAGGAAAGATCCGCCGCTCGGCCCGACGACGGCGACGCTGACGAACCCGTTGGTGCGTGCCCGCTGGCGGTGGGACGTCTCCGACATGTCCCTCGCCGGAGCATGCATGACGCGCCACGTGATCCTGATGGCCCTTGCCACCGCTGCGTGCGGATCCCGCACGACCACCACCACACCGCCGCCGCAGGATCGGTTCGCCGCGCTGGTCGGCACCGAGCACCCACCGCGCCCCGCTGGGATCACCGAGGTGGCGAGCTACCTGCTCGACGAGTCATCGCGCGGGCGATGGGTCGTGGCCGAAGTGAAGGCCGCCCGCGATCCGGCACGCGCCGTGATCCTCGACGAGGTGATCTCCCGCGGCGCGGCGGGCGCAACCCGGTGGCGCACCGCGGCAGTCCAGCCAGTGCGCGCCGCCGATTCCGCGCTCACCGTGGCGCTCGGCACCTGCTCCGTCGCGGGTCGTGCCGACCGCTGGATCGTCGGCCTGACAACGTCGGCAGCAAAGCCCCTCGTCCGTCGAGCGTGGCGGGTCGACACCGCGACGCGTCGCTTCACCTCCGTCGATGCGGCCAAGGTCACGTGCGACGACCTCATGGGAAGGTGAAGCCGACTCGCATCCCCCGGTTCAACGCGGCTCGAGTGTGTCACGGATTCGGGCAGCGACATCTGCAAGGTGTCGTCGGGTGACGTCGTCACCACCTGATCGCGCCAGCCTGGCACGAATCGATCCCTGCAGAGCCGTCAACTCCCCGCGTGCGAGCGGCCGCGCGTCGGCGGTCCGGGTATCGACGGTTGCCGTGGCCGTTTCCCCCGTCGCGAGTGTCCGCAAGCGCTCGATATGTGCACGCTGCAACTGTCGGCGCCAGACGTCGATGTTCGCGTTGCCCGACAGCTCACCCCAGATCGCGCGGCGCACTTCCGCAAGCATCTCGATCGGCTGATAGGCATCGCGCGGGCTGTTCGAGGCGGTCTCCTGCATTCGTGACAGCCGCCCCGCGTCGAGGAGCGCATTGACCACCGACTGCTGCTGGGCGCGAATCCGGTTGAGCGCCCCGGTCGCCTCGAACCGCCGCAGCACCGAGGGATCGACGAGCCACGTCGGGGTGGTGAACACCTCCTCAGCCAGGAAACGGACCGCGTCGCGCTGCCGCGCGGGCGGCACCGGATCGTACACCGGGCCGGCCTGGTCGCTCGCCTTGGTGGTGCGATACACGCCCCCGACCACCGTGACCACGTGGCCGACGTAGCGGGCGTAACTCGACACCAGTTCCCCGTGAAGTTCGGCCAGGTCCGACCAGTCCTCGCCAGGTGTTGCCGTCCACTCGGGCAGCATCGGCACAACTCGCTTGAGGTTTGCGATCCCGTAGCGCGAGGCGCGCACCGGATCGTCCCCGATGTCCTCCGTCTGTGCACGCGGATCGACGCCGTTGCTGCCCGCAAAGCGGTAGCGTGGATCTCCCGACTTCTCGCGAATCCATGCGTCCAAGGTCTTGCGCTCCGCCTCCGGCGTGGCGGCACCGGGGATCACCCGGTATCCCCAGTTGATCGCGTAGTCGTCATACGGCCCCATCATCCGGACAAACCGGGTCACGCCATCGCCCGGCTGCGCCACGTAGTTCTGCCGGGCGTAGTCCATCACCGACGGGCTCACGCCGTACCGCGACGTGAAGGACGGACTGCGCAACGAATCGACGGGGAACGACGACGAACCGATCATGTTGTGCGGCAGACCCAGGGCATGGCCGATCTCATGGGCGATCACCTGTCGCACGGTCTCCCCGATCACTGGCTCCGCGATCATCAAGGTGCGCGCATCGGGGTTGGCCGCACCGGTCTCGACCATCAGCCGGTTGCGATACGAACGCAGATGGTTGTGGTACCAGATGATGTCACTCTCGATGATCTCGCCGGTGCGAGGATCCGAGACGCTGGGACCCATCGCATTGCGCGTCAGGTTCGCGACGTAGCGCACTGTCGAATAACGGACATCGTCGGGATCGAACTCGGGATCCTCCGCGACACTGGGGGGGTCGCGAGCGATGATCGCATTGCGGAATCCCGCCACCTCGAAGGCCTTCTGCCAATCCTCGATGCCCTGACGGATGAATGGGCGCCACTCCAGCGGCGTCCCCGGGTCGAGGTAGAAGACGATCGGCTTGATCGGCTCGACCAGTTCCCCGCGCGCATACGCAGCGGGATCTTTCGGCTCCATCCGCCAGCGCTGGAGCAGGGTGCGCGTATCCGCCTTCAGGGCGCGCGACGAAAAATCGATCTGGTTGATCGAGAACCACCCCACCCGTGGGTCGGCGATCCGTGGGCGCATCGGCTCGCGCGGCAGGAGGACGATCGACTGCGCGACCTGCAGCGACAGCGTCGACGTGGCACCCAGCGACGGCGGCTCGGCGGCATCGAACGTCTGGACCTGGCGCACCTCGACATTGAGCGGGAACGACCTGACCTGCTCAATGTACGAGCGCTGCGGATCGAGGCGTCGCACCTTGAACTGCGTCCGTTGTGACGCCGACAGGCCGGAGATCGCAGGCACGTCGTCCTCGAACATCGATGTCACGTCGATCACCAATGCCTTGGCGCTGCCATGCTCGGCGGCCACGGGGAACGC
The DNA here is from genome assembly GCA_013694695.1 of Gemmatimonadales bacterium. Lineage (GTDB taxonomy): Bacteria > Gemmatimonadota > Gemmatimonadetes > Gemmatimonadales > GWC2-71-9 > Palsa-1233. Next base: position 5,463 of record JACDBX010000038.1, on the reverse strand, counting down.
CCGCAGGATCGGCGAAAAGGTGTTCGCCGCCACCGACCGCGCGATCGGCAGCGTGGTGTCGGCCACATATTGTGACGACACGCTCCGCAGCAGGACGCGGTCGCCCTGGCGCTCCCATCGCACCAGCTGCTCGTTGAGGTTGGAACCGGCGTTCGTGAACGGTGACAGATCCTGCGGCGCCGCCGCGAGCCGGGTCAGCCACAGCATGTCCCGACCCATCAGCGAATCGGGCAATTCGAACAGCACCTTGTTATCAAGGCGGTGCACCAGGATGAGCCCGGAGTCGGACTTCGCCTTGGTCGTCACAACCTTGTCGTACGGCTGCGGGCCTGCGGGTGCGCGGGCGCCCGGCGCAGTGGCACCAGGCGTCGCGGCGGGCCCGGCCGCCGGGGTCGGGGACGACGCGGGGCGGGCGGGGGCGCAGGCGGCGGCAACGACGACCGCGGCCAGGACGGACGGGGAGAATCGCATTGATCGACCGGGTCGGGGAGCGGAGGGGTCCTCCTGATACTAACCGCGGCACTCGCTGCAGGCACGTGATGCGACGTGTGCCACGAGACAGTACGTTTGGGAACGCCGAAGCGACATGTCCCATTCCCGGAGGCAGCATGCAGGAACACATCGAGGTCATCTTCACCCCGCTGGTCGTGAAGCCGATCGCGGTGGTCGCCGCAGCACTCTCCGGGTTCGCGGTCGGCGGGATCTGGTATGGGCCGCTCTTCGGCAAGTCATGGATGGTCGCGAGCGGGCTCACCGCCGAGGATCTCCAGCGCAGCGCGAGTCCGCTCCGCACGTACGGCACCGCTTTCGTCGCCAACTTCATCGGAGCGTGGGTGCTCGCGTCGGTGCTGGGAACGGATGCCACGCCGATGAATGGTGCATTTGTCGGTGGAGTGATCGGCCTCGCTTGGGTCGCCACCGCCTTGGCCACGATCTACGCCTTCGAGCGCCGTGGTCCGCTGCTGTTGATGATCAATGCCGGGTATCAGGTAGTGGCGCTCGCCGTCACCGGTGCGATCATCGGCCTGCTGCAGTGAATCCCGCTCACCTGCTGTCGTACTGGCAACGGCTGTCGCCGTGGCCCGGCGGCCGGTGGCTCTATTCCCGCCTGCTCGGCGCGGTGGCGCCGTACAGCGGATCGATCGGCGCGCAGGTCGAGCACCTTGAGGCGGGCCATGCGGTGATGTCATTGCGCGACCGACGCGGGGTCCGCAACCACCTCGAGTCGATCCATGCCATCGCGCTCATCAACCTCGCCGAGCTCACCAGTGGGCAAGCCATGCTCACCGCCGTGGGTCCGACGGTCCGAGGAATCGTGACCGGCATCAGGATGGAGTACCACCGCAAGGCGCGGGGTACAGTGGTGGCCGAGAGCACCGTGTCACCGCCGGTGGTGACGGGCCCGGTCGAGGCGGAGGTCAGCGCGGAGCTGCGCGACGCCGCCGGGGAACTGGTCGCGACCGGGTACGTCACGTGGCGGCTCTCGCCCCGGTGACCTCGACACCGTTCACGACCCACGCCGGGGTGGAGCTCCCCCTCATCTGCGGCCCCATGTATCCCTGCTCGAATCCGGAGCTGGTCGCCGCCGCGTCGGACGCGGGCGCGCTGGGCGTGGTGCAGCCGATCGCGCTCACCTATGTGCATGGGCACGAGTTCCGCGAGGGGCTCCGCCTCATCCGGAAGCTCACGTCACGTCCCATCGGCATGAACGCGCTGATCGAACAATCTTCAAGCGCCTACCGCAAGCGGATGGAGCAATGGATCACCGTCTCGCTCGAGGAAGGCGTGCGCTTCTTCATCACGTCGCTCGGCAACCCGCGGTGGATCGTCGACGCCGTCCGGCCCCACGGTGGGATCGTCTATCATGACGTCACCGAGGCGAAATGGGCAGCCAAGGCGCATGCCGGCGGCGTGCACGGTTTCATCGCGGTCAATCGTCGTGCGGGCGGGCATGCAGGGAGCCGCGACGCGGCCGCGCTCCTGAAGGAGCTGGCACCGTTCGGCCTTCCCGTGGTGTGTGCCGGGGGCGTGGGCGATGCGCAGGCGTTTCGGCGGATGCTAGACCTGGGTTACGCCGGGGTGCAATGCGGTACCCGATTCATCGCGACCACCGAGTGCCGGGCCAGCGCTCCCTACAAGGCGGCAATCGTCGCGGCCGACGCGGCAGATATCGTCCTCAGCGAGCGAATCACGGGGGTGCCCGTGGCGGTCATCCGGACGCCCCATGTGGAGCGGATGGGACTCCGCGCGGGTGCCCTTGCCCGGTGGATGCTCCGGGGTCGGCGGCGCAAGCACTGGATGCGCACCGTCTATGCCCTCCGATCGCTCTGGCAACTGAAGCGATCCTCGCTCGATGAGGCGGGCAGCACGGAATACTGGCAGGCAGGACAGAGCGTCGACGGGATCGACCGGGTTGAGTCCGTGGGGTCTGTCGTGGCGGCGTTCCGTGCCGCCTTGGAAAACTGACCGGCGGGTGCTCTTCCGCCGCCGCGTCCTTTGGGCGAGATTGTGGTCAGCCGTCGATCCCCGCCGGCCACCCCTTTCATTGGTCCGGCAACTCCCACAACGTAGAGGTCGTCGCATGTTCCTGAGGAACGTTCGGCTCCGCGGTCTTGTCCTGCTCGCCTTGCTGGCGGGGGGATATGGATCAGCTTCGGCGCAGGGCACCAGCACCATTCGCGGCGTCGTCACGCGAACCAACGACGGTCAACCGGTGGCCGGCGTCGCGGTGACCGTTCGTGGCACCAACCTGGCGACCGTGACCAACGTCAACGGCCGCTACATGATCCAGCGTGTCCCCTCCGGCTCGCAGACCCTGGTCTTCCGCTGGCTGGGCTACGCCCCCACTGAACGCGAGATCACGGTGAGCGGTGATGCCACGCTGGACATTGCGTTGGAGCCGAAGGCGATCAACCTCGCCGACCTCACGGTCACCACAGCCTCGCGTGAACCCGAACGTATCGTCGACGCGCCAGCCGCCGTCACGCTGGTCGACCCACGGGTCCTGCAGAACACAGCGCCCACGGGCCAGGCGCCGCTGGCGCTCGCGCAGGCGCCTGGCGTCGACATCGTGCAGAGCGGCATCAACGACTTCAACATCAATGCGCGTGGCTTCAACTCGTCGCTCAACCGCCGAGTGCTCACCCTGCTCGACGGCCGCGACCTCGCGATCGCCTTCCTCGGGTCACAGGAGTGGAACACCCTCCCGGTGGCACTCGACGAGCTTCGCTCGATGGAACTGGTTCGCGGCCCCGGCTCGGCGCTCTACGGCGCGAACGCCTTTGCGGGCGTCATCAACATGATCTCGCTGTCGCCCCGGGAGGCACAGGGCGGCAAGATTTCCCTGTCGGGCGGCGAACTCGAGACGTACAGGGCCGATGGCCGATACGCGATGGTGTTCGGTGAGGGTCGCTGGGGTGCTCGCGTGACCGGCGGATATTCCAGCAGCGACACTTGGACCCGCTCGCGCACGTCAGCCGACCGCCTCGACCTGCGCCGCGAATACCGGCCCGCGCTGGCTGAAAAGGATTCCAACCTCACTCCGCTCAACGGCCCCGAGGCGATCCCTCTACAAGGCCAGGAACTCGGGCCCCTCACCGGCGACACGCCGCGCGCCGCGATCGGAGACCGTGACCCGGTTACCGCTGCGTATGGCGCGTTCCGCCTTGATCGCTATCTCAACAACAGCGGCAGCGTGGTGACCGCCGAAGTGGGCGGCTCGCAGACCGAGAACGAGGTGCTCGTCACCGGCATCGGCAGGGTACAGGTGAACAAGGGCCAGCGGATGTTCGGTCGCGCCGCGTACAACAGCGAGAACCTGAACGTCTTCGGATACTGGAATAGCCGGGAATCGAAGGATCCGCAATTTTCGCTCGCCTCGGGCGCTGCGCTCCTCGAGAAGTCAGACATCATGCACGTCGAGGCCCAGGCCAACCGCCATTTCCTCGACGAGAAGTTGCGGGTCGTCGGTGGCGCATCATTCCGCCAGTACAACGTCAACACGTCCGGCACGCTGATGCGGCCAGAAGACGACGACCGTTCCGACAAGGTCTACTCCGGTTACGCCCAGGGGGAGTATTCCTTCTCCGACAAGCTCCGGCTGGTCGGTGCGGCACGGTACGATGAGGGAGACCTCTTCGAGGGCCAGTTCTCGCCCAAGGGCGGGATCGTGTTCAGCCCGAACGAGAACCACGTCTTCCGGTTCACGGTCAACAAGGCCTTCCAGACGCCGAACTATTCCGAGTTCTTCCTCCGTGCCAACGCAGCGGCGCCGGTCAACCTGTCTGCCCTGGAAGCGGGACTCCGCGCGAACCCGCAACTCGGGCCGGCACTCGCCGGCACGCCGGTGGGCGCGCTCTTCACCAACTCGGCCATGGTACCGGTCTTTGCCCGCGGCAACGCCAGCCTCGATGTCGAGGAGACCATCGGCTACGAGGTCGGATACAAGGCGTCGTTCACTTCGTCGATCTACATGACCGTGGACATCTACCGCAACAACATCACGAACTTCGTCACCGACCTGCTGCCGGGCGTCAATCCGGCGTTCGGGGCATTCACCGCCCCGTCCACGGTGCCGGAGTCGGCACGCGCACCGCTCGAGGGCGCGATCCGCGCAACACTGCTCGCCAATCCGGCCACGGCGCTCGCCGGTCGCGGACTCACCCGCACCGAGGACGGCAACACCGCCGTCGTGCTCTCGTACACCAACGCCGGTGACGTCGACCAGACCGGCCTCGACCTCGGATTGGGAGTGCAACTCACGCCTGAGCTGCGGGCTGACGGTACCTTCTCGTTCTTCTCGTTCACCGTGAATGAGCAGCTCACCGGCGACCAGCTCCTTCCCAACACGCCGAACCGGAAGGCCACCCTCGGCCTCACCTACGAAGGCGCCACCAACGGCTTCGATGCCAGCCTGACCTCGCGGTTCGTCGCCGCGTACGACTGGGCCGCCGGCGTGTTCATCGGACGGGTCCCCGACAGCCAGACCTTCAATGCGACCCTTGGTTACCAGTTCAATCAGCGCTTCCGCGCCTATGCAGCCGGAACGAACATCTTCGACCAGCAGCGCTTCCAGTTGTATGGCGGCGCGGTGATCGGTCGGCGGATTATTGGAGGCGTCACCGCGACGTTCTAGATGATCAGCCGTAAGCGGTAAGCCGTAAGCCGTAAGCCATAAGCCGTAAGCCATGAGCCGTGCGCTAATGGCCTACGGCTTATGGCTTATGGCTTATGGCCCCCCGTCCTCCGTTCTCCGTTCTCAGCCCTCCGTCCTTATCTTCGCCCTCCGTGCAACGAATCGATTCACTCACCCTCCCCCTCACCGTCGACCCCGGCGTGACCCGTCCGGCGCTCTGGCGCCTGCCGGGCATCGAGGGCCCCGCCGACGCGCGCCGCGACATCTATGTGGCCACCCCCGCTCGCCACGGCGACGACCCGGGTCGGCTGCACCCCGTCGTGTACTTC
>JACDBX010000037.1 GCA_013694695.1 Gemmatimonadales bacterium | reverse complement strand
CGGCACCGGCGGCGGGAGGATCGTTGCCAATGGTCACAGCCCGGCGTGGCGGCCATGAGGCGGCCGCCGCTCAACCCACTCGGAACAACACCTCCGCCCGCGGGTATCTCGTCACTGCCCGCTCGCGCAGTGCCTGGTGCTCCCTCGCCTCGAGCGCCGGATCGCGGTCGAGCATCCCCCGCGCCAATGCTCTGGCCTCGGCAAGGATGTCGGTGTCCTCCGGAAAACGCGCCACCCGGAAATCGGTGCCACCCGACTGACGCGCGCCGAGCAGGTCGCCATGACTCCGCTCGGCAAGGTCGAGCTCGGCGATCTCGAACCCGTCATTGGTCGCCGCGAACGCCTTGAGGCGATCGGGAACATTCCTGCCATTCGTGAGCAGGATGCAGTGCGAATCCTTACCGCCGCGCCCGACCCTGCCCCGCAACTGATGGAGCTGTGCCAGCCCGAACCGCTCCGGATGCTCGATCACCATGACGGTGGCATTCGGCACGTCGATCCCGACCTCGATCACGGTGGTCGCCACCAGCACCGACACCGTGCCGTCGCGGAACTCGCGCATCATCTTCTCGCGCGCAGGCGGCTTGACGCGCCCATGCACAAGGCCCACAGTCACGTCGGGCCATTTCGCCGAAAGCGTCGTCGCCATTGTCTCGGCGGCCCGGAGATCGGCCCGTTCCGATTCCTCGATCACCGGCAGGACGATGTACGCCTGCCCGCCCTCGGCCGCCAAGCGACGCACGAACTCGAACACGCGTTCCCGCCCTTCCGGCGTCCGGACCGCGGTGCGAATGGTTCCTCGCCCCGGCGGTCTCTCCTTGAGCACGGACATGTCTAGGTCGCCGTACCTGGTGAGCGCGAGTGAGCGCGGGATCGGCGTCGCGGTGAGCAGCAGCACGTCCGGCGCTTCCCCCTTCTGCATCAGCGCCGAGCGCTGCTCGACGCCAAAGCGGTGTTGCTCATCGATGACGACGAGGCCGAGGCGCTCGAACTCCACCCCTTCCTGCACCAGCGCATGCGTGCCGACCACCAGCTTCGTCTCCCCCGACGCCAGACGGGCACGCGCGGCCCGCTTGTCGGCCGCACCGAGTCGGCCGAGCAACAGCTCCGGGTGCATTCCCAGCGGCGCCAGCAGCGACACCAGCGTGCGGTAATGTTGTTCGGCGAGCAGCTCCGTGGGTGCCATGAGTGCCGCCTGATAGCCGTTTTCCGCGGCGAGCAGCATCGCGCACAGCGCCACCACTGTCTTCCCCGTTCCCACGTCGCCCATCAACAACCGATGCATCCGGTCGCTCTGGGTCATGTCGTCGAAAATCTCGCGGACCGCCTGTTTCTGTTCGCCGGTGAGCGGCCACGGCAGCGATTCCCGCAGTGCCGTGGTGAGGGTGCGGTGCACCACGAAGGGCGTACCACGCTGTCCGTGTCGCGCCAGGTGACGTGCGCGGCCGAGCATGAGCTGCAGGTCGAGGAGTTCATCGATGGCGAGTCGGCGGCGCCCAGCTTCCGCCTCCGCGATGCTTGTAGGACGGTGCACCATCCTGACCGCATCGGCGGGAGCGGGCAGCCCGAATCGCTCTGCCAACCCCTCCGGCAGGATGTCGGTCACGAGCGGCGCCAGCGCATCGAGGTGCGCATCGATCACGGCGCGCACCTGCTTGTGCGACAATCCCTCGGTGGCAGGGTACACGGGTAGCACGCGCCCGGGGTCGTCGCCGTCCTCGCCAAGGATCACCATCTCGCGCGGCGCCATCTGTCGACCGTGATAGAACCGAATCGGGCCTGCCACCAGCAGGATCTGTCCGACCTTGATGGTGCGGTCGAGAAATGCCTGCCCCGGCCAGGCGCATTCAAGCACCCCACTGTTGTCGCGCAACACCGCGTGAAAGATCCGGAGCCCCTTCCGGGTCGGCAGGACGCCCGTGCTGGCCACGGTGCCAACGCAGGCCACATCATCGCCCACCCGGGCCTGAGCGAGTGGCGTGACGCTGGACGCGTCGATGTATCGGTGCGGGAGGTGCATCAGAAGGTCGAGCGTGGTGTGCACGCC
>JACDBX010000192.1 GCA_013694695.1 Gemmatimonadales bacterium | reverse complement strand
CCGACAACCTGATCCGTCCCGACACCACGATGGAACAACTCTCGAAGCTCAAGCCGGTGTTCGACCGGCGCTACGGCAGCGTGACCGCCGGCAATGCGTCTCCGCTCACCGACGGCGCGGCCACGGTGATCATGATGAGCGAGGAGAAAGCGGCTGCGTTGGGTTACCGCCCGCTGGTGGCCGTGCGGAGCTACGCCGTGGCGGCGGTCGACCCGGGCTGGCAACTGCTCATGGGGCCGGCCTACGCCGTGCCGACTGCCTTGCGGCGCGCCGGCATCACCTGGCAGCACCTTGGGCTGGTCGAGATCCATGAAGCATTCGCGTCGCAGGTGCTCTCGAATGTGCAGGCGTGGGGCTCCGCCGAATGGGCACGTCGCCTCGGACTCAGCGGCCCGGTGGGCGAGGTCGACTGGAGTCGCACCAACGTGATGGGTGGCAGCATCGCGATCGGTCATCCGTTTGCCGCAACGGGTGCGCGGATCGTCACCACGCTGGCCAACGAGATGGTGCGCCGCGACGTGGAGTTCGGCCTCATCTCGATCTGTGCGCAGGGCGGGATGGGCTACGCGATGGTACTGGAGCGTGTGGCATGACCGCCGCTTTCCGCACTGAGCAGCGTGACCGCGTGGCGGTCGTCACGTTCGACCTCCCGTTCGAGTCGGTCAACAAGCTCAGCAAGGCCGTCGGCTGGGAACTCGAGGAGCTGCTGCGTGGGCTCGACGCCAATGAGCAGGTGCAGGCGATCGTGCTGCGGTCGGGGAAGCCCGACACCTTCATCGCCGGCGCCGACATCGAGGAGTTCCTGCAACTGCGCTCGGTCGAGGAAGCGGTGCGGCTCTCGCGCGACGGCCAGCTGCTGATGCAGGCGGTGGCCGAATCGAAAACGCCGGTGGTCGCCGCAATCCACGGTGCATGCATGGGCGGCGGGCTCGAGCTTGCGTTGGCGTGCCGGTACCGCATCGCATCGGATCACCCGAAGACGAATCTTGGCCTTCCCGAGACGCAACTCGGACTGATCCCGGGCGCCGGCGGATCGAACCGACTGCCGCGGCTGGTCGGCGTGCGAGCGGCGCTCGACATGATCCTGACGGGCAAGCCGGTGACAGCACGCAAGGCGCTGCGATTGGGGCTGGTGGACGAGATGGTTCCGGAATCGATCCTGCTCGATACGGCGATTGTCGCAGCCGAACGAATTGCCGGGGGATGGTCTCCGAAGCGCGGCGGGCACGGTTTCGTTGCCTCGGTGGTCGACGGCACGCCGCTTGGCCGGATGGTAGTGTACCGCAAGGCGCAGGAAGGGGTCGAGGCCAAGTCGGGTGGCAACTATCCGGCGTTGCCGCGGGCAATCGACGTCGTGCGCTGCTCGATGGAAGATGGAATGGTGAAGGGACTCGCCGCCGAGGCGCAGGCATTCGGTGAACTTGCGATGACCGATGTGTCGCGCCGCCTGGTCGAGATCTTCTTCGCCACCAACGCACTCAAGAAGGATGACGGTGTCCCCGCGGGAAGCGGGCGCGCCCGCCCGGTGCACCGGCTCGGGGTGATCGGCAGCGGATTCATGGGCGCGGGAATCGCCGGAACCGCTGCGCTGGTGGCTGGTGTCGAGGTGCGCATGAAGGACGCCGACCTGTCGCGGGTCGGGCGCGGCGTGAAGGTCGCGATCGATGTACTGGCCGAGCGTCTCAAGCGGCGGCGACTGACGCACTGGGAGTTCGACCGACAGAAGGCACTCATTTCGGGTACCGCTGGCTACGACGGATTCGCGCGCACCGAACTGGTGATCGAGGCGGTGTTCGAGGAACTCGGCGTCAAGCGACAGGTCCTCGCCGAGATCGAGGCAGCCGTACCCGCTACTACGGTGATCGGCACCAACACGTCGACCATCCCGATCGCTGACATCGCCGCCGATGCGCGGCACGCCGAGCGGGTGCTGGGGATGCACTTCTTCTCGCCGGTGGCGCGGATGCCGCTGCTGGAGGTAATCCCCACCGATCGCACGAGTGGCGATGCGCTCGTGACGGCGGTGCAGTTCGGCCGTCGGATGGGAAAGACGGTAATCGTCGTGGCCGATGTACCCGGCTTCTGGGTGAACCGCATCCTGTCGCCGTACCTCAACGAGGCGGGATTCCTTCTTGAGGAAGGCGTGCCGATCGACGTGCTCGACCGGGTAATGACGAGCTGGGGATTTCCGGTCGGGCCGGCGGCATTGCTCGACGAGGTCGGACTCGACGTGGCTGAGAAGGCGGGAAAGGTGATGCACCAGGCCTTTGGTGACCGCCTCGAACCGTCGCGCGTAATCGGCGTGATGCGTTCCGATGACCGGATGGGGCGCAAGAACGGGCGCGGCTTCTATTTCTACAAGGATGGACACAAGAGCGGCGCCGACGGCAGCGTCTTCCAGTTGCTGGGCGTGCGTCCGCAGGGCGAGGTCGACGAGCAGCGGGTGCGGGACCGACTCGTGTTTGCGATGCTGAACGAGGCGGCGCTGGCGATGAGCGAAGGCGTGGTGCGGACGCCGCGTGACGCCGACATCGGCGCGATCTTCGGGATCGGGTACCCGCCGTTCCGTGGCGGCCCGCTGCGGACGCTCGACGGGATGGGCGCAGCCGAGGTGGTGGCCCGGCTCGAGCGGCTCGCGATCACCTGCGGCCCGCGATTCACGCCGGCGCCGGTTCTCCAGGAGATGTCGCGGACGGGGGGACGCTGGTACCCGTCCAGCACCGCCCGCTGAACGCCGTCCGCCGCCCATTGGCCGCCTTCGTGGTCTCGGCGGCACTGGTATGGTGGATCGCCCGGCGCACCGACGTATTCTATGTGATCGGCCTCGAGGGGCCGGCGTCCGCTTTGGCAGGCCCACTGCTCCCTGCGGTCGCGGCTGGAGCCACCTGCGCGTTGGTGCTCTCGCTCCTGGACGCGGCAGCCGGGCGCGTGGCGGGTCTGCTGGGCGCGCTGGCAGTCGTGCTCCTGCCCGCGTTCGTGGAGGTGCATCGGGAGTCGGTGCGCGGGCCACCCCTGCTCGCCCTGATACTGTTCATGATTGCAGTGATGGTTCACGCACCACGGTTCTCGTTTGCGTACGGCGGGCTTGCCGCAATGATGGCGGTCTTCATCTCGCCGGCCGCTGTCGGCCTGCCGGTCGCGGCGGCAATCTGGACGGTGCTGCACGCGCAACGGCGCGGGCGACGACGCTGGCGCCGCATGGCCCTCGCGCTGGCACCGCTCGCGGCGGCGCTCGCCCTGCTGCCGTGGGTGGGAACCGAGGCGTGGCCACCGGGCGTTTTGTTGGGTTGGAGGGGACATGTCGACGGCGCCCTGGGCGCAATCGGCCTCGTCCTGGGCGACCACCTCGCGCCTGGGGTGACCGCCGGCGGATTGCGATGGCTCATCGTCGCCGACATGACGCTGATCGTGCTCGCGCTGCTTGCCGTCACCTGGCGGCGCATGATCCAGCCCATGCCGCCAGCCCTGACTGCCCGCCAGCTCTTCGAGGCGCTGGGCATCACCGCCGGGTGCTATGCGGCGGGACTGATCGCGAAGTCGTTGCTGGTGAAGGCCGCACCGGATCCCCAGGTGGCCGAGGTATTCCCGCTCGTCGTGATCCTGGCGGTGCTGGTGGTCCTGGGAGCGTCAATGTCGTGGCCTCGGTGGTCCCGGGCCGCCAAGCTGCTTTCCCTCGCGCTGGCCCTCGGATGGGCGAGTGCATCGCTCATCCTTCGCTGAGCAGGTACGATGACGAAGCCAGTTGTCCGCACCGCAACCGTGGCCGACGTACCGGTGATCCGCCGCTTCATCGCGGCGCTCGCCGACTACGAACGGCTTGCCGATCAATGCGTCGCCACCGAGGTCGGTGTGCGCGAGTCATTGTTCGGCGCGGAGCCGGCGGCGGAAGTGCTGATCGCCGAAGTGGGTGGTGCTCCGGCAGGCTTCGCACTCTTCCATCACAATTACTCGACCTTCCTTGCTCAGCGTGGCATCTGGCTTGAGGACCTCTTCGTCGATCCCGCCTTCCGGGCGCACGGCGTCGGCCGCAGGTTGCTCGGCCGGCTCGCTGCCATCGCCCAAGAGCGCGGTTGTGCACGCGTGAAGTGGTCGGTGCTCGACTGGAACGAACTTGCGATCGGATTCTACAACTCTGTTGGCGCGGAGGCGCAACCTGGCTGGACGGATTTCTGCCTCTCGGGCGACGCCCTCGCTGCGCTGGCCAGTTCAGACCTCAGCCCCGCGTACGGTGCCCCTGCGTCACATTCCTCGATCCCGCAAATGGGCGGCAGGGAACGCCGCATCATGGTCGTCGACGACAGTCGCGACGCTGCCGACAGTCTCGGCACGATTCTCGAGCTCATGGGCGCGACCGTGCGGGTGGTGTACGACGGCGCCAGTGCGCTGAACGCGCTCGACACCTTCCGCCCACACGCTGCACTGCTCGACATAGGGATGCCAGGCATGGATGGATACGAGCTCGCGCGCCAGATGCGACAGCGTCCTGACCATGATGGCCTTCGCCTCGTGGCACTCACCGGCTGGGGCCAGGACGAGGCACGCAAGCTCTCCCGTGAGGTGGGATTCGACGATCACTGGGTGAAGCCGGTGGATCCGCAGACGTTGATGACCTTGTTCACACCCGAAGCTCGGTAGGACCATGACGTGCGGCTGAACTCGCGCCTCGCCTGGTGCCTCGCCGTCTCATCGCTGGCGTCGAGCCCCGCCCCGATCCCGGGCGACCGCTGCACCGATCCATTGGCGGATTCGGCGAGCCCCGATCTCTATTGCATTCACCTCATTGCCGCGCCCGGGGCCGAATCGACATCGGGGCACGTGCTGCTCGACTTCGTTCCCGGTCCGTTCACGATCAGCGTGACTCGCGACGGCGTGCAGCGGTATCGTCCGACGATCGTGCTGGACGGATTGCCGCGGCCTGACGTGCTCGATTCCGCCGCGACCACCTATGTGGCGTGGGTAACCACACCTCGCTACGCCGAGTTCGTGAATCTCGGTGCGGTCACGAACGGTGTGACCGTGTTGGCGCCGGTCGAATTCGACCAGTTCGTCATCGTGGTGAGCGCCGAGGCGTCTGGGGACGTCCGCGAACGCACCGGTCGGATCGTGCTGCGCGGCGGCAGCCCGAGCACCAGGCTCCAGCCGCCCGACATCCAGCAGTTTGCGCTGGCGGTGACGGGGGCGATCGACGACACGATGTCCGGCCACGACCACGGGGGCACCGGTGGTGGCAACGCCACGCCGCGGTGGACAACGGTGCCGATGCCGGCTGGCATTGCGATGCTCCCGTCGGAGATGGCGCTCCGACCACCAGTTGACCCGACGCTCCCCGTGCCGGCGGAATTGCGGGTCGCCTCGCGGCGGCCCACGCTGGTGCGCCTCGCGAGTGGTGACACCCTGGCCCTGGTCGCGGGGCGGGTCCAGCGACGGATTCACGGCCGCGAGTACACGATGTACGCATTCAATGGCGAGTCGCCGGGGCCATTGCTGTCCGTTGCCCGCGGCGCCCGGGTGACGGTTCAGTTCACCAACGCCCTCGACGTACCCACCACGGTGCATTGGCACGGCCTGCGGCTCGACTGGCGAATGGACGGAGTCCCGCACCTGTCGCAGGAGCCGGTCCCGCCCGGCGGTCACTTCACGTACACGCTCACCTTTCCCGACGACGGGGTGTATTGGTACCACCCGCATGTGCGTGAGGACATGCAGCAGGACCTCGGTCTCGCTGGCAACATCGTGGTGCGGTCCACCCCCGCCAGTGGGCGCGAAGAGATCGTGATGCTTGATGATCTCCTCGTGGGACTCGACGGCCTCGTCCCCTTCGGCGCCCAGCATGCCACCCACGCATTGATGGGCCGATTCGGCAATGTCTTCCTCATCAACGGTGAGCCCCGATGGGTGGGCGCGGCACGCGCGGGCGAGACGGTCCGGTTCTGGTTCACCAACGCTGCCAACACCCGCACGTTCAACCTTTCCTTCGCCAATGCGACCATGCGGCTGGTGGCATCCGATCTCGGGACGTATGATCAACCGGTGCCGGTGGAGAGCGTGGTGATCGCGCCAGCCGAGCGGTATGCGGTCGATGTCACGTTCACGGGCGGCGGAGCAGTGCTGGAGAATCGGGTGCGGGCGCTGGACCACGTCTTCGGGCGGTTCATCGCCCAGGTTGATACGCTTGGGGTGGTGCAGGTGGGTGGGACGGCCGGTGCCGCGGCGCGGCCATCCCCGTCGGCGACAACGGTTCCGCTCATCGTACCGCCTGGCGAACCCGATCTCACACTGGCGTTCGGCGTGCGGATGACCGACCTCCCGTATGTGACCTCGCGCATGATGCTGCTCGATTCGGCGTACTTTCATCCGGTCGAGTGGAGCGGCACGATGGTGGGTATGAACTGGGCCACCACCAGTGCCCAGGCCCACTGGTTTGTTCGCGACGTCGGAACCGGGCGGGAGAACGAGGCGATCGATTACCGGGTGCGCCAGGGCGACCGACGGCGCATCCGGCTGGTGAATGAACGTGGGTCGGTGCACGCGATGCACCACCCGATTCACCTGCACGGCCAGCGGTTCATGGTCCTGTCGGTGAACGGCGTTGCCCCCGCCGCACGAGTGTGGAAGGACACCATCCTCCTCCCGGCAGGCGCCGTGGCCGACATTCTCGTGGAGTTCGACAACCCCGGCCGCTGGATGTTGCACTGCCACATTGCCGAGCACGTGGAAAGCGGCATGATGACCACCCTCACTGTGGAGCCCCGATGAAACTCGCATTGGTCCCCGCGCTCGCGCTGTGCTTGGCCGGTTCGCTCTCGGCACAGGCGGCTACATCGCTGTCGCCGTCCGTCCGGCGCTTCGTGTCAGTCGGCGAGCCTGTGGTGGCGCTCACCAACGTCACCGTGCTCGACGGCACGGGCGCAGCGGCGCGGCCCGGCCAGACGGTGGTGATCGCCGATGGCAAGATTGCCGCGGTCGGTCCGACCGCACGCACCGCGGTGCCGGCGGGTGCGCGGGTGATGGACCTGCCCGGACACACCGTGATCCCGGGCATCGTGGGCGCGCACAACCACCTCTTCTACACCGCCGCGGGTGGCCGACGTGTCCAGGCGAGTTTCACTGCACCCCGGCTCTACCTGGCGTCGGGGGTCACCACGGTTCGTACCACCGGCAGCAACAGTGCGTACGCCGACATCAACCTCAAGGCCGCGGTGGACGCTGGTGAGCAGGTTGGCCCACGCATCCACATCACCGCGCCCTACATGACCGGCGCCGAGGGCGCTGGATACATGACGGTGGTCGGATCGCCCGAGCAGGCTCGCCGGTTCGTGAACTACTGGGGCGACGAGGGCGCCACCTGGCTCAAGTCTTACACCGACATCCGTAGCGCCGACCTGAAGGCCGCCATCGACGCGGCGCACGCGCGTGGCATGAAGGTGACGGGGCACATCTGTTCGGTGTCGTTCCAGGAGGCGGTTGCGCTCGGCATCGACAACCTCGAGCACGGACTGTTCACCGCAAGCGACTTTGCCCCGGGCAAGAAGCCGGATTCCTGTCCGACCAACCTTCTCGCGACCGCTACGGCGCGCGAGAACGCGAATCCCGACGCCGCCGCGTGGAACGCCACGATCAAGTCGATGGTCGACAACAAGGTGTCGATGACGTCCACCCTCGCGATCTACGAGACCATCTTTCCGGGCCGGGCGCCGCTCGACGAGCGGACCGCTGCCGCGATGGCGCCCGAGGTGCGGGATGCCTACCTGGCCCAGCGGAAGCAGATCGACGAGAACCCCAATCCGATGCTGACCGATGCCCGGCTCAAGACGGCGATGGCATTCGAGCGGGCGTTCGTGGCGGCCGGCGGGCTCCTGGCCGCGGGGGTGGACCCCACCGGGATCGGCGGCGCGCTCCCAGGATTCGGCGACCAGCGCAATTACGACCTCCTTATCGAAGCGGGCTTCTCGCCCCCCGTGGCACTGCAGATCATGACCCTCAATGGCGCACGGGTGCTCGGGATCGACAGGGAGCTGGGAACGATTGCGGTCGGGAAGATCGCCGACCTCGTGGTCGTCAAGGGCGACATCGTGAAAGAGCCGCGTCAGATCCAGAACACCGTGGTGGTGTTCAAGGATGGCGTCGGGTATGATCCCAACCTGCTGGTCGAATCGGTCAAGGGCCGCGTCGGAATCAACTAGTCAACTTCATCACGGAAGAAAACATGCGCACCACCGCCACGCTCGTACTGCTCACGCTCGCCACTGCAATGCCACTCGCCGCCCAGGAGCACGAGATGAAGGGCGGCGGGTTCGCCGACATCAAGCCGCTGCACTCCCAGTTTCTGGGCTGGATGGCGAGTGCCGCCGAGCAGATGCCCGAGGCCGATTATTCATACCGCCCGACGGCGGACGTGCGCACCTTCGGACAGATGATCGGACACGTTGCCGGGGCCAACTACACGTTCTGCGCAGCGGCCAAGTCGGAGGAGAGCCCGTCCAAGGTCGATTTCGAGAAGGTGACCAGCAAGGCCGCGCTCATCGCGGCGATCAAGGGTGCCGCGGCGTACTGCGAGACGGCGTACGCGATGCCGCACGGCAAGGAGCACGACGAGGTGAACCTCTTCGGGATGAAGGGGAGCCGTCTGTGGGCCCTCACGTTCAACATCTCGCACAACGCCGAGCACTACGGCAACCTCGTCACATATATGCGCATGAAGGGCATGACGCCGCCCTCCAGCCAGCGAAGCTGATGCAGGGTTGAGACCTTCTGGGACGGGTGGCTGGCGAGCGTCGCTGGCCACCCGTCGCGGCGCCATCCACTCGTTGCATCAGCAGCGTCCGCGTCACGGTTCCGGCTCGCGGGCATCCTCGCCGCACTCGCACTCGGGGTCTGAATGATCTTCTCGTTCAACGCGGACATCACGCGGGCCACAACGATCCCGTCGCGCCTTTATGTGGATCCGGTTTATCAGGCCCTTGAGGACGAGCGCATCTTCGGTCGGACCTGGCAACTGGTCGGTCGCACTGACCAGGTGACGGAGCACGGCCAGTTCTTCACCGCCGAAGTTGCCGGTGAATCGGTGGTCGTCCTGCGAGACGGCGAAACGCTCCGCGCGTTCCACAATATCTGCCTGCACCGCGCCGGACCGGTGGCGTCGGGATGCGGTATCCGCCGGTCGCTCCAGTGCCGCTATCACGGCTGGACCTACCGACTCGATGGCGAGTTGATGCGGGCGCCCGAGATGGAGGGGTCCGCTGGCTTCCGACCGGAGGAGATGCACCTCCTTCCGGTTCAGGTCGCGACCTGGGGGCCGTTGGTGCTCGCCAACCTCGACCTCAAGGCACCACCGCTGGAGTCGTTCTGGGAGGGAATCGAGGCGCGAACCGCGCCGTTCACTCCGGACGCGATGCGCCATGTGATGCGCAAGTCGTGGACGGTGGAATGCAACTGGAAGGTGTACATCGACAACTACCTCGAGGGATATCACCTGCCGATGGTGCACCCCGGGCTGCACCGGGAGCTCGACTACGCGGAATACCGCGTCGAGCCGCACCGATACTGGTCGCTGCAGGTGGCACCACTCCGCCCCGTCGATCCGGGCGCGGACGAACGTCGGTACGTGCCCACCGACGCGTCCCGGGATGCCCAGTACTACTGGCTCTTTCCCAACATCATGCTCAACATCTACCAGGGCCAGATGCAGACCAACCTCGTCATCCCGCGGGGAGTGGATCAGTGCGAGGTGGTGTTCGAGTGGTTCGCGACCGAACCGCCGGCCGACTCGGAGACCGATCCTGAATGGTCGAGACTGGTTGCGTTCAGTGACGAGATCCAGGACGAGGACATCGCCATCTGCGAGACGGTGCAGCACAACCTTCGTTCCCGCGCGTACGACCGCGGCCGCTACTCCCCCGCCCGCGAGAATGGGGTCCATCACTTCCACGGCCTGCTGCACGAATTCCTGACCTGACCCCGCCCATGGTGTGGATCGGGCCACGCTGACTCGTCACCCCCCCAATACTGGAGGGGACATGAGCGACGATGGGAGTGAGGCGGCGCGGGACCATGCGGAGCAGCGCCGGCAGTCACAGAAGATGGAGGCCATGGGTCGTCTGGCTGGCGGTATTGCCCACGATTTCAACAACATCCTGGGAATGATCGTCGGCTTTACCGAGCTGGCGCGGTCGTCGGCACGGGACCGCGCACCAGGCATGGTAAGCGACCTCGACGAGGTGCTCCGCGCGGCGGAACGTGGCAAGGATCTGGTCGAGCGGATCCTGCGATTTTCCCGCCCCGGACAGGTGGTCCCCGAGGCGATCCATCTCGACACCGTGGTGACCGATGCGGTACGCCTCCTCCGCGCCACGATCCCGGCGAGTATCGACATCCGTCTGCGCAACGAGGGGTACCTCCCACCTGTGGTGGGCAATGCCACCGGAGTGCATCACCTCCTCATGAACCTGGCAAACAATGCGGTGCACGCCATGCCCGAGGGCGGCGTGCTTGAGGTGGCACTGGAGCCGTTCGTTGCAGATGATGCATTCGTGAGCGCGCACCCCGAAATACAGGAGGGGTCGTTCGTTCTGCTCAGCATCCGTGACGATGGGCACGGCATGGATGCGACGACACGCCAGCGCGCCATCGATCCGTTCTTCACCACCAAGTCCGCCGAGCGTGGCACCGGCCTGGGCCTGTCGATGGCGCTTGGGGTGGTACGCGAGCAGGGCGGGACCATGTGGCTCGACAGCGAACCGGGACTCGGCACCACCGTCTGCTGCCTGTTCCCGGTGTCGGATGACCAATCGGCGCTGCGCATCGACTTGCCGGGGGCGGCGCCGGAGTCCCGCAAGATGGTGATGCTGGTTGATGATGAGCCCTCGCTCATCCGCCTCGGTGAACGCAGGATGCAGGATCTCGGCTACGACGTCTGCGGGTTCACCGAGCCCCACGTCGCCCTCGAGATGTTCCGGGAGCGGGGTTCGCGTATCGACCTCGTGATCACCGATTACTCGATGCCGCGGATGAACGGGATCGAGCTCGCGCGTGAGTTCCACAGGCAGCGACCGGAAATGCCCATCCTGCTGCTCACCGGCTATGTCGAAGACTTTCCGCTTTCTGCCCTGGAGGCCTCGGGAATTCGGCGCGTGCTCATGAAGCCGATCACGGTGGCGGCACTCGCCGATGCAGTGCAGGGAGCGCTGGTGCATCGGTGACGCTGCGCCGGGCGCGCATG
>JACDBX010000167.1 GCA_013694695.1 Gemmatimonadales bacterium | reverse complement strand
GGCGGAACCGCTTACCCCGGCCTGGATCGGCTGGGCATCCTGCTCGGCTCGATCACAGCCGGCGCCGCCGGCTACTTCGTGCTCAGGGCAACACTTGGAGCCAAGGCAGTCAGCAACCAAGGTCCAGGCGGTGCGTCAGGCGTTGGGGGGTGACCCCTCCAGCAGGTCTTCTTCGTCGCTCGCCCGACGGTCGACCTCGATCTGTTGATCCACCGAATCATCAACCGACACGTCTGCCTGGGTGACCTTCTTCTCGGGCATGGTCGATTTCTGCTCCGGCGAGTCAGGCGGTGGATCCGAGACCATCCGGACCAGGTACTCGGGCGACGGAAGCGTCACGCCGGCGTCCTCAAGCCCGCGCTTCACGATCCGGATCGCCTCACTGCGCACTCGGTTGAACTCCGCGTCCCGTTGATCCGTCCACGCCAACACCCGGACCGTGACGGTCGAGTCACCCACGCCCATCACGTGCGCCTGCGGCGCCGGTTCGTCGCGCACGCCCGACATCGCCAGGAGGGTGGCGATCACGACTTCCTGCGCGTGCGCCAGATCATCGGCGGCGCCTACGCCCAGATCAAAATCGAAGCGCCGCAGCGGATTGCGGGTGAAGTTGATCATCGGACTGCGAAAAATCAGGGCGTTCGGCAACCGGATGTGGTTCCCGTCAAGGCTCATCAGGGTGGTCTCGCGAGCCGTGAGCCGGACCACCTTCCCCTCGAACTGGTCAACCCGTATGTGGTCGTTCTTCGCGAACGGTTGACGGATCGCGAGGATCGTCCCTGCCAGGTAGCTCTCGACGATGTCCTTGAACGCGAAGCCGATCGCCAGACCGGCGAGGCCCGCCGTCCCGACGATCGCGCCAACGAGGGCTGCCGCATCCAGCAGGTTGAGTGCGACAATCACGCCGAGCACGACAACCACACCCTGAATGAACCGGCGAATCAGCCCCTGGAGGAAGGGATTCCGGGAGCGAAAGAATGAGGGTCCACTCCAGCGGGCCAGCAACGTGCCGAACCATACCGCCACCCCGACGATCAACAGCGCCACCAGCAAGAGCGGCAGCTTGGCGATCGTCCCGTAGCCCATCGCCCGCAGGCGAGCCCAGGTCGGGGCGAGCTGCTCCTCGAGCGACGTCGACTCCGCGATCCGGTTGTCGACGAACACCACGCCACTCATGTCGGCCGCGAGGGCCCCCGCCTTGGTCCGGGTCTCACCGTCGACTACCGATCCGGTCAGCCGTACGACACCTGCGTCCACCGTCACCCTGACGCCCGCGAGCCCCGGCACCCGGTCGAAGACTCCCTGCAACGCCCCCCGAATCGCTTCGTCCTGCTCCGCCCGCAACACGCCGACCGGTTCTGGCACATTCGTGTCGGCGGGCATCTCGCCGACGCTGTCCCGGTCGGTGAGCGAATCTGCCACCTTGACGGACGTCGATTGCGCCCATCCCGCGGCAGTGGCTCCGACCAGCAAGGTGCACCCGATGACGCTGCCGAACAGCAAGTGACGTAGTCGCATCCTCCAAGTATGGGGCGACGGCACGGTGATCGCCACTTCTGCTCGCTACCGTCGTGCATGCATCACGTTCGCCCCACCGACGCATGAACTCGCATCGTGGCTACGCCACCAGCAGCCCCGTTGCGTACATCACCAGCAGACCCGCGAGCACGCCACTAGCAATCGCCGGCCGCCACATCGGCTCCTCGCCGCGGCTGAACATCCGGAACAGCGCCACGACGACCTGAGCGATGGCACCCACGCCGATCGCGAGAAACAACGTGGCCCACGTGGCGGTGAAGGCGTACCCGCCGATCCATGCGCCGAGAATGGTCGGGATGCCCGCGAGCGCGCCCATGGCGGCGAGCGTGATGAGCCGCGGCCGGTCGCGCGCGACCGGCGCCACGATTGCCAGCCCCTCGGTGGTGTTGTGCAGCATGAAGCCGACGATCAGGAACGCACCGAGCGAGACCTCGCCGATCGCGTACGCGGCGCCGATCGCGAGGCCCTCACCGAGGTTGTGCAGGCCGATGCTGAGCGCGATCAGCCACGCGACCGAGCGGCGCCCGTCGGCGCTCTCGGCCCGGGCGCGCGAACCGCCGACCAGCTGCAGCAGAAGGAACGTCCCGACGGATCCCATGACCACCAGGGCAGAGCCGTGGAGCGTGGCCGGGACGGCGCGCGCGTTCTCGAGCGCCTCGAAAAGCGCGTCGGCGCCGAGGAAGATCAGCAGCCCGGCCGTGAGCGCGAGGCTGAAGTCGAGCCCGCCCTTCGAGAGGCGACGGATCAGAGGGAGGAACAGCAGGCCGATCGCCACCGGGATCACGCCGACATAGAGCCCGATCAGGGTGAACGTCCAGAGCGATGCCTTCGTCGGAACCGGCGTGGTCACCGCGAGCGCAATCCCGTGTTCGAAGGTCAGTCCGGTCGAGGTCAGCATGGAGACGACGTGCGCTTCGTTCTCGACCCACGGGTAATCGAGCACGACCGTGGCGCGCCCGAAGCGACCGAGGGTCTGCGACGGCGACATCGTGAAGTTCCAGAAGGCCTCGTCGACACTGACCTGCGCGATCGTCACCGGATCGGGGCCGGCGTTGGCGATGCCCAGCTCGATCCGTCCCGGTAATAACCGCACGCGCTCCACGGTGATCACCTCGACCGGGGGGAACGGGCCGCGCAGCCGGTCGAGCAGTCCCGTCTGCGTGACCAGCACGATCAGCGCGGCAAGCAGGCCCAGCGGAATGAATGCCCACCACCAACGGTTCGCCGTCATGCAATCACCGATGGCTCGTCCACGACCTCGAATACGCCCATCCAGCCCAGTTCGGCGAACTCCGACTGATGCGCGTGGAACATGAACCGACCGGTTTCCTCGTAGGTGAACTCGATGATGTGGCGCTCACCCTGGCAGAACATCAAGGTGTCGGTGAAGTCGGACGACGTCGTGGCGCCGGTCCGAAAGACGTTGAAGAAGTTGCCATGGATGTGCATCGAGTTGATCAGGTCAAACTCGAGGATGTTCACCATGTAGATCCGCTGCAACTCGCCCTTCTTGACCCTGATTGGGTCGTGGTGATACGCGAACGGCACGGTGTTCACCGCGTAGACCTCGTTCGTCCCGTCGAAGTTGGTGTCAAAGCCGTTGAGCACCATCACCATCTCCCGCGCCGGCGGGCGCGGAACCTTCGGATCGATGATGAGGGTGCCGTACAGACCCTTGGCGATATGACGCTTGAGCGGAATGGCGTGACAGTGGTAGAGCTGCAGACCCGCGGGGCGCGCGGTGAACTCGTAGACGAAGCGGTCGCCCGGGTTCACGACCTCATACACCCCATCCATGCGGGCCGGGTGGATCCCGTGAAAGTGAATCGTGTGCGCGTGCGTGCCTGCATTCACGAACACCACGCGGAGCAGGTCACCCTCCGTGGCGCGCAGCGTCGGCCCGGGTACCTGGCCGTTGTAGGTCCATGCCGGATAGAACACGCCGGGAGCCACTTCGATCTCCGCATCCACCGCGGTGAGGGTGTATTCGCGCCGGGTGCCCCCGTCGGGCAACGTCGTCACCGTCCCGTAATCGAAGTGCTCGAGGAATGCGGTCGGGTCGATCGATGCCCGCGTGACCCGCCCCTGCGTCGAAGCGAGATCTGGTGTGTGCGAACCGTGCCGCCCGAGTGCCTGCTCGGCCGCACCCAGGGTTCGCGGCGCGGTGGCCAGGCCTGCCGCGCCCAGCGCGCCACGTGCAAGAAGCGCCCGCCGGGTCATCGTCGGCTTCTTCATGCGGCGGGCTCCAGTGTGCAGGGAAGGCAGAGCAGCGATTGCGCCAGCTCGTACCCGATCAGTTGCGGCGATGCGCCGAGCTCGCGGCGGAGTACGGTCAACGGACCGCGAAACGGCGTCACCTCGACGAGCTCGAATCGCGTACCGACACGGAAGCCGATGGAAGCGATGTAGCGAAGGCGCTCGGCGTCATCATCGCTCACGAGACGGAACTCTCCCGTCCCACCCACGCCAAGCTCGGTGAGCGGGACGAGTTCCTGCTCCTCGATCTCGCCGTCAACCGTCGGGATCGGTGCACCGTGCGGATCGAACGCCGGATTGCCGAGTGCGTCCGCCATCCGCGCGACAAGGAGGTCCGATGCGGCATGCTCGAGCCGCTCGGCCTCGGCGTGCACTGAGTCCCAGTCCCACGCGAGCACCTTGACGAGATAAGTCTCGAGGATCCGGTGCCGACGGATGACACGCAGCGCAGCTCGCCGCCCGGCGTCCGTCAGCTGCACTCCGCGGTACGGCTCGTGGGCGATCAGGTCGGTCTCGGCGAGACGGCGAACCATCCCGCTGACCGAGGCCGGCGCGATGGCCAGCGCGTCTGCCAGCGCCCCCGTGGGAACGGGCTCGCCGGAGCGGCCGAGGCCGTAGATGGCCTTGAGATAGTCCTCTGTGGACCGGGAGAGCTCGGTCATTAGTGTCGCCACCATAATGTCTTAGTCATACCTAATCTTGACTGCTGCCCGTGTTTTGTCAATGGGTCGTCCGACATCTGCCGTGCGCGCGGCAGCGGACGGCGGGCTGCGCGTTTCGGGTCGCGGGCGAGGAGGTGCCAATCCGGATGGCATCCTCGTCACGTACCCAGAGCAGGCTCTTTCGATGTGCGAGCCGCAGGCGGGGAGGCTGCGGGTCGCGATGTACTCATCTCCCCAACCAAGCTTGGAGGTCGTAATGCGTAAGTTTTTGGCACCATGTACGTTGTCGCTGGGCCTGATCGTCGCGGGTTGCGCGCAGGACGGCCCCACTAGCGCCGAGTCGGCGACCATCGTTGCTACCGGTCCGTCATTCGCGCACGAATCCAATAATTCCGCGGCACTGTCGGGAACGCAGGGTGGCGAGACGATAGAGGGGCAGGCAATCATCAACTACGCCAAGGGCGCGCCGAAAGAGTGGCGCTCGACGGTGAATCTCCGTGGTGACCTGGATGCGGGGACGTACACCTTCTTCGTCAATGGGCCCGGTGGAAAGACGGCGGTGTGCAGCTTCACCGTCGGCGACAGGGGCGGCCGTCAGGGCTGCAGCGCCGACACGGACCTCGGTGGCTTCGGTACAGCAACGGTCGAGGATTCCAGCGGCAATGTGGTCGCGAGTGGTTCGTTCAGTCGCCGCGGCGGGATGCGGGTCGGGTAAGCATCGCCCCGGCTGACGGAAAGAACCCGCCGGGCGCTTGCCTGGCGGGTTCTTTGTTTCGGCCGGTGCCGGTCGGACCAAGCGAAGCGCCATGGTCGGGTGCAGATCCGCCCCCGTGATCTCCTGCGAAATAAACTTGCTCAGCCCTTCTCAGCCGTGTTCGCCCCATGCGCCGGGAGAGCAGCTTCACCCCGAGTGTCTGCGCGCATCATCTCCGGTGTGATGGAGGGATCACTGGAGGAGACCGAATCGAGCAGCGTGTCAAGCATTCCCTCATCGCGAGCCTGTTCGATCGAGGCGTGGGTGATGATGTTGCCTGTGTTGAGGATGATCGAATCATCCTTGGCGAGAATGACTTTCGTCACCGGGCGACCGAGTGCATTGCCTATCTTTCGACGGGTATTGGCATCGCCCAACTCGTCGATCTTGTCTTCGGCGGCCCCCGTAAGTTGGGCGGATTTGTCCTTTATCGTCTCCCAAAGACCGTCGGCCTTTTTCTGCACGGTTGCGGCCGCACTATCCGCGCCCTGAGACGCGGTGCCCAATCCTGCCGCTGCTATCAGTTCGGCCCGTTTGCCATGTCCCTGCGCCTGTTCGAACATCGCCCGGCTGATAATCTGCCCGGGCGCCACCAGGGTCGAACCGGACGGCAAAAACACTTCTCGACCCGCTGGTTGCCCGATTGCAGCGTCTTCTGCGCTCCGCTCAAGGCTCGCTCCTGCCTCTGCCAGCTTGTCGCTCGCGGCTGACGCTGCGTGGCTCAGCTTGTCCTTCCCGGTCTCGGTAGCTTCCGAGATCGCCCCGCCGCCCGCCGCAAGGACCAGTTGTGACAGGTTCCCCCGCGCGTCCGCCGTTTCTGCGTGAAGGCCGCTGATCTTCTCACCCTTGCGTACCAACAGCACCTTCTCCTCAGACGAAGGAGATTTGACGAATACATCGTTCCCCGCAGTTTTTCCCGTCACGAACTCCTTCTGCTTCTCGATCGATGCATTGGCCACGTTGTCGTATACCTCCGTGGCCTTCGCCTTCGTTGTATCATAGGCGCTGCCGATCTTGTCGCCCGCGGTATTCGCAATTCCTTTCAATCCACCGGGGTGATTCTTGGCCTGATCCTCCAGGCGGGCGGCGGAAGAGGCGGGCATGAGCACGACATCTTCCCCCACTTGCACTGCGCTCTGGGCAGCGAGGTACCGTTTGCCGCTCATCGTATCAGAGACGAATCCACCGGACAGTTCGTAGCCCATCACTCGACCACTTGTCTCATCGACATAGACGTCGCCAAACGTGCCGAGATCCTCGCCAGTCTTGGTGTAGATACGCGTTCCGGAGAGTACCGTCTCCCGATCCATCAACTTCTTGAGTCGGGGAGCGTCGTCTGCCGAGACGCTGGAACTGCTGCTTCGCACCATGACCGCATCTGGGCCCAGTGCCTTGATCTCTTCCCAACCCACCACTTCAGCGGAGCTGAAGAAGCCGCCCTCGTCGAGCAGCAATGCTGCACACTGGTCTGCGTCATGATCGAATATCAGGTCGCGCACCGTGCCCAGGTCGGCACCATTGTCCGATGCAATTACCTTGAGTCCGACGATACTATGCCCTTTTCTCATGATTGTCCCCCTGTTGACGGCGCCTTGGCTCCCAGTGAATGCATCGGTGACCGCTGGTATCGTCCGAGCTGACCGCTGCTGGATTCGCTTGCCAATTGTGACAATCCGAGAAGGGAACGCGAGTGGACGACCGGCGGATGCTTGTTCTCGAGGCGTATCTGGAGGCTCGTCACGTCAACGGAAGCCCCATCTGCGTCACGATTCTCGTACCAGAAGTACCCGGCCGCGGCGAGAGCTACCAGCAAGCATACCAATGCGATCCAGGGCCACATGGCGGCCTTCTTGCCATCAAGTCGTGTCATATCAATTAACTCCGTGTTCTTGAATTCATGCGGGCGCCGTTGTCGCGTCGATCATACTCGCCTGTAACCGCATGCTTGCGGCAACCGGCCGGTACGCCGAGGCTGGTCACGGCTTCGTCTGGGAGACGCGACAAGGGGGGAAGAAGCGCACACCGCGCGAGTCGACTGAGGTGAGCCTTGAAACCGAGCGCGAACGCGCACATTGTTCGCCCAATGCAAACCTTCCGATTGTTTGGGTCCGTCGCCACGCTCGTGACTAGCGTGACAGCAACCTCGTTCGCCATGTCCCAGGCACCGACCGCCCGGCCTGATTCCCCCGACTTCGCTGCGATCGATGCCTATGTGACACAATCCATGGCGTCCGACCGGGTTCCGGGCGTCGCGATCGCGATCGTGCACGGCGACAGCATCGTGCACCTGCGCGGCTTCGGCCACGACGGGCGGGGAAATCCGGTGACCGGGGAAACCGGCTTTGTCCTGGGGTCTATGAGCAAGGCGTTTACCGCCCTTGCCGTGATGCAGCTCGTCGAACGTCAGCAGGTGGATCTTGATGCCCCCGTGCAGCGCTACCTCCCGTGGTTTCGGGTCGCCGATTCGGCAGCGAGCGCGGCGATCACGGTCCGCCAGCTGCTGCTCCACACCAGCGGTATTCCCACCCGTGCCCCCCGGGCACGCGGCGATACCACCACTCTGGCCGACCATGTGCGCGCGCTCGCGAGCGTTTCACTCGCAAATCCTCCGGGCACGACACATCAGTACGCGAGTCCGAACTACATGGTGCTCGGCGCGATTATCGAGGCGGTGACAGGACGCCCATTTGGCGCCTATGTGAACGAGGAGATCTTCGCGCCGCTCGAGATGCGCCACAGCTTCGCCGATGCGTCGCGGGCCGGGATGGGCCTGTCCCGCGGCCATGTGTATGCGCTCGGCTTCCCCGTGGCTACCGACCTGCCGCACGAACACGATCGCCTACCGACCGCCGCCCTGATCGCGAGCGCGGGTGATATGGGGCAGTTTCTGGTGGCGCAGCTCAACCGTGGGCAGTACGCGGATCGCCGCGTGCTCAGCGACACGTCGATGACGCTCATGCACACGGGCGGCGCTCCGTCGGAGGCATTCTCGTATGCGTTCGGCTGGCGCGAAGGTGCAGTGGGAGGAACGCGTGCGGTGCACCACGGCGGCATCGTGTCCAACTATCGCGGCAAGATGGTCTTGCTGCCTGACCTTCAATGGGGCGTCGTGGTGCTCACCAACATTTCGTCCGCCATCCCATTTCCGATTGCGCCCACGAGCCACGTGATGGCCGACGCGATCGCCGCGCACCTCGCGGGTGTGCCGCTGCCGCCGGCGGGCTCACGTCATGCGGTGCTCTTCTTTGGCGTCGCCGCAGTGATGCTCCTGGTGCTCGCGGGACAGATCCGTGGATTGGTGCGTGCGGTGCGGAACGCGATGCCGCGAGCGACGCGTGCCGCGATGTGGCGCGCCAGCGCATTGGACGTCGTGTTCGTCGTGCTGGTGGCTGGCTTCGCGCCCAGATTTGCCGGCGCGTCCTCGTGGCCGGCGTTCCTTCGCATCGCGCCCGACGTAGGATGGTGGTTGGCAATGGTGGCAGCGCTCAGCGTCGCCACGGTGGTCGCTCGGTTCGTGCCCCGTGAGCCCGGCCTTCCCGAGCCGCGCCGAATCTGACCGGCGCCGGATCGGGATCTACGGGACCAATGGGATTTGCCGGCCCGGTTGGCGCTGTGATGGCCCATTTCGCGGTCACCGGCCTATTGTTATGGGGCGAACGCCGCGCCACCACGCGACCCGGACCGGGACGCGCATCGTGCCGCGCTGTTGCCGCATCCCACCATCCCGCGCGCCGCCACCGAACACCTGCCTTGCCCACGGGGACGCCATGAGCGACAAGCACGCGGCACTCGGCGCCGCTCTCGAAGGTCGCTACACACTCGACCGTGAAATCGGGCAGGGTGGCATGGCCACGGTGTATCTCGCCGAGGACCAGAGGCATCACCGGAAGGTGGCGGTGAAGGTCATGCGCCCGGAGCTGGCCGCCGTGATCGGCGTCGATCGCTTTCTCGCCGAGATCAAGACCACCGCGCATTTGCAGCACCCACACATCCTGCCTCTGCATGATTCCGGCGAGGTGAATGGCACCGTCTTCTACGTGATGCCGTTCGTCGAGGGCGAATCGCTGCGCGACCGCCTCGACCGCGAGAAGCAACTCCCGATTGCCGATGCGGTGCGAATCGCCACGGAGGTCGCCGGGGCGCTGGACTATGCCCATCGTCATGGCGTGATCCATCGCGATATCAAGCCCGAGAACATCCTGTTGCATGACGGTCAGGCGATGGTCGCCGACTTCGGGATCGCGCTCGCTGCCTCCAGGTCCGACGGCTCACCCGGATGACCGAGACCGGCATGTCCCTCGGCACGCCGACCTACATGAGTCCCGAGCAGGCGATGGGCGAGCGCACCCTTGACGCGCGCACCGATGTCTATGCGCTGGGCTGCGTGTTGTACGAGATGCTCACCGCCGAGCCGCCGTTCACCGGCGCCACGGCGCAGGCAATTGTCGCGCGGGTGATGACGGAGTCGCCCCGGGACATGATCGCGCAACGCTCGACGATCCCGGAGCACGTGGCGCACGCCACGATGGTGGCGCTGGCGAAGTTGCCCGCCGATCGGTTCGAGAGCGCGAGGTCCTTCGCCGAGGCGTTGGCGCGCCCTGGCGCGACGTCCCTTGGCACGGGGGTACGCATCACCCGCGCGCGGCCGCGTGGTCTGCGTGACCTGCTGCCGTGGGCGCTCGCTGCGGCAGGGCTCGCGGTCGGGGCGTTCGGACTCTTGCGCCCACAACCCCCACTTCCGACGACGCGGCAGTTCGTCTCGTTCGGGGAGGGGCTCGTGCCCACCCCCTTCGTGCGGGGCGTCGACATCTCTCCGGACGGATCGACAATCGTGGTGCGCGACTCGGCCGTTGCGGGTCGCCTCTGGGTGAAGCGTCGCGGGGACCTCGACGCGGTGCCCATCGCCGGCACCGAAGGGGCCTACGCACCGCGCTTTTCGCCGGACGGAGAGTGGCTCAGCTTCGTCGCGGGGGGACGACTCAAGAAGATCCGGCTCAGCGGTGGCGCGGCCATCACGCTCGCGGACTCTGCGGAAATGAACTTCGGTGGGTCGCTCTGGCTGGACGATGGCACAATTCTCTTCGTCGGTCCATCGCAGTCCACGTTGTCGCGCGTCAACGCCGCGGGCGGTCGACCGACCGTCGTGTCGCAGGATTCGACGCTCGCCGGCCTCGGGTTTGGCGAGCCGAATGCGCTTCCCGGCGGGCGCGGCGTGATGTTCACGGTCTGCACATCGGGCTGCCTGGCAATCGCTGTGCACGTGCTTGACCTTAAGAGCGGCGAACAGCACCTGCTGATCCAGAATGCGCTCGGTGCCTGGTACCTGCCGACTGGCCATGTCGCCTACCTGCGCAACGACGGTGTCCTGATAGCCCGTGGCTTCGACATGCAGCGCCTCGAGCTGACCGGCCCGGAGGTCCCCTTGCTGGAGGGAATCAAGACCGGCGGGGGTGTCTCGTCGCTGACCTTCAGCGCCACCGGCACTTTGATCTACACCGTGGGAACAGGGAGCCTCCGTGCCGATGCGGAGCTGGTGCGGGTGGCGGATCGAGGTGTCGCCACGGTGGTCGACTCGTCGTGGTTCGGGCCGTTCAACTCGCTCGCCCTCTCACCAGATGGTTCGCGGGTCGCAGTCAGCTCGGGTCAGGCCAATGGAGCGCTCGACATCTGGGTGAAGACGCTCGACCGCGGCACCTTCTCCCGGCTCACTTTCGGCGGCCAGGATCGGCGCCCCGTCTGGTCACCCGACGGCAAGGAGGTCGCCTTCGTGCGCGATTCCGGCTCCGGCGGGAACGTGTACGCCAAGCGGGTGGACGGCTCCACATCGGAACGACTCCTCGCCAAGATCGATCGCCTGGTGCAGGAGGTGGACTGGAGTCCGGATGGCAAGTGGATCGTGGTGCGCACCGACAACGGCCTGACGGGTGCTGGCGATATCGTCGCCGTCCCGGCCTCTGGGTCGGGTGAGCCGATTCCAGTGGTGGCCACACCGCATCAGGAATACAATCCTTCCGTGTCGCCTGACTCGCGGTGGCTGGCGTATGCGTCAACGGAGTCGGGGACGTCCGAAGTCTATGTCCGGCCCTTCCCGGGGCCCGCTGGCGAACGGTGGCAAGTGTCGAACGGTGGGGGGCTCACGCCGGTATGGTCGCGCGATGGAACGATGATCTACTATCTCACCGCGGATGGATTCAACATGCGGCGCCTCACCGTACAGGATGACCCGACGTTCTCGGTCGTGGGTCGCGAAACCCTCTTCAATGTCGGGAATTACTTCGTAGACCTCTTTCACCAGTCGTTCGCGTTGTCACCCGATGGCAACGCCATCTACATGCTGCGGCCCAAGGCAGCGCGGGCGTCGGTATTCGGGCAGCTCGTCCTGGTGGAGAACTGGTTCACGGACGTGCGGGCGCGGCTGAAGGAGTAGGGGACAACGGAGAACGGAGAGCGGAGAACGGATGCGGATCTACCCTTGCCCCAACCGGTGGCTCGGGGCACTATTGGCGATGCGCCGCCGTCGGCCCCATGTGGCCCTGGGACTCTCCCTCCTGCTGCTCAACCTTGCTGCCGCCATGGCGGTTCCTGCGGCGCACGCGACAGCACATCGTGGCGCGCCCAATCACGTCGTGGTCTCGCACGAAGAGCACGATCATGCGCCAGAGACGGGGGATGACGCGGGCCTGACGGATCACGACCACACTGTGATCGAGGCCACCACAACCCAGGTGCGCCCGACGCTGGACGTCCTGCCCCAGTCACAGATTGCAGTATTGCCGGTGAGCGAACTGGCGTCGTCGCAATTCATCCGGTTTTCCGATCTTCGCGCGCCCCGCCCCACCCGAACACACGATCCTCCTTCGTCACCACGGGCCCCACCCAGCCGCTGACGCGAGCGTTCCAGTGCACCTGCATTGGAATGCGTGATCCGCTGCACCCCACCATCGGGGTGAGCGCCACTTTTCGTGTCGCGCCGGAAACCCGGCGTGTCCTCGCCGGGGCTT
This sequence comes from Gemmatimonadales bacterium, assembly GCA_013694695.1. Classification (GTDB taxonomy): domain Bacteria; phylum Gemmatimonadota; class Gemmatimonadetes; order Gemmatimonadales; family GWC2-71-9; genus Palsa-1233. The sequence goes on along the minus strand of JACDBX010000167.1, from coordinate 1,021 downwards.
CTCCATGCGTCGCAATGCTGTCCTCGTTCCCCTTGTCACCCTCGGGCTGATTCCATGGCTCGGGCTCACCGCCCAGGTGCGGGTATTGACGCTTGATTCCGCACGCGCTGCGGCTCGCAATGCCCATCCATCCATTCAGGCTGCCGTGCACCGCGCCCGCGCCCTGCGCGCAGACGCGGCCGGGGTCGGCCGGCTGACCAATCCGACGCTGATGGTCGATCGTGAGGCAGCCGGAACCGGCGCCGCTGCCACCTCGCAGTTCATCGCTCAGGTGGAGCAGCCACTCGATATCTGGGGCCGACGTTCCGCGCGGAGCGACGCCGCGGCGTTCCTCGCCGATGCCGCCGACGTTCGCGCTGCCGCAGTCACTGCGCGCATCGAGGAGGAAGTCACCGTCGCGTTCGCATCAGCCGTCTCCGCGGGATGGCGAGAGGTGGCGGCGCGTGGAGCACTTTCCGCGTTCGACCGGGCAGTCGGCATCATCAACGAGCGCCTCGGGGCAGGGGACGCATCCGGTCTCGACGCACGACGTCTTCAACTGGGGCGGACACGGGCGCTGGCGGTGTTGGTGGGCGCACAGCACGATCGGCATGTCAGTCTCGCCACACTCGCCGGATTGATGCTGGAAAATCCGACTGCCCTGGCAGACATCCATCTCCGCATGGATACGCTACCCGAGTTCATTCCACGGATCTCGCTGGATTCGATTGGCCTGACCGCACGATTTGCAGCGGGTGAGGTGCTCGCACTGGAGCTCGAGAGTCGTGCCGCCGCACAGGCTGCGGTGGCTACCGGTAAGGCACAAATCCCGGTACCGAGCCTCCGACTTGGCGCGAAATGGGAGCGAGGGAATGATCTCCCGGCTCGGCGCGGGCTCGTCGCCGGCATGTCGTTGCCGATCCCGGCCTGGAACGGCGGCGGCGCGGCCGTGAATGCGGCTCGCGCGAACGCGGATGCCACCATCGGCGAACTCGATGCGGCCAGGCGGTCACTCGAATCAGAGTTGTACGGGGTGCTGGAA
>JACDBX010000126.1 GCA_013694695.1 Gemmatimonadales bacterium | reverse complement strand
GGGTTCGGGGGCGGGTTCGGGGGCGGTGGCGGCGGTTTCGGCGGGGGCGGGTTCGGTGGGTTCGGTGGAGGCGGCGGGTTCAGCGGCGGTGGCGCAGGGAGGGGGTTCTGATGGATCAACACGAGGTCGATGGTGCGCTGGCCGGACTCGCCAGCGAACTCGAATCCACGCTCGGTCAGTCGTTCTCCGCGGCGGCCTACGGGTCGGTAGTACGCGGCGACTGGCTGCCCGGTCGTTCCGACGTCAACGTGATCGTCGTGCTCGACGATGCGTCCCCGGCGAACCTTGCCCGGCTCACCCCCGCCGTGAAGTCGTGGCACGAACGGGGTTACACCCCGCCGCTGTTCATCGCGAGGGCGGAATGGGCGCGGGCGGCAGATGTCTTCCCGATCGAGATCACCGATATGCAGCTTGCCCACCGGGTGCTGCACGGCGACGATCCGATCGTGGGCGTGGTCGTCGACCCGCCCGACCTGCGCCGCGCCATCGAGGCGGAGCTCCGAGGGAAGCTGATTCGGCTCCGGCAGGCTTATGTCCGATTTGGTACCACACCCGCCATCCTGGGCGGCTACGCTACCACGTCGGCCCCCTCGCTGCTTGTGCTGTTGCGATGTACCGCGGTGCTGCTCGGACGCGACCCGGGCCGCTTCGCGGTCGATACCGTGGGCGCGCTGCACGACATCCTCGGCCCCGATGCCGATGTGCTGAGCGACGTGATCGCGCACCGTCGTGACCCGGAATGGAACTGTCCCGCCGGCGTCTTCGAGCGATACCTCGCCGTGGTTCGCCGCGCGGTCGACATAGCAGATACCCACACCCAACAGGGAGCAGGCTGATGCGTCATTCATTTCGTTCGCTCGCGCTCGTCCTCGGCCTCGCCGGCCTTGCCAGTGGCTGCGGCTACAATCGTTTGCAGGGACTCGACGAGCGGGTCAACAAGGCAGAGGGCGAGATCAAGGTGCAGTTGCAGCGTCGCGCCGACCTGATCGGCAACCTCGTTGAAACGGTCAAGGGCGCCGCACGCCAGGAGTCGACTGTGTTCATCGGTGTCGCCGAGGCGCGCTCGCGGCTGAATTCCGCTGTCCAGTCGGGTTCGCTCCAGCAGATGGGCGAAGCAAATGCTGCGATGGCCGCGCCGCTTTCGCGGCTGCTGGCGACGGTCGAAGCGTACCCGGAGCTCAAGAGCAGCGAGAACTTCAGGCAGCTCCAGGACCAACTCGAGGGCACGGAGAATCGCATCGCCGTGGCGCGATCTGACTACAATGGCTCGGTTGAGGAGTTCAATCGCGACATCCGCCGATTCCCGACAAACCTCACCGCGAAGATGTTCGGGCTTGGCAAGTCGAGGGAATACTTCGAGCTGACGACACCGGGCGCCGCCGAGGCGCCCAAGGTGAAGTTCTAGGCAGCTGCTGGCGGGTCCTTTGGAAAGAGATTGTCCGGCTTGGCGACGCGGGCGCCCCCGAGATCGGGGGCGTCCGCGTCTCGCCATGCGGGGGTACCGTCGCGTCCCAGCGCGGCAAGGAGTGCCGCGGACTTTTCGGGCATGAAGGGCGCCATCATCACCCCGATCACCAGAACCGCCTCTGACAGGGCGCGGAGTGCACGATCAAGTGCAACGTCATCGCCCGTCTTCGCGAGCGTCCACGGTGCGGCCGTGGTGATGAACGCGTTCGCGACGCGAACCAGTGACCCGAGTTCCTCGAGCGCGCGCTTGAACTCAGTGGCGTCCATTGCCTGGCGGTAGTGTGCGGCCGCCGCGCGGATCCCATCGGAGAGCCCAGGGTCGGCATCGCCGCTCGGCACAATGCCGTCGCGATACTTGACGACCATTGCCAGCACCCGGGACGCGAGGTTGCCGACGCCGTCGGCGAGCTCGCTGGCATACACCGCATCGAATCGATCGAAGGAGAAGTCGCCGTCGGCAGTGAAGCCGATCTCCCGCAACAGGAAATAGCGAAGCGCGTCCGGACCGTGCCGGTTGATCGCATCGGCGAGCGATACCCCCGTACCCTCGGACTTGCTGACCTTGGCGCCGTCCCACTGCACGTACCCGTGCGCCCAGACCGCGCGCGGCAAGGGCAGGCCCGCAGCCAGCAGTATCGCCGGCCAGATGCAGCAGTGGAACCGGGTGATCCCCTTGCCGACGACATGCACGTCGGCGGGCCAGAGCGATTCCCAGTCGGCTTCCGGGAAACCCGTGGCAGAGACGTAATTCATCAGCGCCTCGAACCAGACATACACAGTCTGGTCGTCGGTCCCGGGGAACGGAATTCCCCACGGCAGGCGGGAGCGGGATACCGAGATGTCGATCAGTCCGCCCTCGAGGACGCGCAGGATCTCGTTGCGACGGATGTCCGGGGCCACCACAAGTTCGCCGCTCGTGATGCGGCGCAGCACCTCGTCCCGCCAAGCGGAAAGCCGGAAGAAGGTGTTCCGCTCCCGCGTGGGCACCAGGTCGCGAGATGGATGTTCGACGCAACGACCGTCGACGACCTGGCTCTCCGACTTGAACTCCTCGCAGCCGACGCAGTACAGCCCCTCGTATTCGCCCTCGTAAAACGCATCCGGATGACGCGCCTGGATTCTCGCGATCAACGCCTTCACCCCCTCGGCGTGCCGGGGCTGGGTGGTGCGCATCCAGTCGTCGTGCGAGCATTCGAGCACCTGCCACGCCTGTTCGAAGCGCGCGCTCATCCGGTCGACCCACTGTTGTGGGGTGGTGTCGGCCGCCTCGGCCGCCTGCAACACTTTCTGCGCGTGCTCGTCCATCCCCATGACGAAATGCACCGGGTGTCCCTGCAGCCGATGCCAGCGCGCGATCACGTCGGCCCCGACCTTCTCGAGGGCGTGCCCGAGGTGCGGATCGCCATTGGAGTAGTCGATCGCCGTGGTGACGTAAAAGGGCTTGCTCACGTGGGTCTCGCCTGGACAGCGGCGCGGTCGAGTTCGTCCCGCAGGTCGAGCAGCGCGACAGTGCGCGCCCCGTGTTCGGCGCTACGCAGGAAGACCCGCTCGCGGAAGATGTCGACGGCCACCACTCGCTCGGGACCGCGGAGGGTCTCAACGGTCTTGCCCTCCTTGGGGAACCGCTTGCGCGCCGTGAGATAAAACTCGTGCTCGTACTTGAGACAGCAGAGCAGGCGGCCACAACCGCCCGAGATCTGCGCGGGATTGAGCGAGAGATGCTGGTCCTTCGCGAGGGCGAGATTGACCGGTCCCGGCTCGGTGAGCCAGGTGCTGCAGCAGAACTCCCGGCCACACCGGCCGACGCCGCCCAGGCGCGCGGCTTCGTCGCGCACCCCGATCTGGCGCAGCTCGATGCGCGCCCGCAGCAGCCCGGCGAGTTCTCGCACAAGGCCCCGGAAGTCAACGCGACGATCGGCCGTGAAGTAGATGGTGACCCGGGCACGATCCCACTGCCATTCGGCGTCCGAGATGCGCATCGAGAGGCCGTGGGCGGCCACGCGTTCCATCACCTGGCGCCGAACGGCGTCCTCACCCCGACGGAGCTCCTCATGCTGCCGGATGTCGGCCGGGGTGGCGCGCCGCAGCACCAGCGGTCGCGCGGTGTCGCCAGTCGCCGGTTCCTCTTCCTCGCCAGGCGCGCACGACGTGCAACCACCGCACTTGGCGAGTGCGGCGTCGCCAACGCTGTTGACCCGCCCGAAATCGACGCCCCGCTCGACCGCAACGAGCACCGGTTCGTCGAGACGGAGCGGGGCGTCGGACTCGACCCAGTCATGAAACGCGCGACGATTCCCCTTGAACCGGACTTCGACCGTCTGCATCACGCGTCCGCGTACGCGCCCATGGCGGCATACTTCTCGTGCCGCCGCTTCACGAGCCGCTCCGTACGCACCTTCCTGAGCTCGGCCAGATGACGAATGAGCACCGACCGGAGCGACTCACCGGCGGCTTCCGGGTCGAAGTGCGCGCCGCCAACGGGCTCCGGGATGATCTCATCGACGAGTCCGAGCCGGGTGAGGTCGTCGGCGGTGAGCTTGAGTGCATCGGCCGCACGCTCCCGCTGGGTGGAATCCTTCCAGAGGATGGCAGCGCAGCCCTCCGGCGTGATCACGGAGTACACCGAGTTCTCGAACATCAGGATGCGGTCGGACACGCCGAGCGCGAGCGCGCCGCCCGACCCGCCCTCGCCGATCACCACGGAAACGATCGGCGTCTCGAGCACCGACATCTCCAGGATGTTGCGGGCGAGAGCCTCCGACTGACCACGTTCCTCGGCGCCCAGCCCGGGGTATGCACCCTGCGTGTCGATGAGGGTGATCACCGGCGCCTTGAATTGCTCCGCCATCTTCATGAGGCGCAGTGCCTTCCGGTATCCCTCGGGATGGGGCATCCCGAAGTTGCGCCGGATGTTCTCACGGGTGTCGCGTCCCTTCTGGTGCCCGATCACCATCACGGACTGGCCGGCCAGGCGTGCCCAGCCGCCGACGATCGCGGGGTCATCGCGGAAGAGCCGGTCGCCGTGCAGTTCGATGAAATCTGTGAAGATCGAGGAGAGGTAGTCGAGCGTGTAGGGCCGTCGCGGATGGCGGGCCACCATCACGCGCTGCATCGGCGTGAGCGCCGCATAGATCTCGGCGCGCTTGGTGTCGAGCTTCTGTTCGAGGGTGGCGAGCTCGCCGTTGACGTCGATCCCCCGTTCCTCGCCAACCCGCTTGAGCTCGTCGATCTGGCGCTCCAGATCTGCCAGCGGCTTCTCGAACTCCAGCGTGTACGCGATGGCCATACCGGTCACCCTGCTCGAATGAATGAGACGGCGTCGTGGCCGAAGAGCTCCCGCAGTGCCCGCACGGTGTCCTCGACCGGTTCGACCCGCAGCCGGCGCGACCGCAACCGCGCCGACGTCCCGTTGCCGTCGTTCCAGTCAATATAGAGCGGAGCGGGACCAGGGTGGGCGGCACAAACCCTCGCCGCACCCCGGACGGCCTCTGCGGGCGGCGCCTCGGACGAGGCCCAGCGGATCGCGATCCCGAGCAGGCCAGCGGCCTCAAGCTCCGCCAGGGGCCGTGCACCCTCGACAATGAAGGGTGCCTGGTCCTCGCCCCGGTCCCGGGCCGAGTAGCCGCCGGTGAGGAGCATCGCCTCGTCGACCCGGATGAGCTGGTTCATCTTCGACCAGGTGTCCGGGAAGACGATCGACTCGGATGTCCCATGGAAATCCTCCAGCACCACGCGCGCGTATTCCTTCCCCGTCTTCTTGGAGGTCTGCCGCTTGACGGCCGTGATCACGGCCGCAATCGCCACCTGATGCTCGCTCCACTCAGCCAGCGTCGCAGTGGTCCGTGTGCCGAAGAGCTCGACCAGCGGGCGGAACCGCTCGAGTGGGTGGCCCGATATGAAGAAGCCGAGAATCTCCTTCTCCCGCGCCAGGCGTTCCGCCTCGGTCCACGGGTCCACGTCCGTCACTGCCGAGGGCACCGGTTCGGATGCGGCCGCCTCGCCGAAGAGCGAGCCCTGTCCGGCCTCGATCTCCTGCTGGAGCAACTGCGCCTCGCCGAGGGCCTGGTCCAGCATGGCAACGAGCTGTGCCCGATGCGGACCGAACGCGTCGCAGCCGCCGGCCGCGACCAGCGACTCGAGCACGCGCTTGTTGCACAGCCGCGTGTCGAGGCGGTTCACGAAGTCAGCCAGCGACGTGAATGGGCCGTCCCGGCGCGCGCTGATGATCGACTCGATCGCGCCGGCCCCGACGTTGCGCACCGCACCGAGGCCGAAGCGGATCCGGCGGTCGCCGACGACGGTGAACTTGAATCCCGACTCGTGCACGTCGGGCGGCAGCACCTCGATGCCCAGCTCCCGCGCCTCGTTGATGTACTGCACCACCTTGTCGGTGGAACCGATTTCGCTCGAGAGCAGCGCGGCCATGAACTCCGCGGGATGGTGTGTCTTGAGCCACGCGGTCTGGTAGGAAAGGACCGAGTAGGCAACGGAGTGGGACTTGTTGAAGCCGTATCGCCCGAAGGTCTCGATCTGGCCCGCGATCTCCTCGATCATCGGCCGGGGATGCCCTTGGGCAACGGCCCGCACGATGAACGTGCCGAGTTCGGAACGGATCAGGGCAGCGTCCTTCTTTCCCACTGCCTTGCGGAGCACATCCGCCTCGGCGAGCGAGAATCCGGCGAGCACGTTCGCGATCCGCATCACCTGTTCCTGGTAGGTGATGACGCCGTAGGTCGACTTGAGTACGTCCTCAAGCAGCGGATGGGCGTACGTGACCGGCTCCAGGCCCAGCTTGCGGCGGATGAAGACGGTGTGCATCCCGGCGTCGAGCGGGCCGGGCCGGAGTAGCGCGTTGGTGGCGACCAGGTCGTCGAACCGGTCGCACTTCATCGCCCGCAGCGTGTCGGTCGCGAGCGCCGACTCGAACTGGAAGACGCCGGCGGTACGGCCCCGGCGGAGCAGGTCGTAGACTCCCGGATCGTCGAACGGCAGGGCATCGATGTCGATCGCCGTGCCGGAGCGTTCCCGGATCATCGTCACCGCGTCGTGGATCACGGTAAGTGTCTTGAGGCCGAGGATGTCCATCTTGAGCATCCCGACCTTTTCCAGCGCCACCATGTCGTACTGACAGATCATCGCGTCGGTGCCATCGGTCGACGCGCCGGACCCGCGGGTGGGGGCCGTGCACACCGGCACGTAGTCCGACAACGGCCCGGGCGCGATCACCACTCCTGCGGCGTGCACCGAGGCATGCCGCGCGAGACCCTCGATCCGCTCGGCGTAGCGGAACACCCGTCGATAGGTCTCGTTCTCACGCACCGTGGTGCGCAGTTCGTCGACCTTGGCGAGTGACTCGGGAATCGTCATGCTGACGCCGGGTCCCGAGGGAATCAGCTTCGTGAGCTTGTCGGCCTCACTCGGCGCGACCTTGAGCACGCGGGCAACGTCTTTCACTGCCGCGCGGGATTTCATGGTGCCGAAGGTGATGATCTGGCCCACCGAGTCCCGGCCGTAGCGCTCCCGCACGTACTCGATCACCTCGCCCCGTCGTTCAAAGCAGAAGTCGACGTCGATGTCTGGCATCGACACGCGCTCGGGGTTGAGGAAGCGCTCGAAAAGGAGGTCGAATTCCAGCGGGCAGACGTTGGTGATGCCGAGCGCGTACGCGACGATCGAGCCCGCGGCGGAACCGCGACCGGGGCCCACCGGGATCCCGCGCGCGCGGGCGGCGGCAATGAAGTCGGAAACAATCAGGAAGTAGCCGGCATAGCCTGCTGTGTTGATCACGCCGAGTTCGTATTCGAGGCGATCGGTGACAGCGGGGGGAAGTGGGTCGCCATACCGTGCGAGAACGCCTCCCGCCGCGAGATCCCGGAGCAGATCCTCGTCCGAGCTGTATGCCTCGGGTCGCGGGAACTGCGGCAGGTAGTATCGCTTCTCGAAATCGAACTCGCAAAGGTTTGCGACAGACTGGGTGAGGGCAAGCGTCTCGGGGTGATCGCTGAATAGCTGCCGCATCTCGGCTTCACTCTTGACGTACGACTCGCTGCCGGTGAACCGGAAGCGCTTTGGGTCGTCGAGATCGGCGCCGGTACCGATTGCCAGCAGGACGTCGTGCGCCTCCGCATCATCGCGTCGGAGATAGTGGGCATCGTTGGTGGCCACCACACCTATCCCAAGATCCTTCCCGAGCTCGAGCATGCCCTTCGTGACCAGTGCCTCCTCGGGGATCCCGTGATCCTGGATCTCGAGGTAGAAACGATCCTTGCCGAAGGTCGCTGCGAACCACTCGGCTGATTCCCGCGCCTTGTCATAGCGTCCCTGGCGCAGCCAGAGCGCCACCTCCCCCGAGAGGCACGCGGCAAGGCACACCAGCCCCTCGGCGTGGCGCGCCAGCACTTCGCGGTCGATCCGGGGCCGTCGGTAGAATCCCTCCACGTACCCGATCGAGCTCAGCTTGATGAGGTTCTGGTACCCGACCTTGTTCGACGCCAGCAGCACGAGATGCGAGTACTGCGCGGGGGCCCAGGACGGCTTGACGGTGGATGTTCTAGGCCCGAATGCGAGGTACGCCTCGAAGCCCAGGATCGGCCGGATTCCCTGTCGCCGCGCCTCGTTGTAGAACGTCCAGGCAGCGTGAAGGTTGCCATGGTCGGTGACCGCGAGGGAATCCATCCCCAGGCCCTTGACGTACTGGACCAGTTCGGGGATCCGGTTCGCGCCATCGAGGAGCGAGTACTCGCTGTGGGTGTGGAGGTGGACGAAGCCCATCAATCCCTGCACTCCACCGGAGGGCACGCGTCGCAGCGCCGGAACACGGAGGGTGTCACCTCGCGTTTCGGGAGCGGTGCACCGCAGCAGGCGGTTCGTAGAACCGAGGCCCCGGTACGAGTATCTATCGGGGTGACCCAGCTTGGGTCGAGCAGGTTCAATGGCGTCACCCGGGAATCGTACCGTGCCCCCGCCGGATTGTCAAAAGTCGTTGTGCCGCTTACGCTTAGACTGCTTCCGTCCCCTTGCGCATTGCCGGAGTGTACGTGATCCAGATCATCCCAGATTGGTCGAAGCTGACGATGCCGTTTGCGTTGGTGGGCCTGCTGGCCTGTGGGGGCACTCCCACCGATCCAGACCCGTCGCCGGGTCCGGGCGCCGCCCTCTGCACCACGCCGACGCCTTTGGCACTTGAGGTCGGCCAATACCAGATCCTGGATGCTTCCCGCAACGTGAATTGTGTGTCACTCCCATCCGGTGCCGCAGCCCGCGAGTACCTGGTGGTCGGTTACTCCGGCGCCGGCCTGGAGTCGAGCGCTGGCACCAGCGCCAGTTACGCCCTCCAGTCCAACCAGCCCAATCCCACGGTGCAGCCCTCCGCGGCGCCGTCGCTCATCGGGCGTGAAGACCTCCCCGCGAGCTCGGCGTTCACGTCGCTCACGCCGGCCGATTTCCATCGGCGGCTCCGACTCGCCGAGCAGGCTTGGGCGCGCGACCCTGCGGTGCGGTTCGCGTCGGCCATTGAGCCGCCACTGGCGGCGCAGGGCGTTCCTGTCCTGGGAACACGCGATTCCTTCTCGGTGTGCCGGACGATCCAGTGCTCGAGTTTCACGCGGGTCGGGGCCACCGTCCGCGTGGTCGGGCGACATGGCGTGATCTACCTCGATGACGACCTGCCGCCAGGTGCCGAGCAGTTCACCCAGTTCGACCTCGATGAACTCGGGAGGCGGTTCGACGACTTCCTCTTCCCGATCGACACGGTGGCGTTCGGGCGTGAATCGGACGTCAACCTCGACCAGCGCGTCAGCATCCTGATCACGGACGCTGTCAACGACCTGACTCCGACCTGCACCGACGGACGCATCGTCGGATACTTCTATGGCGCGGACCTGTTGCCGAGCGTGCCGGGGAGCAACCGGCGCGAGGTTTTTTACACCTACTCGACCAAGCCCGCGACCGGTGGCTGTCCGTCCGTGAGCCGTTCGCGTGCCCTGGCCTCGCTGCCGCCGGTCCTGATCCACGAGATGCAGCACATGATCTCGTTCAACCGGCGGGTTCTGATTCGCGGCGCGCTGGACGAGGATGTCTGGCTGAACGAGGGGCTCTCGCACATCGCGGAGGAACTGGGCCAGCGTCAGGTTCCCGCCCACGAGTGCCCCGGTTCGGCCACCTGCTTCTCCCAGTTCGCATCCAGCAACATCGGCAACGCGTACGACTATCTCGCCAATCCCGAGGCCAACTACCTCGTCTCGCCTGGGCGGGCTGGCGGACCTCTCGCCGAGCGCGGGGCCGCATGGCTCTTCCTCCGGTGGGTTGTTGACAACTTTGCCACCGATTCTGTGCTCGGGACCAACATCACCCGCGCACTGGTGAACACCTCGGCGCTGGGTGGCGCCAACGTTGCGGCCGTGACCGGGATGCCCTTCGCCACCATGGTCGGCGAATGGCAGCTCGCCAACTACCTCGAGAATCTCCCTGGGTTTCCGCAGGAGGGGCGTCTCAGGTATCGCAACTGGAACTTCCGCTCGACATTCGCGAACAACTCGCCACAGCTCTTTCCGAAACCGTATCCGCTGACGCCCGACAGCGTCACCGTCACCTACCAGCGAAACGGGACGCTGCGTGCAGGGAGTGGCCGACATGTCCGGCTGGTGGTGCCTGCCGACGCAACACCGGTGACCCTCCGGCTGGCCTCCTCAACGGCGGGAAGCAAGATCGCCGCCGGCGTCGAGCCGCGGCTGGCGATCGTACGAATCAAGTGAGGCACTGGGTCACGTGCGCCGGCCTCCTGTTGCTGGGTGTCGGCGCCGCGACCGCACAGGACCGTGCGCCGCCGGTGCCCGCACTCCCGTACCTGTCCGCATCAGTGCGGGTTGCGGGGCTAGCGGGCGCCGGGGTGGCGATGCCGGGGTATGCCTCGAGCGTGTTCGACAATCCATCGGCGATCGGCCCGATCCGCAGGCTGTCGCTGGAGGGCGCCTACGCCCGTCTTCCCGATGACTCGTGGTACACCACCGGGGCCGCGGCCGTTCGCGCGGGACGCTTCAACGTGGGCGGCGGATATCGCTACCTTCGGTATCTCGGCGACCAGCCGGTCACCGACAACCTGCAGTGGGTTGCGGCTGGCGTCTACAGGGTTGGTGGGGCGGCGCTCGGTGCGTCGGCCGAGTACATATCCGTCGAGGACTCGAGCGGGACGGTCTACCGCACGCTGACTTCTGATGCCGGGATCACGCTTGCCTTCTTCGACATCGCTGCCCTCGCGCTCTCACTGCAGAATCTCGGTCGGTACAGCTTGAGCGGCGAGCGGGTGGAGGTTCCCTCGAGTACCCATCTCGGATTCTCGATGAACCTGATCGACACCTATTCCAACGGACGACTGCTCGGCACGATCGAGACGATCTGGACGGCCGGTGAATCGCGCCGCACGATCGTGGGGGTGGAGGCAGGCGCGGTGTTCGGAGGTGTGGGACTGGTGGGCCGCCTGGGGGTCGGGGCACAATCCCCCGCCAGCGGGGTGAGTCGCACCTCCTACGGTGCCTCCGTGGTGCTGCCCAGGACTCGCGTCGACTACGCCTACCAGCGCCGAAGCGCACTGGGCCGGAGTGTGCACTTGCTCGGCCTGAGCTGGACGCCCTGACCCCGATGATGACTCGACCCGCACCGAAACGGAAACGACTGCTCATGGGACTCCTGATAGCCGCTGCGGCTCTGCTCCTGGGATACGGCACCGCGTACGTCGCATCCGACGAGGTCCGCTACCTCACGCGTGCGGGAATCGAGGAGACCCGGATCCTCGCCGGACGCGTGCCGATCTCGCGCCTTGCCGCCGATCCGTCGGTCCCGGATTCACTCCGGGCTGCTGCACGACTCGTGACCGACGCGCGGACATTCGCAGTCCAGCTTGGCCTCGATGCGAAGGAGACGTACACCACCTACAGCGAGGTTCGGCGCGACACCTTGCTCCTGGTGCTCACCACGTCACCGAAGACCTGTCTCTGCCCCGTCACCTGGGCATACCCGATCGTCGGTCGCGTGTCCTACAAAGGCTACTTCGATTTTGCCCAGGCTCGCGCGGCCGCAGCGGCGTTCACGGCGAAGGGGAACGACGTGAACCTCCGCCCCTCGGCCGCGTTCTCGACGCTCGGCTGGTTCAATGATCCGTTGCTCTCGACGGCACTGACTCGCGACCGCGTCGAGCTGGCCGCCCTGGTGTTCCACGAGATCGCGCACAACACCCTCTGGGTGAAGGGCGCCACCGACTTCAACGAGAGCTTTGCGCAGTGGATCGGCTATCGCGCCGCCGAGGCTTTCTTTCGCAGCCGGGGTGACACGGCTGGCGCGGTACACGCCCGCGACCGGTGGCACGACGAGCAGCTGCTCGGCGAGTATTATGCGATCCTGATGGGAAAGCTGGATTCCCTGTATGCGCTCGAGCTTCCCCCGGCAGCGAACGAGGCCGGTCGCGTGGCGATCGCGGCGTGGAGCCGGGACACCCTCGCTGCTCCCCTCGGCACGCACCTTCGTACCATCGATCCGACGCGCCTCGGAGGGCGGCCGATCAACAACGCCGCACTGCTTGGAGTCCGGTTGTACCGGACCAATCTCGATCTCTTCGACGCCTGGGATCACCAGAACGGCGGCGACCTGCGGGTCGCCCTTTTTCGCCTGACCGGCCTGCTTGAGGATGCGCAGGGGCCGCAGGGATTCCAGCGGTTGCGAGTCATGCTCGACATGCCGGATACTGCCGATTCATCGGCATCACCCGTGGCCAACGAGGTAACTGATGGACCATGATTTCGTCCGGCGCGAACAGCCGCGCATGCTCGCTGAACTGAACGAGTTTCTCTCGATCCCCAGCATCAGCGCGCTACCGGATCATGCCGAGGACTGCCGGCGTGCGGCCCAGTGGCTCGTCGACCAGCTCTTCCGGCTCGGGTGTCCGAAGGTGCAGCTGATCGAGGGCGAGGGCCATCCGGTTGTCTGGGGCGAGAGCCCGCACGTGCCCGGGGCACCGACCCTGCTGATCTACGGTCACTACGATGTTCAGCCCGTCGATCCCGTGGAGGAGTGGCACTCCGCGCCGTTCACGCCGTCGATCCGCGACGGGCGCATCTATGCGCGTGGCGCGGTCGACGACAAGGGGCAGGTGTTCTGTCTCCTGAAGGCCTACGAAGCGTCGCGTGGCGCCGACGGCATGCCTCCGATCAACGTACGCTTCATCTTCGAGGGCGAGGAGGAGTGCGGGGGGCAGGTGATCTTCGACCTGCTCGCCGCCGAGCCCGACCGAGTCGCGGTCGACGCGGTGCTGGTGGCAGACATGTCATACTACGCACCGGGCTGGCCGGCCGTCTACACGGCACTGCGCGGTATGTGCTACGCCGAGCTGCATGTCCGTACGCTGGAGCGTGACCTGCACTCGGGGTCGTACGGGGGTGTGGCGCCCAACGCGATCGAGACGCTGGTGCGCATGTTGTCGAAGCTCAAGAGCGGCAGCGGAAAGATCAAGATTCCCAAGCTGTACAAGAGCGTGGAGAAGCCGTCGAAGTCGGAGCTGAAGGGCTGGGACTCGCTGCCATTTGACGAGCAGGAGTTTTTGGAGAATGAGGTGACCGGCAAGGCCCTGACGGGTCTCACCGACTTCAGCGTCTTCGAGCGGACGTGGGCGTTGCCGACCTTCGAGATCCACGGCATCAAGGGTGGATTCACCGGTGAGGGCGCGAAGACGGTGATCCCCGCCGCGGGCATGGCGAAGATCTCGTTGCGTCTCGTCCCCGGGCTGACGCTCGATTTTGTCAAGGAGCAGCTTGAGAAGGCGGTGGCGAACGTGGCGCCTGACTATGCCGACTGGGAGCTGCGGTTCCTCCATGGCGGCGACCCGGTGCAGGTCGAGGTGTCACATCCGGCGTTCCGGATCCTCGACCGCGCGTTCGAGGAAGTCGTCGGCCGCGCGACGGTGGCAGTGCGCGCCGGCGGCTCGATCCCGATCGTCCCGGAGCTTGGTCGAGGCGGCGCCCCGATTCTGCTCACCGGCATCGGACTCCCCGATGACGGCCTCCACTCGCCCAACGAGAAACTCGATCTTCAGCAACTGTGGGATGGCATCGAGGTGTTCGGGCGCTTCTTCGAGCTGCTCGCGACCGAGTAGCGCGTGCGGCACGCCGAAGCCGGTCAGGGCTTCGGCACGAACACCTTGTGGCGGCGGCGCCGGAGGGTCGCAAACATGAAGGGCCGCCCTCAGGCCACCCAGTTGAAATGGGCGGTGCGGGGAACGCGACCTATTCGTCGTCGGGGCGGGGTGGCCGCCCGCCAACAGCGTATCGACGCTCGATATTCGCATGCAGGTCGTCGGCTCCGATCAGTCCCTTAACCGATGCGATGATCCCCGCCACGACGTCTTCCGCCCAGTATTCGTCGGGCTGATCCGGCTCGGCGACATTCCTGGCGCGTCGTTGCAGGAAGTCGATTGCGGTCTGCACCCACTCTGCCTGTGCGGCGGCGACCAGCGACCACGATCCCGTGGCCCTGAGTTCCATGTCCGCCAGCGCCTCGAGCTCGCCCCGCAATGCCACCGATTCCGGCCCGGTTCGGAGCCGCTCTGCCACGAGCATCAGCACTGCACGACGTTCCGACTCCATCGGCTCGGGCAGCGGGGAGAGATAATGGCGCTGGTCGGCGACCATCTCGGCGAGTCGGATGCACACCGCACGAATCGCTGGGGTGAGCTCACCCGGAGCTTCCTCCGACCATGACGTGGCAGCGCGGAAGATCGCCGCAATACGCTCCTCGGCGATGGTCGAGATGCGGTCGAGTTCAGGGGCAGCAGCCATGGGAGAAGGGTCGCCCCGCACGGCGCCTATCGCAAGGGTTTTGCTGCAGCGGCCTGATCGAGCGCAAACGCGTCGGTGAACGCCGCGACGACTGCCTTCCTCGCACTGGCCCGCAGGGCAACGGGATCCCCGCCGCCACGCTCAACTTCCACCGATGTCATCACCACGCCCGTCAGGCCGCACGGCACGATGTGATCAAACCACGAAAGGTCCGGTGAGACATTGAGCGCAAATCCGTGGAGCGTGACCCACTGCTTCACGTGGATTCCGATCGACGCGATCTTTCGGTCGCCCACCCACACGCCGGTTTTCCCTGCCGCGGTGGCCGCCGTGATGCCGAGCACGGCGAGCGCCGAGATGAGCACCTGCTCGAGGCTCCGAAGGTACCAGTGGAGGTCCTCGCGATGTCCGGACAGATGGACGATCGGGTATCCAACGAGTTGTCCAGGTCCGTGCCAGGTGACATCGCCGCCGCGCTCCACCTCGACCACGTCGGCGCCGCGACGCCGCAGTTCGTCGGCATGGATGGGGAGCGAACCGGGATTGGTCCCGCGGCCCAGGGTGTACACCGGCTCGTGCTCGACCAGCAGGAGGACGTCGTGACCGAGCGTGCCGGCAATGCGCTGCAGGCGGAGGGCCCGCTGGATCTCGAGCGACTCGGTGTAGCCAAGCCTGCCAAGGTCCCGGATCTCGAGGTCGCCGGTGCTCACGCGGAAGCCCGGGCACGCCGGACGAACAGCGCCGTGACCGCCAGGGCTGCGATCACCAGGCCGCCGAGCGCCGGCTCACCGAGAAGCTGCCGGGCAAGGAAGGTGGCGATCGCCGCGATCAGGAATCCGCCGAGGAGCGACACCATCGAGAGGCCGAAGCGGCGGTACGACGATGCGATGGGGCGCATCAGTGTCCACGCGAGCGCGCCGGCCGCGAACAGCGAGACCATGAGGCCGTAGATCATCACATTGACCTGCGGGTCGTCGGGCTGCACATCGCTGAGTGCGCCGGCGCCCGAGGATGCGGCCAGCCGCGCCGCGACAAACGTCACGATCCCGAGGAGGGCGCAGGCAAGCGCCCACCCCGCCGCAACAGCATTCATGGCCAGCCCGACCTGGTCGGTCTCGGCCGCCGCGTCGCCCAGCGGATTCGGGGACGGCAGCTCGCTCACCTAGATGTGCACTGCCCGCCCGAGCGAGTCGAGCGCGGCCTCGGCGATGGCCTCGGACAGCGTGGGATGGGCGTGAATGGCGAGGTCGACTTCCTCGACCGTGTATTCGTTGGTACGAGCCACGACCAGTTCATGGATCATTTCCGACGCATGTCCGCTCACGATGTGGGCACCAAGGATCTCGCCGTACTTCTTGTCGCGGATCACCTTGACGAAGCCTTCGGTCTCGTTGGAGGCGCGGGCACGACCATTGGCCGAGAGCGGGAACCGGCCGACCTGATAGTCGTGACCCTTCTCCTTTGCCTGTTCCTCGGTGAGTCCGATGCTGGCGACCTCGGGATGGCAGTAGGTCACGCTCGGCACGTTGCTGTAGTCGATCGCCTTCGGATGATGGCCGGCGATCACTTCGGCCACGTGGATCCCCTCGCGGGTGCCCTTGTGCGCCAGCATCGGCGGACCGGCCACGTCGCCGATGGCATACACCCCGGCGACACTCGTCTGCAACGTCGCGGGATCGATCTGGATGAACCCGCGATCGGTGAGCTTGATGCCCGCCTTCTCGAGTCCGATGTCCTCGGTGTTCACGGCACGGCCCGCCGCCATCAGCACCTTCTCGGCCTGTACCGTCTGGGTCTTCCCGCCGACCTCGAGGTGCAGCGTCACGCCGTCCTTCGCGACATCGGCCTTCACCACCTTCACGCCGGCGAGCACGTTGATACCGCGCTTCTTGAAGCTCTTCGCGATCACGTCGGACGCCTCGGCATCCTCGATCGGGAGCACGCGCGGCATCGCCTCGATCAGCGTGACCTCAGTGCCGAAGGCGTTGAAGATGTCGGCGAACTCGGAGCCCACCGCGCCTGCGCCGACAATGGCGAGCGTCTTCGGTGCGGCCTCGAGGAAGAGCGCCTCGTCGGAGGTGATGACGGTGGTGCCGTTGACCTCGAGCCCGACCGGCGGGATCCCCTTGGTGCGCGATCCGGTGGCGATCACCACCGCCTTGGTGGCGGTGTAAGTGTCCGACCCGACCTGCACGGTGTTCTTCGAGGTGAGCGCTCCTGTTCCCTTGACCACCGTGATCTTGTTCTTCTTCATCAGGAATTCGACGCCCTTCGAGTTCTGCTCGGCGACCTTTCGCGAGCGCTTCATCGCGACGCCATAGTCCGTGGTGACCTCGCCCACCTGGATGCCGAGCTCCTTCGCCTCCGTGCGGATGACATTGGCGGTCGAAGCGCTGTGCAGCAGCGCCTTGGTCGGGATGCAGCCGATGTTCACGCAGACGCCGCCGAGCTTGTCGCGCTCGATGACGACGGCGGTGAGGCCGAGCTGGGTGGCGCGGATCGCCGCGGGATACCCCGCCGGTCCGCCACCGAGGACGATCATGTCGAAGGAACTGTTGGCCACGTAAGACTCCATTCTGAGCATTGACTGGGAACTGGTCGTAAAAAATGGTTAATGGATGATGGTTAATGGATGATGGTTAATGGATGATGGTTAACGGAGGGTCTGGACACTTGGCCCCTCATCCATCCTCCATCCTCCATCCTCCATCACCACACCATCGCCATCGGATTC
>JACDBX010000157.1 GCA_013694695.1 Gemmatimonadales bacterium | reverse complement strand
GATTCATCTCCGATCATATGGAGGTGATGTACGACATCGACATCGAAGCGCGCGATGCCGTACAGCGCCTGGGATTGCGTCTCGTGCGCGCGAGCACGGTGGGCGTCAACGCTGTATTCGTGGAGATGCTGTGCGAGCTGATTGCCGAACGCCAAGAGACGTCTGCGGAGCGTCGTGCGATCGGCCACCTGCCGGCGTGGCACGACGTCTGTCCTGTCAACTGCTGCCTGGACGGTCGGAGTGGATCCGGCCCCGCGCCGCTAGCGGCACGGGGCCATGAATGTCAATCGTCGGCGTAGCGGCATGCGGTGCGCCGTGGAGGGGAGGCAACCAATCCACGGAGTGACGCGACGGAACATCTTTCGAACGCATCGTCCTGCAGCCGCCTATCGGTGCTTGCTGCTGGAGAGTGGGTTTCGGAAGCGCGCTGCGCACGCATCGATCGTAGCGCTCGCAGCAGAAGCTGGCGTTGCCGAGGCCGAGGATGGATGCCTGACGGTGTGGAGTCTCGCGGGTAAGGACAGCAAGTAGTCCAGCCCGACAGCGCGCACCTGGGTTGCTACGCACCTGCCGCCGTCCGACACCGCCGCGGTGCGACGAAGCGTGCAGGCGGTCGAACCGCGAGCACTCGTGCTGACGAACCCGGGTGAGCGGCAGGTGCTGCGATGAAGACTCGTCTACCTCAACTCCTCCCCAATACCGCGCATCGCCTCGAACGTCTCGTCGATGTCCTTGATCCTGGTGCGGTGAGAGCAGATCGAGAGGCGCTGCGTGACGCGACCCCGGATCCGCGTCGTCATCACGAAGGCGACCTGCCGAGTTGTGATCTCATCGGCGATCCGCTGGTTGAGGAGGTCGAGGGCGGCGTCGTCATGCCGCAGCGCCGCCGGCGCGTAGCGGAACGAGTAGATGTAGAGCTCGGGTTCCGGCTGCACGACCTCGAACTCGTCCGATGCCACAACCAGCGCATGCAGGTGCTTTGCGCACGCGATGGTGCGGCGGAAGATCGCCTGGTATCCGTCGACACCGTATTGGCGTAGCGACATCCACACCTTGAGCGCCCGCCATCCGCGGGAGAGTTGCGGGCCGTAGTCGAAATAGTTGAAGCCGGTGTACTCGCTCGGCGTTGAGCTCAGCAGGTAAGTGGCATGCGTGACGAAGGCCTGCTGGAGCGAATCGGGATTGCGCACCAGGAGGCACGCGGCCTCGTACGGCGTGCCGAGCCACTTGTGGGCATCGAACGACACCGAATCGGCGCGGTCCATCCCGCGGAAATGCGCGGCGAGTTCCGGCAGGATCGCGCCCAGCGCACCACACGCCCCATCGACGTGGAACCATAGGTTGCGGCGCGCCGCAACGTCGGCGAGCGCATCGAAGTCGTCGAACGCGCCAACGTTGATCGAGCCGCCGTGCCCGACAATGCAGAATGGCGTCATCCCGGCGGCGATGTCGGCGTCGAGCATCGCCTCCAGGGCGGCCACATCGATGGTGAAGTCGGCGTTGCTTGGCACCTTGCGCAGCGCCTGCTGACCGAGGCCGAGGAAGTCGACGGCGCCCTGGAACGAGACGTGGGTTTCATGATCGGCCATGTAGATCGTCATCCGCCGTGCGCCGGATGCCTGCAGGCCCTCGGCGGCAAGGTCCCAGGTCGCCTTGCTGCGGAGCGCGGTGCGCAAGGCGGCCATGTTGGCCATCGTTCCGCCGCTCAGGAAGAGGCCGCCGGCGTCGGGCGCGTAACCGATCATCTCGCTCAGCCAGGCGATGGTGCGTCGTTCGATTTCCGTTGCTGCGGGCGATGCTTTCCATCCACCCAGGTTGGCATTGAGGGCCGAGGCGAGGGCGTCGGCGATCGCGCCGATCTGGTTGCCGGAGCCATTGACGAAGCCGAACCAGCGTGGGCTGCCGAGTACCGACGAGTTGGGAAGAATTTTCGTCGACCAGTCGGCGAGGATCGTGTGCGGGTCTTCACCGGCCGTCGGCAGCCGGAGGTCGAATAGAGCGCGGACATCAGCCGGAGTGCGCGCCGGAAAGGGCGCCACCTCGTTGATGTCGGCAAAGAACTGGGTGATCAGGTCGATCGCCTCGTGGCCGAGGGCGCGGAACGACTCGGCAGGGAGGTCGACGAACGGGGCGGTGGCGTCGGTGGTTGGCATGGGCAGCATTATGGTGGGGCAGGCCTGGGGTTGCCACCGCAAACTGGACATTAGATCTCCCATACCTGACACCTGCGCCTCCGTTCTCCGTTCTCCGATCTCCGTTCTCGCTTCTCTAGTCTCTAGCACCGGCATTGACTGCTGCCAAATGGCAATGTAGTATCAGCCAAGTGGCAGACACGGAAAGGAGGGCAGTCGATGACGACGACGATGGAACGCACGACGGCGGACGTCGCCGAGCTCCTCGACCGGCTTCGGTCGGGGCATCGCGAGGGGCATTTTTATGGCGCGCTGTTCGGCTTCCGGAAGTATGACGCGTTGCACGTCGCGAACCAGGTCGAGCGCGGGTTGAGCTTTGCCGCGCTGGAACGGTTCCTCCGCAATACCGAGCTCAGCCAGCGGGCGCTGGCGCAGTTCGCCGATATCCCCGAGCGGACCTTGGCCAGGCGGAAGGAGTCGGGCCGCCTGGAGCCCGCCGAGTCCGATCGCGTCGCCCGCATCGCACGCGTCTTTGCTCGTGCCATCGACATGCACGAGGGTGAGATGGATGCGGCGCGTGCATGGTTGACGACACCGCTCCGTGCGCTGGGTGATCGCAGCCCACTGGAGTTCGCGAAGACCGATGCCGGTGCGATCGAGGTCGAGCACCTGATCGGCAGGCTCGAGTACGGCATTCCCGTCTAGCCGGTGCGGGTCTGGAGGCTGGTCAGGACGAGGTACGCTGCGTCGGCCTTCGCCGGCGAGGGCGCGCGGGTGCACGGCGGCCGCTGGAACAGTGTCGGGACGGCAGCGGTGTACGGCGCCGACAGTGCCGCATTGGCGGTGCTCGAGGTGCTGGTGCATCTCCATGACGCCCGACCGCTCGCTGCATACTCCATCGTGTCCGCCAGTGTCCCTGGCGTACTGATCGACGACTTCGATCTGGGGGTTCTGCCGGGCGACTGGGATGCCTTTCCCGTTCCGCTGCGGGTGCAGGCGATCGGAGATGCCTGGCTGCGAGTCGGTCGTCGCCTTGCGCTCAGGGTGCCGAGTGTGGTGGTGCGTGACGGGTTCAACCTGCTGATCAATCCGGCACATCTGGCGTTCGCGCGGATCGTGGTGGACGAGCCGATGCCATTTAGCTTTGACTCCAGGCTGGTGAAGTAGGACAAGCGGGAGGTCGGGTGCTGACATGATGAGTCTGAAATGGTCCATGGTGGTCGCCGCCGTTGTTGCAGTTTCGGCGGTGTCCCCGGAACGGCTTTCCGCGCAGGTGCCCGTTGACATGCAGGCTGTCGACAGCGGACTGGTCGTGCGAGCGTGGACGGACGCAGGTCAGGTGCGTGGACGACTCCTGATGCAGCTCTCGTCCGATTCGGACAGCGTGCTGTACTGCAGGTTTCCGGGTCCGTCCTGTGAGCGGGAGTTCATCGCTGCGCAGACAGCATGGCTACAGCTCGGCGGTGTCCGGCACCTCGACGTGCAGGTCGGCAATCGCTGGAAGAAGGGAGCCGTGATCGGCGGCGTGTTCGGCGGAGTGATCGCCGCCCTTGCCTGGGGCGGTCCGTGGTTTTGTGAAGGGACGTCATGCCACCGCTCAACGGGAGAGAAGGTGTTCCAGTCGGTGAAGAGTACCGTGATTATGGGTGCATTGGGTGCACTGATCGGCTCGGCGTTTCCGCGCTTCGAGCGAAGGTTCTAGTGCGACGGTTCGTGTTGGCATTGATGCTTGCCTGTGCGGCTGCGGTTCCGCTGTCGGCGCAGCAGGTCGGAGGGCTTCGGGTTGGGTTGTCGCAACGCGCCGAAGTTGGTGCGCCCCACGTAGCACCAGTCGCGCCGAGCCGTTCGTACTGGCAGACCGGTGCAGTGATCGGGGCGGTCTTGGGAATAGCGTTTTGGGTCATTGCCGCCGGGGCGGGGGGTGACGGCTCATTGTCGCCGTCCGAGATACTCGTGCTCGGTGGCATCGGCGCCCTGATGGGCGGTGTGCCCGGCGCCCTGATTGGCGTGCTGTTCCCCAAGTAGGAGTGTCTACTTTCGTGCTCCAGTCATTCAACGCAGATCTTGCCTGCCCGCCGATCTGGGCGTACATCTGTCGATAACCACCCACATTCGGGAGTTTCAGATGATCCAGCGACTGCGACGTTTGGATGTCGGACAGATGGCCAAGCTGATGGGCGTGCTCAATCTCATGCTCGGCGCCGTGATCAGCATCTTCATCTGGCTCTTCGGTATGCTCCTCCCGATGGGCAATGACTCAGGGATGTTCACCTTCGGTGCCGTCATGCTAATCGCGTTGCCAGTCATCTACGGGCTCTTCGGCCTCGTCTTCGGCGCCATCGTCGCGGGGCTTTACAACCTCGCCGCCGGGTGGACCGGCGGGCTCGAATTCGAGTTCGAGACGCGCGGAGAGCGGCTCGACGGCTGAGCACCATCGGCGGAGTTGTTGTCCGCTAAGTCATCGATTCCTGTGGAACGTTGACCGCCGCAGCGGCGGTATATCTGGTTTGGTTCTCGGCGTGATTGCGGCGGGTGGGTCTGGTTTCTGTGACCGCCGTGAGTGCCATAGGACGATCGGCGAGGATGTTTTCGCTGGCGCGTTGACCTCAGTTGGCATGGGAGCTTTGGGCGCTCTCATCGGGTCTGGATTTCCAAGATTCAAGCGAATCTTCTAGCGCGATGTTTGTGCTTACGACTGGAAATGGACAACAATGAACAAGCTTGCGGTGGCGCTTTTCGTTGGGCTCTCTCCCGCGGCCGTCCCGCAGGCGCAAGGTCACTCGCCGAGTAACAGCGTATCCCTTCGAAGTAAATCGTACGTAGCGTTGTCGCATTTGCGGGCGAAAGCGATGGAAGCTGATGACTCCGCCACTCCCCACGTAGGGAAGGTTGCTTCCGTTTCCTTTCAACCCTTCAACCCTTCACCCCTCTTCGATCCAGCAGCCCCGTCTCCAGGGCGCCGAGCGAAACCACTCCCGCCGTTGTGATTCGGGTGACCCTACGGGTGCATCTCACCGCCCAGCGCTGGCGAGGTGTGCGGTGCGGTATGTGCGACTATTGAGAACCCCTTGCCAAAACGGCGGGGGGGGGGCGACATTGTCTGGCTCATTCCCCCGCCTTGGTGACATCATGAAATTCTACCTTCGCCTCGTCCTCGTTCTCGGATGCTTGGCGACGTTTGCTGGGTGTGGCGACGCACCGCCTACCGGCACGGCCGAAGTAAGCGATTCGGACATTTCGTTAGGCATGAAGGGTGGTGGACCGACCCCGATGTGCGTCGAGGGGTGCCTGGATCCCGATCCGGCACCGAATGCTGCGGGATACTATTTTCCGGGCACCAATCGAACACCCGAGGGATGCACTGTCGGTCAGGACTCCGACGGCGATGGGCTGTCGAATGAATGCGAATATTTCTTCGCATTGACTTTTGCGCCGCTGATGTCGTTCGGGTTGGGCGATGACGTGTCTCGAGAACCGCATTGGGCGGCTATGTGGTCCGGCTCGGACTCGATAGCCATCATGTACATGCCAGCATACTACCAAGATCACGGATCGCCGAGCATCTTTTGCGCCGGATTTGGATGCGATCCCCACAACGGTGATCCTGAGTACATCCTTCTTGTGATTCACCACGATCAAGACACGAGGCACTGGTCGGTTAAACGTGCTTATCTGTCGGCTCACGACTGGCACGTTCCAATGGTCACTGCTCCGTCGGATTCGACGCCTTCTTCGATTGGTCTCGGGCAGAATGGAGTCGGTTTCGGCTATCCCGACAGAGTGGGCGGCTATCCCAAGACCCACGTATCTGACTCGAAGCATGCGAATTATCCAACGAAATCATACTGCGATAGTCACGGAGCGCGTGCACCCTATACAGGTATCATCACCTCTTCTGACCAATGTTCTAATCCGCGAGCGGAGAGTAGAATTGAAGTGGGATTCACCAAGAATGTCGGATCTGACAGCAATCGACTCATCGACTGTGTGACGTCATCCAATCCCTTCCATCCTGCATATTCAGCGCAGCAAACGGAGTGTTTCTGGGCTGCAAACCGGAAGTTTTTCGGGTGGTTCGTTTTTGAGGATCCTGATAGCCCAGTAAGCGTGTATGGAGATATCCTTCGCGATCATCAGTTCTGGGGCGCACTGTGACGAGAGTAATCTCTCTGCTTTTGGCAATCGTCTGCGTTACTCCCACGACGGCGACCGGCCAGCAGATCTCGAAGCTTCAAGTCGGTATCACCGTTCGCGCACAGCCAGCAACGAGGAGCCCATCTCGCGCCGCAACGCACTGGCAGACCGGTGCAGTGATCGGGGCAGTCGTTGGAGCAGCGTTCGCGGTAATTGCCGTCGGAACGGTGTCGGACGGCTCGTTGTCGCCCTCCGAGATACTCGTGCTCGGCGGCATCGGCGTCCTCATGGGCGGTGTGCCGGGCGCCCTGATCGGTGCGCTCTTCCCCAAGTAGGGATGCCTCCTCTCGGGAAATGGACAACAATGACCAAACGCGCGGTGGCACTTTCCGTTGGGCTGTGGCTGACCTTCGGCGCGCAGGCGCAAGGCCAAGCCACTAGCCTCGCGTCATTCCCTCGCAGCGAATCGTATGTCGCTTTGGCGCGGCTACGGGCGACAACTATCGAAGCTGATGACCCCACCATCGTCGTCCACTCGACGCTCGTTATGCGCCAGCGCGATGTGAACTCGGCAAACGGAACGTATTGGAAGCGCGGGGCACTGATCGGCACGGTCTTGGTCGGTGTCGCGTCTTATGCTCTGTGGACCCAGGCGTGCCCAGGAGATTCGGCAGGCTCTCCCGGTAAATGCAAAGCTACTGGCGTCGCCTTCGGGCTCTCGGTTGGAGCAATCGTCGGCGGCATCTCAGGCGCTTTGATTGGCGGCCTCTTCGATCGACCTGACGGGTAAGCTTACGGACTGATATCGATGTCGTCTGTCCGATCCGCCAGCCGGGACCACCCCCAAACCGTTGCGCCGAGTTGTTTTTGATCGGCGCGCTGTTCCCCAAGTAGGGAATGTTGCTTCCCTACTCCCTTCAACCCTTCAACCTCTCAACCTCTCAACCTCTCAACCTCTCAACCCTTCACGCCTCTCCGATCCACCAGCCCCGCCTCGAGCGCACTCCGCACCACATGCCCCGCAAACGGCAGGGTGAGCACCGCGCGTTCGCGCCACCCTGATGCACTCGCCTCGATGCTGACATGCACGCTGTTGATCGCTGCTGGTTCACCGAACGGTGACATCGCGAAGGCCATGCGGTCGAGGAGGTAGTGCGAGCGCAGCTTGAGGGCGGCGGGCAGCGATCCTTCGCCCAGCATCGCAAACGCGCCGCCCCCTTCGTGGACCGCGCGCCCCAGCCGGAACATCGTGGTGCGATCGGTGGTCACACCGCTCACCACCACCAGCGCGAACCCACCACATGCCAACAGCACCTCGGCGAACCGCAGGCCGAGCAGGGGAGTGCGCGGGCGAAGCATGAGGGGGCCGTCACGCCAGCCGTGGCCGAGTGAGTGGTCGCCGTCGATCCATGCGGTGCGCATTCCCTGGGCGATCACCGACTGGCAGGCGGCGGCCAGCAGGGCAGTGGCTGCAGCACCGGGTTGCTCCCAGAGCGTCGGGCGCCCGCGCGGGAGGCCGCCACCCGGGAGGATGCGGTCGAGCAACGCCACGCCGGTCCCCACCCCCTGTTCCCGGCGTTCGGGGAGCGGGACGGCATCGGGAAACCGCCGGGCCAGCAGGTCGCGCAGGGCGACGGTGGCGAGAGCAGGCATGTCCAAGAATACCGAATAAACACCGAAACAAAAAGGGGCGACGAATCCCGGGAGCCGGCCAGGGAAGACCCCATGGCGCAAGCGACTCCCGGCGATCGGCATGGGGTGGTAGCGTTGGGTTCACCCGAGTATCCCTCACCCGAGAGTCGAGCGACAGATGGCCGATACAGAATGGTGGCAACGGGGTCCCGTGGCCGGCGTCCCCGACGTGCTGCAGCCCGTGGCCCACATCCTCCTGCAGGTACGCGAGAGTGTCGGCGAGCTGGTCGATGGCCTGACGCCCGAACAATGGAATGCCCGACCGGGTGGTATTGCGTCGGTGGCGTTTCACGTGCTGCACGTCCCCGGCGTGATCGACCGACTCTTCACGTACGCGCGG
>JACDBX010000132.1 GCA_013694695.1 Gemmatimonadales bacterium | reverse complement strand
ATGGTTAATGGATGATGGTTAATGGATGATGGTTAATGGATGATGGTTAACGGAGGGTCTGGACACTTGGCCCCTCATCCATCCTCCATCCTCCATCCTCCATCACCACACCATCGCCATCGGATTCTCGAGCATGCCCACGAGCGTCTTCAGGAATGCCGCACCGGTGGCGCCATCGATCACGCGGTGGTCACAGCTCAGCGTGAGCCGCATCCGGCGGCGCACCACGACCGCGCCATCCACTACCACCGGCTTCGGCTCGATCCGACCGACGGCGAGGATAGCTGCCTCCGGCGGATTGATGACCGCCGTGAATTCGTCGATGCCGAACATCCCGAGGTTCGAGATCGAGAATGTCGCTCCGGTGTACTCGTCGGGCTTGAGCTTCTTCTCTCTCGCCCGACCAGCCATGTCGCGCACCTCGGCCGAGATCTCGCGCAGTGTCTTGCGGTCGGCGTGACGCACGATCGGGGTGATCAGTCCGTCCTCGACCGCGACCGCAACCCCGATGTGCACGGACTGCCACTGCCGGACCGCCGTGTCCATCCACCAGGCGTTCACCCAGGGATGCTGGCGCAGTGCGGCGGCCGTTGCACGGATGATCACGTCGTTGAACGAGAACTTGCCCGACGAGTCGGCGGCGATCAGCGCGTCGCGCGCCGCTGCCGCGCGTTCCATGTCGGCTTCCGCGGTGAGGTAGAACGTCGGGATCGGACCGATCGACTGCACCAGGCGCTTCGCGATCGCCTTGCGCATCTGGGTGAGCGGCACATCGGTGAACTCGGGTCCCGCCGGGGCTCCCGCAGCGGGCGCGGCCGCGACGTTGCGCGCCCCGGCCTCGACGTCCCGCTTCACGACCCGACCTTCCGGTCCGCTGCCGGTAAGACTGCCGAGGTCCAGCCCCTGCTCGGCGGCCATGCGGCGCGCCACCGGCGATGCCCTGACCCGCCCAGACGCCATGTCAGGCAGCGAGGTCGGCTCACGTCGTGGTGGGGTGCGATCAGCATAGGGAAGCTGAGATCGGTCGGTGCCGCCTCCTGGCGGCGGCGTCGACGCCTCACCCTGCGAATCGCCCTCTTCTCCCGGGACAGAGGAGGGAACCGGCTTGGCCGGCGCCCGGCCCGCCTCGACATCCTCGACGCCGTCGTCGGCGTCGTCGGCGTCGTCGGCGTCGTCGCTTGCGGCGGGGGACGGAGCAGCGGGCGCGGCCGGAGCGCTGCCACCCGGGACTTCCTCGCCGGGTTCCCCGATCCATCCGACAACCTCTGCGACCGGCACCGTCGCGCCATCCTGCACCACCCGCTTGAGCAGCGTGCCGTCGGTCCGCGCCACCAGTTCCATCACCGCCTTGTCGGTTTCCACTTCAGCCAGCACGTCGCCGGTGGCGACTGCGTCACCTTCATTCTTCTTCCACTCGACGAGGCGACCATCCTCCATCGTCGGCGAGAGCGCTTCCATCACGATCTTGGTGGCCATGTGATCAGTCCCGGTAGCAGACGCGGAGGGCGGCCGCGACGATCTTCGGCGCGTCAGCCTTCGCGGCGCGTTCAAGCTGCTTGTTGTATGGCATGGGCACGTCCGCCGCATGCACGCGAATCACCGGGGCATCCAGGTGATCGAACGCCTCGCGCTGGATGACGTCGACCACCTGTGCACCCACGCCCGCAAACCGCCAGCCTTCTTCGGCGACCACCACACGATTGGTCTTTGCCACCGAGGTGAGGATCGCCTGTTCGTCGAGCGGACGGATGGTGCGCAGGTCGATCACTTCCGCATCGATTCCCTGCTCGGCCAGCGTCTTTGCAGCGTTGAGCGCTGGCATCACGGTCTTTGAGTGGCAGACGATCGTCACGTCGCGTCCGGCGCGCTTGATGTCGGCCACGCCGATGGGGACGACATGCTCACCTTCCGGCACCTCACCCTTGAGGTTGTAGAGCATCTCGCCCTCGATGAACACCACCGGATTGTCGTCGCGGATCGCGGCCTTGAGGAGACCCTTCGCGTCGGCAGGCGTCGCGGGCATCACGACCTTCAACCCGGGAATGTGCGCGTACCAGCTTTCGAATGCCTGGGAATGCTGCGCGCCAAGTTGCAGCGCCGCACCACCGGGGCCACGAAAGACGATCGGGCAGCCGATCTGGCCCCCGCTCATCGAGCGCACCTTGGCCGCCACGTTGACGATCTGGTCGATGGCGAGCAGGGCAAAGTTCCACGTCATCATTTCGATCACCGGGCGCAGCCCGACCATCGCCGCACCAACGCCGATACCCGTGAAGCCCAGTTCCGCGATCGGCGTGTCGACCACGCGCATCGGGCCGAACTCGTCGAGGAGGCCGCGCGAGACCTTGTAGGCTCCATTGTACTCCGCCACTTCCTCGCCCATCAGGAAGACATCGGGATCGCGCTGCATCTCCTCGCGAAGCGCCTCGTTGAGTGCGTCGCGATAGGTCAGGACCGCCATCAGCGGGTCTCCGGCGCATAGACATCGTTGAATAGCTCGTCGGGCGACGGATCGGGCGACTCCTCGGCGAACTGCACCGAATCGGCGACCTCTGCGGCGACCTCGGCCTCGAGCGCTTCGAGGCCCGTGTCGTCGAGCTGGCCCAGGTCACGCATCCGCGCCTCGAGCAGCGCGATCGGGTCACGCTGGCGGGACTCGTCGAGTTCTTCCTTGCTTCGGTACGTCCCACTCGCGGCATCGGACATCGAATGGCCCACGAAGCGGAACGTCCGGATCTCCAGCAGCGTGGGGCCTTCCCCGGCGCGGGCGCGCGCCACGGCTGCATCCGTCGCCTCCTTGACCGCGACCACATCCTGCCCGTCGACAAGCACGCCGGGCATCGCGTACGATGCTGCGCGGGTGTGCAGGTCGGTGGTGGCCGCCGCGCGCGCCACCGAGGTGCCCATGCCGTAGCCGTTGTTTTCGATCACGAAGATCGCGGGAAGCTTCCAGAGACCGGCCATGTTCAGCGCCTCGTGGAACGCCCCGATGTTGACCGCCGCCTCCCCGAAGAAGCAGATCGACACCTGGTCAGTGCCGCGATACTTCGCCGCCCACGCGAAGCCGGCACCGAGCGGAATCTGCCCGCCGACGATGCCATGCCCCCCCATGAAGCCAAGTGAGATGTCGAAGAGGTGCATCGACCCGCCCTTGCCCCCGGAGCAACCTGTTGCCTTGCCGAAAAGCTCGGCCATCACCGAGCGCGCTGTCATGCCGCGCGCCAGCGCCTGGCCGTGCTCGCGGTAAGCGCTCACCACGTAGTCATCGGGACGCAGCGCGGCCATCGTACCCACGGCGATCGCTTCCTGGCCGATGTACAGGTGGCAGAACCCGCCGATCTGCCCGACCGCGTACGCTTCGCCGGCGCGCTCCTCGAATCGGCGGATCAGCAGCATCATGCGCAGCCAGTCGCGATACTGGTCGGCGAAGGGCGCATCGGACGATGCACGCTTGCGATTGGTCCGTTCGGATGTGCCCGACATCAGCAGAGTTCCTCGTGAGAAGCAGTGGCGGCAACGGGTCGGGTGGCCGCAACCGATCGTGCGCCGGGGCGCGCCGCGCGGGCCTGATCCCATGCGTGATACGACGAACGGGTCAGCGGGGACGACTCGACATGCGAGAAACCCATGTCGAGACCGACCTCGCGGAGCTCGTCGAATTCGGCTGGTGTGTAGTACCGCACCACCGGAAGGTGGCCATCCGAGGGACGGAGGTACTGCCCGAGTGTCAGGATGTTGACGTCGCTGCGGCGCAGGTCACGCATTGCCGTGAGCACCTCGTCCCACTCTTCGCCCATTCCCAGGATGATGCCGGACTTGGTGAGCGCCATCGCGTCCATCGCGCGGGCGTTGGCAAGAAGTCGCAGCGCCCGGTCGTAGCGTCCACCCGGGCGGGCCAGGCGGTAGAGGCGCTCTGCCGTTTCAAGGTTGTGGTTCAGGATGTCAGGCTTCGCGTCCATCACGATCTGCAGGGCCGGTTCCGATCCCTTGAAGTCGGGGATGAGGACCTCGACGGACGAATCCGGCAGGCGCCGGTGAATCTCGGTCACGCAGGCGGCAAACGCCTCGGCACCACCGTTGGGCAGGTCGTCGCGATCGACCGACGTGATGACGACGTGCTCCAGGCCCATCTGCTCGACTGCCTCGGCGAGCCGCGCCGGTTCCGCGGGGTCAAACGCCTTCGGGGTACCGTGCGACACTGCGCAATAGGCACAATTGCGGGTGCACACATCGCCGAGGATCATGAACGTCGCGGCCTTGTGCTCCCAGCACTCTCCGATGTTCGGGCAGCGGGCTTCCTCGCACACCGTGTGGAGGCCGAGAGTGCGCATCATCGCCTGGATCTTGAGGTACGACGGTCCACCAGGCGCCCGCACCTTGAGCCACGACGGCTTCCGCACCAATGGAACGACCGGCGCACCGGCGCCGCCGCGGTCGGGCTGGCCGCCAGCGGGGGGATGGTCACGGGTCAGTTGCACGAGCGGTACGGCCACACTCACTCCTTGCAGGTCCGGGCACGGCACCACCACAACCGGCGCCAGCCCAACAAGATAGCCCCCTCTCGGGAGAGGGGGCCACCGAAACTTCATGGCAACCGGGCCGTGCTAGCGGGTGTCGAAACTCCCCGCGAAGATCACCGGCGATGTCGGTGCGAGCGAACCGGCAACGGGTTCCCGGCTGATCGCCGTGGCCGTGACAATTCCCTCCGGTAGGCGAACATTCCGGAGCATCGCCGTTCCGGTGGAGTCGGGCTGGAATGTCACAGATGGCACGGGTGCCGGATTCCCCGCGACGATGAACCAGAGCTGGTAAGCCTGACCAGCCGGGACCGCTTCGATGGCGGCGGCCGACAGCATCGCGACCCCACGCCGGCGATCGATGTACACCCGTACTCCCGGTGCCCGACCGGTCGCTGCGGTCAGCGAAATCGACTCCAGATTGGGGTCGACGAGCTGCACGATCAGCGAGTCGCGCTCCGCAATCTGCAGGTCGCGCTGCGCCACCCGCACTTCAGCCGCCGCCGCAACTTCCCGCACGTCGCGGAGGTCGTACGCCAGCTTCGCGATGACCACTGCCGATGCGGCGATGGCGGTGAGTGCCATCCAGGTGCCGACACCTGGACCGCGCCGCCGGGTCGCGATGTCGGTAACCGGAGCAGCAACCGCTGCCGGCGTCGTTGCATGGCCGATCGACGCCATCACCTTGTTGCGCAGCTCGGCTGCAGGCCGGACGGGAATCGCGAATCCCATGTCGGCGAGCGCGTCGCGTGCCGATGCCACCTCGGCCTGCAGGTCGGCGTCGTGCGCGAGCCGCTCGTCGAAGGCACGCAGCTGCGCGCCCTCGAGCATCCCCAGGGCGTATTCCTCGGCTAGATCGCGAAGTTCGTCGTTCTGCTCGCTCATGCTGCTCCCAACGGACCGAGCGCCGCGAGTTGTTCCCGCAGCTTGTGCAGCCCCAAACGAACCCGGGTCTTGACTGTGCCCAGCGGTTCCGAGAGACGTTCCGCAATTTCGGTCTGGGAGAGGCCACCGAAGTAGGCGAGTTCGAGGGCGGCACGCTGGGGAGCCGGGAGTTCATCCAGCGCCGCCCGGACCTTACGCGACCGCTCTTCGTCTTCCACGCGGGCGCTTGGTGACGGAGTCGGGCTGCCCATCGCAACGGTGGCGTCGACCGATGATGCCGCCGCCGTGTCGGCGAGGCGGTTCCGGCGTCCCGTCGCGCGGACCAGATCGAGCGCGCGACTCCGCGCGATCGTGGCGAGCCACGCGCCGACCGAACCGCGGCCCGGTTCGAATCGCTTTGCGTCCCGCCATGCCTGCGCAAAGGCGTCGACCACCACTTCCTCGGCGTCGGCCTTTTCTCGGGTGATCCTGAGGGCCAGGCCGAAAATCGACGACGACCACCGATCGTACAGCAGTCCCATGGCCTCTGACTCCCCGGCGGCCATGGCGCGCACGAGGAGATCATCAGGTGTGGCCTGCTTGAAGTTCTGCGCGGTGCTCAGGATGCGAATCTCCGTCCGGGCGGCGGCGCGAGGGACGCGGTCAACATAGCGCCTCAGGGGGGCGGTGGTCCATCCTGCGGCCTGCCCGCAGGGGATCGACTTCGGAGACGGACGACGGCGGATCGCCGCACACAGCGTCTTCTTTGCCCGGCCGCGCCGTCGGGGCGATGCCTGCAGTGGGGCCTCAGTTGAGCAGCTGGGCATCATCGCCTCGCAGGTAAACCAGTTGCTGCTTGCCCCCTGCATTCCGGGTATCGACAACATTCACCTGGTCGTCAAACTTTTCATGCAGCAGGGTGACCTGGAGTTTCCCGCCGCTCAACGGGGTACGGGTCCAGCCGACCAGCACGATTCGCAGACGATCGCCTTCGGTCGTGGTCGTGACAGGACGGAGCAGGACCCGGGATCCATTGGCGGCGGTGAGGATCACGTGGCGATCGAAGTACGCGCTGATCGCGCGAAAATCGCGGCCCGGCGCGAAATCCTCTTCATACACCCGAACCGTGGCTGCCACGTCGCCATTCCTCACCGCCACCAGTTCCACCCGGGCAGCATGTATCGGGTGCACGGCCGCGATCAGGGCGGGCACCGCGACGACCAGCGCGATAATTCGCAGGCCGCTCACCACGGCGTCCGTCCCGCAGCGATCACCACTGCCACAACCGCCACTGCCGTTGATGCCACCCGGGAGCGCAGGCGCGTGGCCGCGATGATCTCTGGTTGCCAGAACTGCACGGCACGATCGACCAGGGTGAATGCCGTAATCAGTACGCCGAGCACCAGGATCTGGCCGAGTTCGATACCGATGTTGAAGCCGAGGAGCGGCATCGCGATGCCGCCATCGAAGAGATCGCGAAGGATGTTGGCAAACCCCGCGCCGTGCACCAGCCCGAAGACGCCGGCGAGCAACGGTCGGGCAGGCCCTCCCGGCCGGTCCCGCCGCTGGACGACGTTCTCGATACCGGCGATCACGATGGTCACGGGGATCAGGAACTCGACCACGGCCGTGTCGAACACGATCACGCCGAGTGATGCGAGCGCCAACGTGATCGAATGGCCGACGGTGAATGCCGTCGCGACGGTCAGCCCGTGCCGCCAGTCGCGCGGCCGATAGCACGCCGCCAGGACGGCGAGGAAGAGCAAGTGGTCCAAGGCATCGATTGACACGATGTGGCCGAATCCCACCGCGATGAAGCTGCTCATGGCCCGGTCATCCCGATCGCCCGGGCATGGGCCTGCAGGCGGACATCCTCGGTGCCCGACGCGAGAGCCTTGGCCATCGCCGTGCTGGCGTCGGCGTTGCGGCCGGCATGATGCAGCGCCCAGGCGTACAGATCCCATCCGAACACGTCGCGCCTCACCTTCAGGTCGGCCTCCGCCTGCGCCAGTACTGCGTCCACCTGCCGGCCGCGGTCCAGCAGCGCGATCTGCCAGTCGCGATGCCACGCCGACGGCGGCGCGGCCGCGATCGCCGTCTCGAACGCGGCAAGGTACCGATCTGACTCGAGGCTGTCACCCTGCCGGCGATATGCCTCGGAGGTGATCGCGAACGCCATTGGATCCTCGCCCAGGTTCATCGCCGTTGTCGAGTGCTCGAGCGCACCGGCGGCATCGTCGCGCGCCAGGTCGAGGCGGGCGAGCGCAAGGTGGGTCCGAGGGTCGTCCGGCACGATCGCAAGTGCAGCGGCAAAGTGCTGCGCTGCGTCGTCGTGTTGCCCAACGGTGAGGGCGAGTTCGCCCAGGCGCAGGTCGAACCACGCCACCTGCTCAGCTGGCACGCCGAACTGTTCGTGCACCGTAGCGCGCGCATTCGTCAACAGCGCTCGTGCGTGAGCTGACCGGCC
Organism: Gemmatimonadales bacterium; assembly: GCA_013694695.1. GTDB lineage: Bacteria > Gemmatimonadota > Gemmatimonadetes > Gemmatimonadales > GWC2-71-9 > Palsa-1233. The sequence goes on along the minus strand of JACDBX010000132.1, from coordinate 16,465 downwards.
GCGCAGGGCCGCCCAGCGGGCGATGCGCGAACCCACCGCTGGGTCCACGCCCGACTGATCGAGAGCCGTGAAGATCGTGTCGGCGGCGGGATACTCGCCGAGCTCAAGCAGGATCTCGCCCAGCAGCGACCGGGCACTGACGGAAGACGGATCGTCGGCCACGAGGGAATCGGCGGCGGCGCGAGCCTCGATGAAACGGTGCTGGCCGATCAGGGCCAGCGCGAGCGCCCGATACGCCTCGGCATTGTGGGCCCGACGGTTGACCAGCGACCGACGCGCCGAGGTTTCGGCCTGGAGCAGGTCGGCGGGCGCGCCACGCTCCCGCGCTCTCTGGAGGTACAGGGCGGCGAGCCGGAGTTCATCGAGTGCGCCGGTTGGATCCTCCGAGACGCGCTTCATGTAGAACGCAATGTCCGCATCGCGGCGCACTCGCTCAGCGGCAACGTCCCAGGTGCGGGGAGCCTCCGCCGACGAGGGTTTGGCCCGCAGCATGACCGCGGCGCCCGCACAGAGCGCGAATGCCGTTGCCAGTGACGCCACCGTGCTCCGCTTCACTTATCGGCTCGCCGGCGCAAGAATCGGGATTGTCCGCAGGAACGGTGAACCCCCGGCAACGTCGCCGGTGGAGAGCCTCTCGCTCACTGCGCCAAGGCCATTCCGGATTGAGCGACCGATGCCGACCATGCGATCCCCCGCTCCATAAAGAAATGGATGAATGCTGACTGCACGAGGGTTACGCGTCCCCTCGGTTATCGGATCCATCTGTCGAGGATGTGTACGGCCTTCCGCGCACCCCGGGCTGCAACGACATTTCCCAATCCTCCATCCTGGAACGCCACCGCCGTCATGCCCCCTATCCTCACCGTCGACGCGCTCGAGGTTCGCTTTCCCGCGTTCCATCTGGGGCCGCTGAGCTTTTCCATTCATGGCGGCGAGACGGTGGCACTTCTGGGAGCCAATGCCGCCGGCAAGACGACCCTGCTGCGGGCCGTGACGGACCGGCTCCACGACCGGACCGGGACGATCGCCCTCGCTGGGCGCGATATCCGCACCGCGCCGCCAGCCTGGCGGGCGCGCATCGGATTCGCTTCCGAGGCCCCCCTCGCTGACCCAGCGCTGCGGGTACGCGAGTGGCTCGCGTTCCTCGCTGACGTTTATCCCACGTGGAACCGGACCGAAGCCGCGGCGCTGGTCGAGCGGCTTGGCGTCGATCCCTCCCTGCGGATCAGCGCGCTGTCGCGGGGCAGTCAGGTCAAGGTGGCGTTCATTGCCGCCGAGGCGTATCGCCCCGACCTGCTGGTGCTCGATGAACCGACCAACGGGCTCGACCCGGTCGTGCGAATGGACTTCCTCGCACTCCTGCGCGAGCGATTCAACAACGCCCCGGATCGTGCGCTCCTCTTTTCATCGCACCTGCTCGAAGACGTCGAGGCGCTGTGTGATCGGGCGTTGTTGATCCGGGACGGCCAGCTGCTTCATGAGCTGTCCGGTACACAGCTCAGCGAGGCGCGGGCAGAGGGGCGGCTCACGTCGGTGGTGGCCGACGCTCTGCGGTCGACCGCGTGAAGGGCGCCATCGCCTGCGCGGCACTTGAGATTCGGCGAGGGCGCTCTGTGCTGGTGTCCGCCGCCGCAGGCGCCGCAGTGATCGCTGCGCTCAACACGGCGCATCGGTTCGAGGCGGACCATCCGCTCGCCATCCTGCTGATCGTGCTGCCGGGAATGGCCGCGCTCGCGATGGGGCTGCACCCGATGGCGACGCTTGCGGGCGACCGATTGAGTGGCCGACTCGCGCTCGAGCGTGCGCTGCCACTGCCATGGCACGTCACGGCCGCGGCCCGTTTGGCCGGCGCTGCAGTGCGGACGTTGGCGACCCCGCTCATCCTCGTCGCGGTGCTGGTCGGGGTGATGCGGCACGCCGATTTCGCACCACCGTGGGCAGTGGGACTCACGATCATCGCCGGCGCGTGGATGGTGGTGAGCATGTTGTGCTGGCTGCTGATGGCCGCGAACGCGCGCTGGTCGTTGATCCGACTCTGGTGGGTGCCAACCACACTCTGGTTGGCGCCACAGTGGATGCCAGACGCGTGGTTCGACCGCGCCATGCAGGCGCTCCGCCCGATCGGGCAGTGGATTGTCGCGGAGGCCGCCAGCGCTCGCGGACCATTTCGCCTGCTCCTGCCGCTTGCAATCGCGTTTCTCGTCACATGGGTGGCTGCGGCGTTCCTGTACGCGTCGGGGCTGCGTCGATACGTGCATGATCCCGATCCGCTCGGCCTGATCGGCAAGCGGGATCGAGTGACTGCCGCGCTGGAGTATCCGCCGGGGCGCAGGTCCGCATTACCAGCGCTGGCGCTCCTCGATATCCGCCTTGGCGTCGAGTTGCTCGCCAAGCGATGGATAATCCTGGCGGCGCTGGTGGTTGTCACCATCGTGGGCCCAGCGGAACTGCGGAAGATGGCGCCGCTGTACATCCGGATCCTGGGGGTCATGGTGCCGGGTGCGGTGGTCGCCGGCATCATCACCAGCCGTCAGTCCGGCGCGATTGCGCTCCTGCAGCACCTGCCGCATCCGCACTGGGTCGTGGCCACGGGTAAGCTCGCGGCTGTATTGGTGCTGTCGGTGCTGGGCGTCGGTGTCGTCAGCGTCGCGCGACTTCTTGATGGCCCGGCGGGCGTGCCAAGCGGGGTCGAGCTCGTGCGCCCGATAGTCGTGATGGCTGGATTGGTCTGGGTGACAGCGGTGTTCGCGATGTGGTGGCGGCGGCGGCATCTCTATTGGCTGTTGGCCATCGTACTTGCAGTCGGCGGAGGAATGACGGCGTTCGGTATTACGGCGGCGCCAGTGATCATCGGCACGATGGAGCTGCTTCGGTCGCCGCTCGCGGCATTCTTCGCGTTTGCGATGGTTGCGCTCGCCGGAATTCCTCTTTTCGCGCATGGGCTCGCACGATACTCGAAGTCCTGAATCACCTGCTGCTGGTTACCAGTTCCAGAAACGCTCGGGCCGAACAACCCGGAGGTCGGCAGCTTCCGCATCGCCGCGGACCTGCTGCGCAATCATTTCTCCAGTAACGCCCGCGAGCAGGATCCCGTTGCGACCGTGCCCCGTCGCGTACCAGAGCCCGGCGAGACGGGGCTCGGCGCCGATGATCGGAAGGCCGTCGGGGGTGCCAGGACGCAAGCCGGCCCAGGCGCGTCGTGGGGTCGCATCGCGAAGGGCGGGATGGATCGCGCTCGCGCGCCGGATCAACGTCGCGGTGGCGTCCGGCGTCACGCTGGGGTCGAACCCGGCGTGCTCCATCGTCGCTCCCACCAGCATCTCGTCCCCCCGCCGGAGCAGGTAGCACCTCGGTCCGTACGCCACTACGGCAGGAGTGTCGGCGGGCCACGAGAATGCGATCATCTGCCCACGCACCGGCTCCACGGACAACGGCCGGGGAAGCCCTGCGATCCGCCCGGACCACGCGCCTGCAGCGACCACGACAGTGGGCGCGTCGTACCGGTCGCGTTCGCCCTGCACCCCGGTGATTCGACCCTTCGCCGACTCGATCGACCCAACCACATCCTGAACGATCGTCGCACCAGCCAGCTGTGCGTCGCGGCGAAGTGCGGTCACCAGGTTTGCCGGGTCGACCACGCCATCCTCCGGCGCCCAGAACGCTCCCATGCCCGAGGCGAGCCAGGGCCAACCTTCCGCGACCTCCTGGGGCGAGAGCCAGTCGGCCCGGTGGGCCTGCTGGCGCTGCCACGCGACCTTGGCCTTCGCAGCCACCGCGGCTTCCTCGGTGAGGGCCACCTGCAGGATGCCGCATTCGTCGAGGCCGATATCAATGCCGGTCCGCTCGTGCAGGAGCCCCGCATTCTCCCGGTAGAACGTCCGACCGGCTACGGTGAGACCAAGCAGCGGATCCTCGGGCTCGGCCTCGACTTGGGCGGCCAGCATCCCCGCCGAAGCGCGCCATCCCTCGCCGGGTGTCCGCTCGCGGTCGATCAGGAGCACCGTTGTCCCCCGGATGCTGAGCGCCCGGGCGCAGGCGGTCCCCACGGCGCCACCACCGATCACGATCACATCAGGATGGGGACTCATATGATGCGAAGTGAAACCTTGGAGTGTACGGTGCGTAGAGGGCGAACTGGCCGCGCATCGGGCGCGGTCGATCTTCGCGGGAGTCTAACATGGTCCGGAACATCACGGGGTTCGCTGTCTTCGCCGGTCTGGCCGTGCTCGCCTTCAAGCTGCTGACGGCCATCCTGGGCAGTGCACTGGGAATCATCGCGACGCTGCTCTGGTGGGCATTCCTCGGCTTCGTGATCTACACCTTGCTGAGGATCTTCTCGCCCCGAACTGCCGACCGGGTCCGCAGCACCATCCGGAACGATCAGTCGGTGTCCTGAGCGCCGATTGCAGCGCATGGGGCTGACGGTGGAACGCCGGCCCTCATGCGCTGACGGCTGAGGGCGGCGGCTCGCGCTCGAGGCTGCCCAGTATGCCCCACACGAGCAATGGAATCATCAGTTCATGGTGGCCGGTGATCGAGATTCCGGTCCCGCCGTCCCGAGTCGGGCGCTGCACCACGTTCATGCGTGGCCGATAGTGCCGGATCATGTCAAAATCCGCAGCGAGAAACCGCGCGGGCAGACCCCCGTTGAGGTTCCGCGCGATCGTGAGCGCCTTGAGGAACACCTCGGGCATCATCACGGCGCTGCCGAGGTTGAGCACGGCGCCACCATCGTCGATGTCGGGGAGCGAACCGGCGAGGCGCCGGAAGTCGCGCAGCGATGTCGCACCGATCGCTGCGCCGTCGACCGTGGGATGCTGGTGGATGATCTCGGCGCCGATCGCCGGATGGACGGTCACCGGCACGCTGAGTTCACGACAGGCAAGCAGGATGGACGCGTCGCCCCCGGGAAGGTCGCCGCGCCTGGCCAGGGCATCCGCAAGGCCCTCTCCCAGCCCGGCGCCTGCCGCAGCCGCAGCGGTGATTGCCCCGTTCATCTCGCGACCCGTCTCTTCGGCCATCCCGAACGACCCGTCGGCGAGACCCGCCTCCACATCTTCACTGGTTCCGCCGAAGGCCGCGAGTTCGAAATCGTGGATCGCCGCCGCGCCGTTCATCGCCACGTGCGTGACCACCTTGGCGCGCATGAGTGCTCCGACCAGCGGACCGAGACCGGTCTTGATCACATGCCCGCCGATCAGGAGGACCACGCCGCGCCGGCGTCGGGCGGCAGTGGCGACGTGCTCGATGATGATCCGGAGATCGCGCGCGGCGAGAACATCAGGTAGCGCATCGAGAAAGGTGCTGAACGACAACTCGCCACCCGGAGGGGTGGCGAGCAGGGACCGGTCGACCTTGCTGGATCGGGTGGCGATCGGGACGGTGCGCAACGCGTCGAGGTCCGCCTCCCGCCACTTCATCCCTTCGTCTTGAGCTTCATGTCGACCAGCACGAGCTTGACGGTGCCGAAGTCATAGGTCGTCTGGATCTGCACCGGAATTCGATGGAAGTCGTCGGTGACCCACAACCGCGCGTCGGACTTCCGCGAAAACATCCCGTTCTTCTCATCGACAATCGGATGGAGCACGAACGCCTGCACCTTCCGCCCGTCGGGAAGCTTCATTTCCTCGCGCTTCAGCACCTTGACGGTGACGGGGTTCTGTGACTTCCGCCAGTAGTTGTTCCAGGTGTACGTCTTGCCCACCGCGAGCGGCACCGTTCGGACATAATAGAAGAGAGCGATATCGTCGATCGGCCTGGTCGAGGTTGCCTTGGTGCCCGTGTCGGCTCCCCGCCGGAAAAACCCCGAGTCGGGGTGGATCCGGAAGTCCTGCACGTGTCGGCCGCCGTGCTCCTCCATGTCCTTGATGAAGCGGCGCGAGATGAAGTCGTTGACGCCCGTCCACGAATCAAACCGGCTCTCGCTCTTGTACACGCCTGCGACATTCACCTTGGTGTCGAACGAGAAGTGCCAGCTCGGCACGCCGCGAACCGGCTCCACCGCTTCCACCCGGAGCCATGCCTTGCCGCCGCGGAGGAAGCCCATGCGGGCTGAGTATTCGAACGTCTCGCCCACGCCAAACGGCACGGCCGCCGGCGGGGGAGAGGCAGCGAACGTGGTTTGCAGGGCAAGCAATGCAGCGTGCATCAACATCAAGCAGCTTCCTTGGCAGTGGCCGCGCGGGGCGACCGGTCAGCAGGCGGTGCGGGTGGTGGCGCCGCCAGCACGCGGCGGGCAGCCCAGAGCGATTTTGCCCGACTCCACGCGTCGTGATCCCCCAAACGCTTTTGGCGGTCGCTGCGTTCCACGACCGGTACCACCTCGACGCGCCTGGCGCCCGATGCGGTCCAGGCATGCAGCTCCGCGTTCGCGGCCCAGTCCTCGGCCCGCAGCCACCGCGCGGTGCGCTCGCGGAACGCATGGCGGAGCGCGACCAGACGCATCGCGGAATAGCCGGACACCACGTCGGTCACGCCGGGAATGGCCACCGATCGGCCGAGAATGCGCCCCGCCCATTGGCGTACGAGGCGCTGCCAGCGATCGGTTTCACCCTCGAGGGTCGCCTCGCCAATCACCAGGTCGGCGCCGCTGTCAAGACGCTTGAGGAATTCCTGGAGGGCGCCGAGATCGGCCGAGAAATCGGCAGGAATCACGAACGCGACGTCGCGCTTGTGACGATCCGATTGCCGCAACGCCTCCTTCAGGAGGCGCTCGACGGTAGCCGCATGCCCCATCGGGGCCGGCGACCGGAGAACCATGAGCGGAAGCACCTTGTGGTAGGGCTCCAGCACCTCGGTGGTCGTGTCATCCGACGCGTCATCGCCCACCAGGAGTTGGTATTCTCGCGGCGTATCCTCGAGGAGGCGACGAATCTTCCAGAGCACCAGCCCCACCGTCGGGGCGTCATTACGGCTTGGAACGCAGAAGTAGATCATGGCGAACGATACACATCGAGGGTCCGGCTGACCAATCGGTCCACCGTGAAGTGGCGTGCCGCGGCGCGCCCGGCGTCGCCGAGGCGTCGACGTTCGGCGGGGTCGTCGACGAGCGCGGCGATGGCCTTGGCCAGCTCGATCGGGTCGCCCGGTGGCACCAGCACCCCACCTCCGCGGAGGAGCGCGTCGCGGAGGCCCCCGGTGTTGCTCGCCACCACAGGCACGCCGCGCGCAAGGGCATCGAGGACCGACGATCCGAAGCCCTCCGACCGCGAGGGTTGCACCGCGATCGTCGCATCATTCAGGAACCGCTCGGGGTGGCCGACGTGCCCGGTGAGCACGATGGCGTGCCCGCAGCCAGCGGCATTGATCCGCGCCTGCAGCGCCTCGCGCTCCGAGCCGTCCCCGAGAACCGTGACCTGCAGCGCCGGAAATCGGCCGCACAGGATCGGCATCGCATCGATCAGTACGTCGACGCCCTTCTCGGGCGTGAGCGCCGCGATGCAGACAACACGGATCACGGAATCGGCGGAACGCGCTTCGCCGTTGGTCTCGTGTGGTGGTGGTTCGACTGCAGGGGGGATGATGTGGACCCGATCGGGTGGGACGCCCGCGGCGCCGAGTCGCTCGGCGACGGCCGCGGACAGCGCGATCGCCGCACGCACACGCTTCCAGCGCGTGGGATGGCTGATCGCAACATCGATGCGTCGCGTCGCGATGGTGGCGCCACCGCGCAGCCGTGTGGCGACGTCGACCAGCGCGTGTGCGTGGGCGTCATGCGCGTGCACGATCATGCCGGGATTGGCGAGCGCCGCGATCCGGATGGCGGCGCGGGGGTCGAGCCCGGCGTCCCACGGCACGCCGGTCACCGGGACCCCGCTGTCGGCGAGCCGGGTCGCGAGCTCGCTGCCGGCGCTGGTGACGACCTGCAGATCTATCCGCCCGCTGGCGTGCATGCCGCGGGCGAGCAGGAAGACCTGTCGCTGTCCGCCGCGCCATTCGCGGCCGCTCGCGACATGCATCACGCGAATCGGTTTCGCGGCGGGTTTCACCGCTTTGCTACCGGGCGCGGCGGGCTGTCGCGACGAGTGCCGCAAAAAGCTTGAGGTGTTCGGCGTCGATGTTGCCGCACAATTCCTCCGGATGCCACTGCACCGCTATCAGCCACTCGGCTGAATCGGCGGCCTCGACACCCTCGATCAGGCCATCGGGCGCGTGCGCGGTGGCGAGCAGCCCGCCACCCAGCTGATCGATCCCCTGATGGTGATACGAGTTGGCCTGCAGCGTTGTGGCGCCATGGATGCGGGCCAGCCGGGACTCCGGTTCGAGCATCACGTCGTGCGAGTGCTGCTGGCGACTGCCGCCAGGATCGTGGTTCGTCGTGCCGGGACGCTGCGTGGGCAGATATTGGAAGAGCGTGCCGCCGCACGCGACATTGACCACCTGGATACCGCGACAAATCCCGAGGATCGGGAGGTCGCGGACACGCGCCTCGGCGAACAGTGCGAGTTCGTTGGCGTCGCGCGCGGCCGACACGGTGCCGAGTTCGGGAAGTGGCGCGGCGCCGTACCGAGCGGGATCGACATCCTCGCCGCCGGTGAGGAGCAGCGCATCACATTCCCCGAACAGCTCGACGGCGGACGCCTGATCGAGCTCGGGCGTGAGGATCACCGGCAACCCACCCGCAGCGATGACTGCGCAAACGTAGTTCGCGTTCACGCCGGTGATCTCGCCACCCTCGCGGGCCCGGGTCACGCCGGTGATCCCGATGCGCGGCCGACTCATCGGGCCGAGTCGGGGAACGCGGGACAGGAGCTGTCGGCGATCTCGCGCGGGTCGACCCGCGCGCCAAGCAAAGGCAGGGAGGCCGACCCCAATGCCACCGTGCCGATCACCGGGGCGCCGGGAATGACCTGGCCATCGAACACCAGCACGCCCTGGGCAACGCCCCCATGCACGATCAGGACGCCGTACCCGGGGCGGACGTCTGGCGGGAGCTCGCCCTCCGCGCCCACAAGCCAGCTGGTCGAGTCGGGTTGACCGACGATGCCCCGGAGCACCGGGCCGCCCACCAGTCGAACCGGGAGGGTCGCGGGAACGATCGTTGGCGGTGCCGCGAGCGCGTTACCCTTGCCGAAGGACTCGAGCACCACGAGCGGGCCCGTCAGCGTCGCGATGCCGCACGAAACCGAGGGACCGCGCGGCGGTCCGCAGGCCGCGGCGAGCAGGGCGCAGCACAGGATGACACGGCCATTCGACGATTGCATCGGTCCCCCGGAAGGCAGTCCTGCCAATCTACACGCCCGGCTCTTGCTTGACCGGTGTGCATTGCGGCGGATACACTTCGCCCCGCTCCCCTCACCAGCCTCCGTGATGAATCTCGACGATATCAAGTCCCATCTGGACCGCATATTCGCTACGCGACAGGGATCGACGCGAGAACAGGCGGCGATGCTGCGGGAGGCACTGCTCGAGTTCAAGGTGGGTATCGGCCAGCTACAGGAGGGGCTCAGGCGCACCGAGGCCGAGCTGGCGAGGGCGCGCGATGAGGTGACTGTCTATACTCGCCGCGGTGTCATGGCTGCAGACATCGGCGACGAGGAGACCCGGGTCGTCGCAGAGGAGTTTCTGGCAAAGTCCCGGGAGCGTGTCGACCTCCTGGAACGAAAGGTCGTGGTGCAGCGTGATGAACTCTTTCTCGCCGAGCGCGACTATGCCGTTACCCGGGAACGATTTCAGTCCGCCCGACTCGGCGTGAACCCCCCGGCTGACCGGGGCGAGGGTTCGCTTGATGATGACTCAATGGCGCCGTCCGACCAGTTCCAGCTCGACCAGCGCGCCCGAGAGGCGGCGGTCGACGCACAGCTCGAGATGCTCAAGCAGAAACTCAAGCCACGCTCCTGATGTACTCCACCTCTGACGCGGACAACGCCGTGAATCAGGCTCCCCAGACGGGCTTCTTCGGCCACCCGGTCGGCTTGCGCACCCTCTTCTTCACCGAGATGTGGGAGCGCTTCAGCTACTACGGGTTGCGACCCCTGCTGGTCCTCTTCATGTCGGCGGCGCTGATCGATGGCGGCTTCGGCTTCGACCGCGGCCAGGCGTCTGCCATCGTCGGGATCTACGGCGCGCTAGTCTACCTGTCGTCGCTGCCCGGCGGGTGGATCGCCGACCGATTGCTCGGGTTGCGGCGAGCGATCTGGTACGGCGCGATCCTGATCACCATGGGTCACCTGTCGATTGGATTGTCGGGACTCGCCGGGCAGGGGACAGCGGGCAAGATGTGCTTCTTCGCCGGCCTGCTGCTGATCGTGATGGGCACTGGGCTCCTCAAGCCGAACATCTCGGCGATCGTCGGCGACCTGTACCCCGAGGGCGGTGCGCGTCGCGACGCCGGCTTCTCGATCTACTACATGGGCATCAACGTCGGCGCGTTCTTTGGCCAGCTCGTAACCGGTTTCCTGGGTGAGCAGGTCGGGTGGCACTATGGATTCGGCGCAGCCGGCGTCGGGATGTTGTTCGGCCTCCTCACTTTCCGCATGTACGCAGCGAGCACCCTCGGCGACCTCGGAACGGACATCGAGCGGCACCCTGACCCGGTGGTGCAGGCGAAGCGGGAGGGGACGGTGAAGACGCTTGTCTTCGCGCTCCTCGCCGCGATCCTGGGCACGTTCATTCTCGCCGGCACCGGCATGATCACGATCGATCCGCAGGTGATCGGGCGCTACTTCACCTATGTGCTCCTCGGCCTGGCGATCGCGTTCTTCTCGTTCGTTTTCGCCGATCGTGGTATTTCCGCGATCGAGCGTAAGCAGGTTGTGGTGATCCTGGTACTCTTTGTTTTTGCGGCGATCTTCTGGAGCGCGTTCGAGCAGGCCCCGACCTCGCTCAATCTCTTTGCACGCGACTTCACCGACCGGACCGTCGGCGGGTTCGAGATCCCGGCCACGTGGTTCCAGTCGGTCAACTCGTTCTTCATCATCCTGCTGGCGCCCGTCGCCGCAGCGGTGTGGATCGGGCTGTCGAAGCGGCCCGGTGGCGACCTGTCGAGCCCGGCCAAGTTCGCCATGGGACTGGCGTTCGCCGGCGTCGGGTTCGCCGTGATGATCCTCGCGGCGAACAAGGTGGTAGCGGGCAATGGTCTGTTGCTGGTTTCACCGTGGTGGCTGGTCGCGAGCTACTTCTTCCAGACCATTGGTGAACTTTCGCTCAGCCCTGTCGGACTCTCGTCGATGACCAAGCTGTCCCCCCGGAAGTACCTGGGGCAGATGATGGGGATCTGGTTCCTGGCCAGCGCGATCGGCAACCTGATCGGTGGCCTGGTGGGCGGCCACGTCGACCCGGAGAAGCTCGAGCAGATGCCGCAGCTCTTCACCACGACGACGATGCTGCTGTTCATCGCCGCCGCCGTGCTGGGCCTCATGGTCAAGCCGATCAAGAGGATGATGGAACGGGCCGCCTGAGCCGGCGGACAGCGGGGACGAATTGCCCCCTTTGTCCAGCCGCGTTCGGACGCGCTAGGGTGTCGGAGGTTCGGTCGTGTCGACGCTGTTGATGCCGCGGTGCTCGTCGCTCCGCTCCGCATCGTCTGGAGTGCGCTGGTCGGGTGCGGTGCCATCGCCCGTCGCGCCCGCTTCGTCGGCGTCCTCGTGTCGCGCCCCCTTGCGGCGGCTGTCGGTCGGCGCGGTGCTGCTCTCCGCACCGTCCTGGTTGATGCTGGCATCGGTGCCATCGGCTTGGGAGTCGGTGGTGTCGACGCCGTTTGTGGCGGGCCAGTTCAGCTTGTCGGCGCCCGTCGAGCCCCCGTCCGTGCGGGCTCCATCCTTTGCGGCGCTCTTGCTCCCGCCACTCGCCTTGCCACCTGCGCCCTTGGTCCCTCCGCTGCTCTTGACCGGCATCTGGAGCCTCACGTCATGGAAGTGGCCCGCGCACTGCGTCGCGCAGGTCTGCATCTGACGTCGTACCAGACCCACGTCGCACACGGCGGTCCGAGACGCCATTGATTGCTCGGTGCACTCACGATCTTGTTCGGACCGATGGGGGTGGTTGGACTTGACGTATCAATTTCTGTTGTTATAAACCCTTCATGACCGCCACGGCTGATCCCGCGACGATGTCGCAGCTCCACCATGCGCTCTCCGACCCGACCCGGCTGCAGATCGTCGAGCGGCTGCGGGGCGGGGAGCAGTGCGTCTGCGAGTTGATGGACGTGCTCGACGCGGCGCAGTCGCGGTTGTCGTTTCACCTGCGGGTGCTCAGAGAAGCTGGCCTGGTGCTCGATCGCCGCGAAGGACGCTGGGTCTACTACGCGCTCAATCGCGACGCCCTCGAGGAGGCACGCGACCACCTCGAGCGCCTTCTCGAACCCGCACGCGATCCTCGCGGAAAGTGCTGCTGATTTTTTTGCCTTTACATATCAACCAAATTTGATTGACACGGAGGACGACATGACCAGCAACACATCGGCACTCAGGGACACGGTGCGCGAAAAGTACGGTGCGGCGGCGCTGCGCGTGGTGGCGGGCGAGCGCTCGAGCTGCTGCGGCGGCGACGCTGGCTGTGGCGACAGCGTCGACCCCATCACCAGCAACCTCTACAGCGACACCGAAGCATCGGAGATCCCGGCCGACGCGTTGTTGGCGTCGCTCGGCTGCGGCAACCCGACCGCCCTCGCCGAGCTGAAGGAGGGCGACGTGGTGCTCGACCTCGGATCGGGCGGCGGCATCGACGTCCTCCTCTCGGCGCGCCGCGTCGGCCCGACCGGCAAGGCCTACGGTCTCGACATGACCGACGAAATGCTCAGCCTCGCACGCGCCAACCAGGCGAAGGCCGGGGTCGGCAACGTCGAATTCCTCAAGGGCGATATCGAGCGCATCCCGCTCCCCGATGCGTCAGTGGACGTGATCATCTCCAACTGCGTCATCAACCTCTCGGGTGACAAGCGCACCGTGATCGCGGAGGCGTTCCGGGTGCTGAAGCCCGGCGGCCGTTTCGCGGTCTCCGACGTCGTGGTGCGCGGCGAGCTCCCCGCCGAGGTGCGGCGCAACATGGAACTCTGGGTCGGCTGTGTGGCGGGCGCGCTGAATGAGGAGGAATTCCTCGGGCTGCTGCGTGACGCCGGCTTCGACGATGCGAGCGTCGAGCCGACGCGCATCTACGAGCTGTCCGATGCGAACGCGTTCCTGCAGGGGAGCGGCATCGATGCCGGGCACGTGGCGCCGGAGATCGCTGGTCGCGTGATGGGGGCGTTCATTCGCGCGCGGAAGCCGGACGTGAAGGGTTGCTGCGGCCCGGAGTGCTGCGGTGAGTGACGCCGTGACGCGGGTGCTCGTCCTCTGCACGGCGAACGCGGCGCGCAGCCAGATTGCCGAGGCGCTGTTCGTGACGATCGGCGGGACGCGGGTTGACGTGGCGAGTGCGGGGTCGAACCCGGGTGCAGGCCCGCACCCGCTGGCCGTGGCGGTGCTCGCCGAGCGGGGGATAGCGTGGCACGACCGCACGTCCAAGGGCATCGATTCGATGATCGATCGGCAGTGGGATCTCGTGATCACGGTCTGCGACAACGCGCGCGAGGCATGTCCGGTGATCCCCGGATCGCGCATGCTGCACTGGGGATTGCCTGACCCGGCCGACGCGGGAATCGAGGCATTCCGGGACGTGGCGGCGGAACTTGAGCGGCGGATCAGGCTCCTGCTGGTGGATTTGCAGCCGGGGCCGTGACCTTGCGGGCCGTTCGCGCTCTCACAGGCCGACGTCAGTGGGTCGGAGCGGCTGAACCTCCTGCAGCGCGCGTCGGATACGCAACGTCGGGTGGAGCATCGCCGCGGGGCCAGTCTTCGTGCTTCCGCGCGAAGTCCGGCCTGCTTCTCGACGTGACGTAGGCCGAGACGTCCTGGGCGTCCTTGTCGGATAGCGTCCCCGGCGTGTCGAAAGGCATGTTGGCCTTGATGAAGCCCGCGGCGGTGCGGATGCGTGACATACCGGCGCCGATGTTGAACGATCGCGGACCCCATGTCGGTGGTGCGATCGTGGTGCCCTCGCCAGACTCGCCATGGCACCGCGCGCACTGGACCGCGTAGACCGCGGCACCGGCGACGGTGTCGCCTTCGAGTGCGTCGAGGCGCGGCACCCCTTGCCCCGGCACGGTGGCGCCCACGGGGACGCCGCGCGCAAGGAATGCCATGTAGGCCACGATGTCCCGCATGGCGGAATCATCGAACGACAGCGCGGTGCCGTTGAGCGAGCGCTCGAAGCAGTCGTTGATGCGGTCCTCGAGGCGGATCACCTGGGCACCGCGAGAGCGGTACTGCGGAAATTGCGCGTACACGGCCGTCCACGGCATCGCATTGGGCTGGCGACCTTCATTGAGGTGACAACTCGTGCACCGAAGGTCGTTGCCGACGTGCGACGGCAGCGAATCCCTGGTGGCGAGAAGGATGGCCCGGCCGCGCCGGATGCTGGCGCCGAGGTCGCTATCGGGAATGGCGGTGTCGGTCACTGCCGTCACCGTCGTCGTGGTGTCCGGCGCAGGGTCCGGCGTGCCGCCGCCGCAAGCGATGGCAAGCACCACGATCAGGGGTCCAACGGGGCGAATCCTCATCACGGTCCTCCGGATGGCGGAATGCGACGGGCAGTGGTGCTCAGAACAGCATCTCGACCCCGAAACGGAGCGTCCGCGGTGGGCCGTAAACGAACAGCGGCTGGGTGAAGTCACGCGCGGCCGATCGATAGAGCGGCAGCAGCTCGGTCTGCCCGGCGATCAGTCCGTTGCTGTCGAGATCGGCCGAGCGACGGTATCGCGGGGACTCGAACGGGATCGGGTCAGGGTTTGCATTGTACGCCGTCAGGGCGAGTCGATCAATGGTTTCCTCCGACGCGAACGGCGATCCGGTGTCGCGGCGGACCGAAGTCTGGTTGCGGGTGTTGAGCACATTGCGGACATCGAGGTACAAGCCGCCCTCGAATCGGCCGAGGCGCAGCGGTCGCCGCAGCAGCGCGTCGACGGTCATCTGGCTGGGCAGTCGCGACCCGTTGGGCTCGACCACCAGTGAGTCACCGGTCTCGTCGGTCTTGGAGTATGGCAACCCGCTGCCGTAGCGGAACACGCCGGCCGCGCTGAGCCCGCCGAGCGGACGAACCCCGAAGAGCTTCGGCCCGGTGGTGGGGAGGAGCTCGCCGTCTACGGTGGCGATCAACGCCAGGCGACGGTCGTAGTCGAGCGGGAATTGCGAGCGCGCCGGCGCGGCGAGCGTGTCGCCGTTGGTCGGATCGATCTGGATAAGGCGCTGCAACTCGAATGCGTCGGTCACGGTGGCCTCGGCTTTCTGCACCACCCCCGCGAGGCGGGCGCCCCATCCATTGTGACGTTCACGTTCGAAGATCACCTCGAGACCCGTGACGTTGCCGATGTCGGCGTTCACGAACCTGCTGGAATCCGGATTGACGCCGAGCGGTGCGGTGGCAACCAGCCCATCGAGGCTCTTCATGTAGACATTGACCTTGAGCGAACTCTGCTCGCGCACGCGGAAACGTGTGCTGAACTCGAATTGCGTCGCCTTCTCGAACCCGAGGTTCGGGTTGCCCCGCCGGAAGCGACCGGTCCGGGTGGTGTCGTCGAATGCGGCGTCGACGAGGAACTGCAGGTCTGGGGCCTGGGCGAAACGCCCGACACTCGCCACGAGCGTCGCGCCCTTGAGTACCGTCGACACCGCGATGCGTGGATTGATCGACGAGCGCGACGCGAGCGTCTCGTTGCCGAGGTCGCTGCCCGGCGAGAAGGCGTCGTAGCGCACGCCCGCTACCACCGCAAGCTCATCGCTGCGGGTCTGTCCCTCGATGTACGCCGCCGTGATCGTTGGGGAGAATGCCGATGCGGTGGCCGGTGGAACTATTCCGCCAACGGGGCGGTAGGCCAGGATGCGCTGGAAGGTCTTCACATCCTGCGAGGCAACGAGCCCGCCAACGAAGACATCGGTGTTGCGCCCCACACCGAGGGTGAGGTCGAGCTGGGTACGCAGTTCGGAGAAGCTGTTCCAGGCGATCTCGCCCTGAGACGCGCCGCCGACGAAGAATGCTGGCACACCCCATGGCGTGCGCGACGAGAGCTGCGGCTGCGCGAAGCCGTCGACGGCCTGGCGGGCGGCGAGGGTGTCCTGCGCCCGCGCGATGTCCTTGCCGAGGATCTCGAGACGTCGGCCGGTGAATGCCCCAACCCGGTACTCGGCGGGATCGACGGCCCCTCGGGTGAACTCACGATCGAACCAACCGATCCGGAAGTCGCCGACGATCGGGTGCGACGAACCCTGCGAGGGAAGAAGCTGCAGGTGCCCGGTCAGCAGCTTCCCATCGGTGCGACTCCCCGGCGCAAAGTCGGGGTCGTACTTGTACTGCTGGTCGTAGAGGTAGCGCTGGTCGGCGGTGGTGATGCCGAAGATCCGACCGACCACCCGTTCGCCCACCGGAATCGTGAGCTTGCCGCCAACGGTCCATGTCTCGGCACTGTTGTGTGGCAGCGGCGCGGGGCGGTCCG
>JACDBX010000131.1 GCA_013694695.1 Gemmatimonadales bacterium | reverse complement strand
CCTGTGGGGGATCGTCGCGTGATGGCCGGTCCGTTGCACCCCCCATCCGCGTAAACGCGGGTGCCGCACACGTGCGGCACCTGTGGGGGGATCGTCGAATGATGGCCGGCCGGTTGCACGGTCGTTCCGCGCAAACGCGGGGGCCGTCCGCCCATTGTCACACCCCTCCGGCAGCTTCGAAGGACTGCGGCGACTCCTGCCGCGGCCCCCTTCGACCCGGAGCCTCCATGCATTCCGTTCGTATTGCGTACACCCTTGTCGCGCTGCTCGGCGCGGCCGCTTGCGGCGGCGGTGCCGACGGCGGGACCAACAACCCGCCCCCTCCTCCGCCCACGGTGGGCAGCGTCGCTGTCACCCTCGCGAACCCGACCATCGAAGCCGGCGCCGGTACATCGGCTACCGCGGTCGTGAAGGATGGGGCCGGTAACACCCTCTCCGGACGGGCCGTATCCTGGTCGTCGTCGAACCCCGCTATCGCCACGATCGCCGGAACGGGTGCGGTGACGGGAATCGCTCCGGGCACGGTCGCCATCAGTGCAACCAGCGAAGGCAAGGTTGGCACATCGCAACTCACCGTGAGCGCTCCAGCGGTCGCGTCCGTCACCGTGACGCTCGCCAATGCGTCGATTCCAGTGGGGGCCGGAACTCAAGCAACGCTGCTGTTGCGAGACGGTCGCGGGAACACGTTGACCGGTCGGCCAGCGACCTGGCAATCCACGAACCCGACCGTCGCCTCGGTCTCGGGAACTGGAGCGGTGATCGCTGTCGGCGCCGGGACCACGATGATCACCGCTACGAGCGAGTCGGTGTCTGGCAGCGCACAGCTTGTTGTCACGCCCCCGCCGGTAACGCAGGTCGCCATCTTCGGCACGACCCGCGTCAAGGTGGGCGACACCTACCAGTACACCGCGGAAGCGCGCCTCGCGGACAACACCCTGGTGCAGCGTCCGGTCACCTGGACCGTGGTGGAGCCGGGGAAGGGTACGATCACACAGGCGGGCGTCCTCACGCCACTCGCCACCGGCGCGATCACCGTGCGGGCAACGGTCGAGAACGTGTCGTTCAATGGTGCAGTGACGGGATATGACTGGCAGTTCGTGAGCGGCGCAACGATCATGGGTGCGACACTCCCGGCGGATCTCCTGGTCACGAACAAATTCGGCCAATCCGAATATCCCGAACTGACGATCGTCTGCAGCGCCGCCGGTAACTTTTCGCTCTGGGTGGACACCGAAAGGTTCGTCACCGCCAACGGAATCGTGGCGTTCAGCTTTGACGGTGGGGCGGCGATCGCCCAGAACTGGATCGAGTTCGACAATTTCAGCGCACTCGGCCACCCAGGCTCGACGAATGCGTCACGGAAGAACATGGCGATAGCCATCGCCGGATCGCGGCTGTT
This sequence comes from Gemmatimonadales bacterium, assembly GCA_013694695.1. Classification (GTDB taxonomy): domain Bacteria; phylum Gemmatimonadota; class Gemmatimonadetes; order Gemmatimonadales; family GWC2-71-9; genus Palsa-1233. The sequence continues at coordinate 2,193 of JACDBX010000131.1, read as the reverse complement.
CGGTTTTGCGTTCGGGGAGTTCTTGTCGGTCACGCGAGTTGCGCAGTTTCGCGTAACGGGACTTGGTCCGCATCTGGCCACCATGCTGAACGCATGCCCCAGCAACGCGATCATGAGTGGGATTGCAGCCGAAAACACCGAATCATTTTGGGAGCGCGTGCCATCCGAGTTGCTTCGGGCCACGCCAATGGATGCCGTACGGCAGTTGCGGCTCGAACGCGGCCCGGCCGGTGACGCAGACCGCACCATCCCGTCGGTGCCAGCAGCAATCGACCCGACACGGTTGCAGTCGAGGCCTTGATCGCGGCGTGGGCGACCCGGGTCACTCCCGGGTCGTCTGCACCGGGTCTCGCCACAGTGTCCCCCGGTACACAGGCACGTTATCGTTTGACACCACTCTCCGGATCATCCCCTGTCCCAGGCCCGCAAGCTCCAGCGCTGGATCGACCTCGTCACCGCGCTCCTCTCGCGGAAGTACGGCGCCACCCTCGAGCAGCTCCGCACCGAGGTGCCAGACTACATGTCCGGCGCCCCGGAGTCAGTGCGGCGGATGTTCGAACGCGACAAGGACGAACTCCGCACCCTGGGCGTGCCGATTGAGACGATGGGCACGGAAGGCGATGAGGAGACGAAGTACGCGATCGTCGCCAACCGCTTCTACCTCCCGTACCTCAGCGTTGTAACACCGCGCGGACGCCCGCGACCCAAGCGCGTCGATCGCTATGGCTATCAGGCCCTCGCTGAACGCCAGTTCAGTGACGCCGACATGATGCTGCTGGCCGACGCGGCCGCCCGAGTGATGGAATGCGGCGACCCGATCCTCGCCGATGACGCAACGCAGGCGCTGCGCAAGCTCGCGATCGACCTGCCCGGCGATGTGCTGGTCCCCACACCCAATGTGACGATGCTGCCGCCTGGGACTCCCGCCGACACCAGCACGCTCGAGGCACTCGGTGATGCGCTGCCCCGCCGCAAGCAGGTGACGTTTACCTATTACGGCATCGAACGGGATGAAACCGAACGCCGAGTGGTGCAGCCCTATGGACTCACCTACACCAGCGGACACTGGTATTTGCACGCGATGGACCCATCGCGGGGCGCCGTACGGATCTTCCGGGTGAGCCGGATGCGCGAGCTCGTCGTGAATCCGAAGGCGCCGGGTGCGCAGGACTACGAGATCCCTGGTTCGTTCTCGCTGCGCGATCGTGCCGCCCCGAAGCCGGCATGGGAACTCGGTGAAGAACCACCGGTGCGCACGATCGTGCGCTTCACCGGTAACACCGGCGCCGCACGATCCGCGCGCAAGCTCGGCACCGCCATCGCTGACGACGTGGATTGTGCCGCATTCACCGTTCGCCGACGCGAGTCGTTCCATCGCTGGCTACTCGGCATGGCCGGCGACGCAGTTCCGATGTCGCCACCGGACATGGTGCGTGAGTATCGTGATCTCGCCCAACGCACCCTCGCCTCGCTGGGGGCCAACGCGTGAGTGCCACCGCTGCAGCGCGATTCCGTCGCATCGTCACCGTGCTGCCTCGACTCGCGAGCGGCGAACGGGTGAATGTCAGCGAACTCGCTGCGGCCGCAGGGGTGGAGCGCGAGGAACTCATTCGCGATCTCCAGGTGCTCGCGGAGCGCTACGATCTTCCCGCGGCGTTCGTCGAAGGGGTGACGGTGGTGATCGAGGGCGACACCGTGCAGGTGCGGAGCGAACACTTTCGCCGCCCGATGCGCCTCACCGCTGCTGAACTCTGCGCCCTCGAACTCGGACTCTCATTGCTCGCGCGTGAGCGTGATCCTGCCCAGGCGGCGCAGGTCGAGACACTCCGTGCCGCCCTGACCGACCTCATCATCGCGCTGCCTCGCGACGCCGCGTTCAGTGGGTTGCGCGACGGCGCCATGATGGATGGTGCGTCCAGCGACGTACTCCCGGCGATTCGCCGTTCGATCCGCGGCAGCGAAGTGCTGGCCATCACCTATCAGGGCGGCTCGTCGGCGGTGGTATCGACTCGCGATGTTCGGCCCTACACGCTCGTCTTCTCGCGCGGCTCCTGGTTTCTGGTTGGGTGGTGTGAGAAGAGTGATGCGGTAAGGATGTTCAGAACCGATCGCATCACCGCGCCAGCCGCCACTGGTCGCACGTTCACCCGACCCTCCGATTTTTCGCTCGACGACCTGATGGTCGATGGAAAG
>JACDBX010000061.1 GCA_013694695.1 Gemmatimonadales bacterium | reverse complement strand
GGTCGATTCGCTTGAGCAACTCAGCACCGACGACGGTTCGACCGCCGGCCAGTTTGCGGTGCTTGGTCGCCTCGCCGAGGGACTGCGGGCGCAGCACGACTCGCTGATTCCCGGCTCGCCGCTGGGTGACATGCTCACTTTCATTCACGGCGAGATTGCACGCGATTCGCTGCGCGCGCCGGCGCTGGCGAGCTACTTCTTCTCGCGACTCGAGCGCGACTGGCCGCTCTCGCCATATCTGGCGAAGGCGCTGCTCGCTCGGATCGCGCTCGAACCCGACTCCGCCGATGTGCTCCGCGAACGGGTGGTGTCACTCGTCGAGAGTCCGTACCTCGCATATATCGAGGGTCGCGAGGACGATCGATTCGGCGAGCTCGAGCTGGCGCTGATGATCTTCGCGCAGAACCGACGCGCCCGCGGCGTGACGCCCCCCCGCCCGCGCCCAACCGCGGTGGACATCCCGGCCGGCGGCGTCGACATCCCGTGACCCTGGCGTGCACCGTAGCGGGCATCACCTTTTCGAACCCGATCCTGCTCGCATCAGGCACCGCCGGCTACGGCCGTGAGCTGGGTGGCATGATGCAGCTCGATCGGCTCGGCGGCCTCGTCACCAAGGCGGTGTCGCTGGCGCCGCGGCCCGGCAACCGTGCGCCCCGGGTCGCGGAGTTCCGCGGCGGGATGCTCAACTCGGTCGGGTTGGCAAACCCGGGAGTCGATCGGGTGCGGCGCGACGAGTTGCCGTGGCTGGCACGCGAGATCCCGGCGTTGCGGGTGATCGTCAACGTGGTCGGGTTCACCCTCACCGAGTATGCCGAGGTGATCGCGCGGCTCGATGATCTCGATGGCCACGTGGCGTATGAGCTCAACCTCTCGTGCCCAAACACCTCGGCGGGTGGTGTGGAGTTCGGCGCCGATCCCGATGCGATTCGCGCCGTGGTGTCGAGCTGCCGTGCGGCGACCCAGCGGCCGATCTTCGTCAAGATGTCGCCGGCGCTTCCCGACATCCCTGCGCTGGTGGAAGCTGCGCGCGACGCCGGCGCCGATGGCGCGTCGCTCGTCAATACCCTTCCCGGCATGATCTATCACGGCGGCAAACCTCGGCTCGGCAACGGCTTCGGGGGAATCAGCGGGCCGGCGCTGCTGGCGTCGGGCATCCTCGCGGTTTCGCGGGTGTCTGCGCGGTGCCCTGATTTTCCGCTGATCGGCGTGGGCGGCGTCCGCACCGTGGCCGACGTGCAGGACTACCAGCGGGCCGGCGCGTCGCTGGTCGCCATCGGCACCGCAGCGCTCGCCGATCCGCGACTTCCTGAACGCATCATCGACGCACTCCCCGGACATCATCATGGCTGAACTGATCATCGCCCTCGACCAGGACAGCGCGCCGAGTGCGGTGGCGCTGCTCGACGTATTGCCCGACCGATGCGCCGTCAAGGTAGGGTCGATCATGATGACGCGGGCCGGGGTGGGGTTCGTGCGGTCGGTGGTGGCGAATGGTCACCCGGTGTTCCTGGACCTCAAGTGGCACGACATCCCGAACACGGTGCGTTTGGCAGTTGCGGCTGCGGTCGATCTCGGTGTGGAGATGGTGACGGTGCACGCGCTGGGTGGCGAGGCGATGATCGCGGGGGCAGTGGAGGCGGCCGCGGGCAAGATCGCGGTGGTGGCGGTCACGGTGCTCACGTCGCACGATCCGGCCGGATTCGGGGCGGTGCTCGGCCGCGAGATCGACGGGGTGGACGCGGAAGTTGAGCGGCTCGCCGCGATGGCCATGAAGGCCGGCGCGGCCGGGGTGGTCTGCTCACCGGCGGAGATCGCGACAGTGCGTCCGTTGGTGGGCTCGGGCCGGATCGTGGTGCCGGGGATCCGGCGGAGCGGGGAAGACGCGGGAGACCAGGCCCGGGTGGCGGGGCCGGAGGCGGCGGTGGCGGGGGGTGCCACCCACCTGGTGGTGGGGCGACCGATCACGTCCGACGCCGACCCCCGGGCGGCCTATGAGGGGTATCGGACGGCGATGGGGTGAGGGAGCAAGGGCCTTCGCGTTGACAAATGGCGGACCGGGATGCAACGTGGACCATCTCTTCCCCTGAGGTCACATATGC
>JACDBX010000030.1 GCA_013694695.1 Gemmatimonadales bacterium | reverse complement strand
ACCGGACGGATCCTCGACGATTTCGAGAAGTACCGCGGCGTGCTCGTCACCTGAGACTGACCCTCCCTACCTGATGGACTGACCATGCGCGACCTGGCAGGGCGCGAGGACACCCGCGGCAGCCTGCTGATACTGGTGGGATGCCTCGCCGTGGCACTCGCCGGTCGCGCAATGCCCGAACCGTGGGCACAGGGGCTCGCCGCAGCAATCCGACGCACCGCGCTCCGCCCCGTTGTCCTGCTCGCCGAGAAGGGCGCCGCCAACAACGCATCGCGGTTCGCGATCGAGGGCGTCCAGCGCCAGCGCGATTCGCTCGCACTCATGGTGCAGGCCGGTGCCGTCACTCGGCGCGAGAACGAGAATCTTCGCGAGCTGATGCAGCTCCGCCAACGCCTCTCCCAGCCCTACATCGCCGCTGAAGTGTTGCACCGCAGCGTGCCCACCGACTCCCGCACCCTGCTGATCGGTGCCGGAACGAGGGACGGTGTCCGCCCGTTCGATCCGATTGTCGGTCCCGAGGGACTCCTTGGGTATGTCTGGTACGCGGGCCCCCGGGCCTCCACCGTCATGACATGGGCCCATCCGGAGTTCCGCGCATCGGCCGTGACTGCCGACGGCCGCGTGCTCGGGATGGTGCTCGCCGCGACTGCGCCTGAGGGCCGGCGCGTCACGCTGCAGCTCACCGGCGTAGCGCTCCGCGATTCGCTGCCGATCGGGACCGAGGTGTTCACCGCCGGACTCGGTGGGGTGTATCCCCGCGGGGTTCCGATCGGACGGGTCATGTCAATCGGCGACGATCCGCTCGGCTACGAACGCGTGTACCGAATCGCACCGTTCGCCAACCCGGGCGCATCAAGTCACGTGCTGGTGCTCACCGAACCACGTGATTCGGCTTACCTCGACCTCCCGGCCGAGCCCGATTCGATCGCACTGCCCGCTGGCGCGGTGCGCCCATGATGGGGACCCGGTCGAGTGATCGCGGGCGCCGCAATCGGAGTACCGACCGGGCGCGCGTCTGGATCGTCGTCGTTGTGCTTGCCGTGCTGGAGTTTTATGTGCGACCATCGTTTGTGGTCGGTCGCGGAGTCCCCGATTTCCTCCTGCTCGCGCTCCTCATCGTCTCGATGCGATCGCAACCGGGTACCGCAGCAATTGCCGGGCTCGTCGTGGGTTTCATCGTCGATGTCCTCACTCCGGCAAGCTTCGGCGCGGGCATGATCGCGCACGTCCTCGTGGCGTGGGCGGTCGCGTCGGGGCGCGCGGTGTTCTTTGCCGACAACCTCCTGGTCAATGCCGGTTTCTTCTTTCTCGGCACATGGACCCGCAACGTCCTGCTGGTGGCGGTCAGCGGTGCATCGATGGCCGAGCTGGCCGCCGAGGCGACGGTCTGGGCGCCGATACAGGGGCTTAGCACCACGCTTGCCGGTCTCGTGCTTGTGGTCCTCTTCCGCGACTGGCTCGTCGTGCGCGTGCTCAAGTGAGCTCCTTCACGTCGTGGGAGGTGGGTCGACGCGCGGGGGCGGCCACCGCCGTCATCGTCCTCGTTTTCACGGTCCTCTCCGCCGCGTTCTTCAGGGCGCAGATCGTCGATCACGAGCGCTTCGAGCTGGAGTCGTCAAACAACCGCCTCAGGCCGTTGCCGCTTCCGGCGCCGCGCGGCGACATTCTCGATCGCAACGGGCTCGCGATCGCCGAGAACGTGCCGGGATACGCGATCAAGCTGCTCACTCAGCACGAAGACTCACTGCGGGTGATGGTTGATCGGCTCGCCGCGTTCCTGCCGGAGATGGAGATCGATACCGCGGTGGTGATGCGTCGCTGGAAGATCGCCAAGCACGAGCCTGTGCTGGTCTTCGACTCCAACGACCCCCGGGTGGTGTTCAAGATCGAGGAACATCGCACCGCACTGCCCGGCGTCGTCGTGCAGCAGGCACCTCGCCGCAACTACTCGCTCGGCGCCGGCGTCGGTCACCTCGTCGGTTACGTGCAGGAAGTCAGCCGCACCGACCTCGACTCGAATCGCTATCCGGGCGCCGTATCAGGCGACCTCGTCGGCAAGCTCGGTATCGAGCTGGAGTACGATTCGCTGCTGCGCGGTCGCCCGGGCATCCGCTATGTCGAGGTCACTTCGCGCGGTCGCGCCATTCGCGAGCAGACCGTGAGCAACGCGGTGCGCCCGATTGCCGGCCGAGCCCTCGCCACCACCATCGACCTGCCGCTGCAGCGCTTCGTCGATTCGATGTGGCGCCAGGATCTTCCCGACATGCGCGGAGCCCTGGTGGCGATGACGCCCCAGGGCGCGATCCTCGCCTACTACTCGTACCCGGCGTATGACCCGAACGTCTTCATCGAGACGTATCGCGAAAATCGAGACAACCCCGCCATCCCGCTCTACAATCGCGTCATCCAGGGTCGGTATCCACCCGCGTCGCCATTCAAGTTGGCGACCGCCGCGATGGGGCTGCGCCGAAAGCTGGTGACGATGAACACCCGGATGCGCCTCGGATGCAACGGTGGGATGCAGTTCGGCAGCCGGTATTTCCGCTGCTGGAAGCGCGAAGGCCACGGCAGCCTCACGCTCACCGGCGCGATCGCAGCGTCGTGCGATGTCTACTTCTATCAACTCGGCCTGATGCTCGGTGAGAAGGCGATCTTCGAGGATGGTGTGCGGTTCGGCATGGCCGACCGCAGCGGAATCGACCTCCGGCCGGAGACACGACCGGCTTATCCACGCAGCCTCGAGTCGTACGTCAACTCCCGCGGTGCATCGCGCTGGGCGCGTGGCGAAATCCTCAACCTCTCAATCGGGCAGGGCGAGAACGCGCAGACGCTGATCAACATGACGGCGTTCTACGCAGCACTGGCGGGCGACGGCATCAAGCGCGCGCCGTTCATCGTGCAGGGTGCACAGGGGAAGGAGACCCACAACCTCGACCTCACCGGCCCGGAGTTGCAGGGGCTGCGCGACGCCATGCTGGCGGTGGTGCAGGGCGGTACCGCGGCAGCCTCCGGTGGGCGCGAGTTCAACGTCGCTGGCAAGACCGGCACCGGTCAGATGACCAGCCAGGCCGACATCGCGTGGTTCCTGTCGTTCGCGCCGGTGGAGAACCCGAAGATCGTGGTTGGGATCGTGGTCGAGGAGGGGCTGCACGGCTCGTCGATCGCCAAGTACGCGGTGCGCACCATCGGTCGATTCCTGATCGGACCGGATACGATGGCGCTTCGTCGGGCCGACGCAATCCTCGAGGATGAGCCGCTGCTCGGCCAGGTCGGTGGCGTCGACACCACCCCGCCGATACCACTGCCTCCGCCCGCGACACCGCGTCCCGACGCCCCACCGACGCGGCCCCGATGAGCGGTCGGCATGCGCGCGCGCTGCTCACGGTCGTCATCGTGCTCGCGTTGTTCGGGCTGGCAGTGATCTACTCGAGCGGCCAGACCGACGCACCGTCGAACGCGTCGGGAAAGTGGATCGGCCAGATCGTCTGGCTCGGCATCGGCGTGGTCGCGGCCGCGCTCGCGTACCGCACCTCGTTCCGCATTCTCGAATGGGGCGCGCCGTGGCTATATGCAATCACCATCTTCCTGCTGGTACTCACCGTCGTCGGACTCGGCGGAGCTGCCGGTACCGCGACCGGCACCACAAGCTGGCTGCAGATCGGCGGCGTCCGCCTCGGCCAGCCGGTCGAGTTCGCCAAGGTGGCCACCATCCTGATGCTGGCGCGGTGGTTTGCCGCGCGCCGCGAACCGCCGCGCACGCTCACCGGCCTCATCTCGCCGATCATGATCGCCGTGGTGCCGATGCTGATCGTCCTCAAGCAGCCCGACCTCGGCAGCGCCATGGTGTTCGCCGGGATCCTCTTCGCCGCGCTCTTCTGGGCCGGCGTCGGGGTGCCGCTGCTGGTGCTGCTCCTGTCGCCCGTGGTGTCGCTGCTCCTCGCGTGGAACACCGTGCTCTGGAGCGCGTGGATGGTCGTGCTCTTCATCCTGCTGGTGATCTGGCGACCGTTCATCCTCGAGGCAATCGGCGTGTACGTCGCGAACTCGGTCGCCGGTGTGCTGCTGATGGTGGTGTGGACGAAGATGGAGGTCTATCAGAAGAACCGGATCCTGTCGTTCCTCAACCCCGAGGAGTTCCGGAAAGGCCCCGCGTACCAGGCGATCCAGTCGAAGGTCGCGATCGGGTCGGGCGGATGGTTCGGCACCGGCTACACCGAGGGGCCGCAGAAGCGATCGGGGTTCATTCCGGAGCACTGGACCGATTTTGTGTTCGCGGTGGTGGGCGAGGAGCTCGGCTTCGTGGGCGTGATGGTGGCGCTCGGGCTGCTGCTCGCCCTGCTGCTGGTCCTGGTCCGGATCGCGCGCCGCGCCAGCGATCCGTTCGCCTCGCTGGTGGTGTTCGGCATCGTCGGATTGATCTTCACTCACATCTTCGAGAATGTCGGGATGACGGTGTCACTGATGCCGATCACCGGGATCCCGCTGCCGTTCTTTTCCTACGGTGGGTCTTTCCTGGTGGCGTTGGCTATCTGCCTCGGTATCGGTCTCCGGGCCGCAGGGGAGTCAAGAGCCTCAGGCTATGTTGATTTCTGACAACGACTTGGCCGTCGGTCCCTTGCGCGCTGCCGGAGCGTACCGCACCTTTTAGCATCCCTTGAGCCCCCCCGGCTCAGGGTTCACAGAGGTCGCATGACCGTTATGGCGTGGTTCAAAAAAGAGCGGAAGCCCAGGACGGCCCCCCGGGAACGACATGAAATCCCGGTGGACGCATGGGAGAAGTGTGAAGAGTGCGGCCACGTCGATATCCGCGAGAAGTTCGAGCGGACCTTCAACGTCTGTCCCGAATGCGGCACGCACAAGCGGTTCACCGCCGAGGAGTACATCGAGCTGCTGACCGACGACGGGGCGTGGCGCGAGCTCAACGGCGACCTCCAGTCAGCCGACCCGCTTGGCTTCGAGCACTACGCCGATCGTCTCGTCGCGGCTCGCAAGAAGGCCGGCGATTCCGACGCGATCTTCACCGGTGTCGGCCGGCTCGAGCGCATGCCGGTGCATCTCGGCGTGATGAACTTCCGCTTCATGGGTGGCTCAATGGGCTCTGTGGTCGGCGAGAAGATCGCCCGACTCGCTCGGCGCAGCGCCGAGAAGAAGA
>JACDBX010000007.1 GCA_013694695.1 Gemmatimonadales bacterium | reverse complement strand
GCGTGTGCATCCCGAGCCCACTATGCCGGTGCATCGTGTTGTACCACTGGAAGAACGCCCGGCAGTACGTCTGGGCATCCTCCAGGCTCCCGAACCGCCCGGGGAAGGTGGCGTGATACTTGAGCGTCTTGAACTGCGCCTCGGAGTACGGGTTGTCGTTTGGCACGTGGGGCCGCGAGTGACTGCGCGTGATCCCCAGCGCCACGAGCAGCTCGCTGACGGGCTTCCCCGTCATCGGCCCACCGCGATCGGCATGGATCGTGAGGCCTACGTCGACGGGCAGGCGTTGCTGCTCTCGGCACCAGCGGAACAGCTCCTCCGCCAGCTCCCCACGTTCGCGTGCGGCAAGTCGCCACCCGACCACGCAGCGACTGAACACATCGAGCACGACGTAGAGCGCATACCAGAACCCGCGCACGGGCCCGCGCAGCTTGGTGATGTCCCAGCTCCAGAGCTGGTTGGGGGCGGTCGCCAACAACTCCGGCTTCGGATACGACGGATGTTGCCGCTGGGCACGCCGCTCCCGCACGCCCCCCACGGTCGCCAACACGCGATACATCGTGCGGACGGAACAGAGATAGCTGCCGTCGTCCAGCAACGTGGCATGCACCGCGGCGGGCGCCAGGTCGGCGAACTGCGGCGCGTGCAGCACGTCGAGCACCGCCGCCCGTTCGGCCAGCTGCAACGCCCGGGGCGACAGCGGACGCACGATGGGTGCGCGCGAGACGACGGGCCGCTGGGCGCGGTAGTAGGTGGCCGGCGCCACGTCGAGCGCCGCGCAGCAGCGCCGCACACCGAGATGGCGATGGGCCGTGATGATCGGCATCACGGCTGCTCGTCGATCGCGGGGAGTGTCTCCCCGAACAGCGCCGCGACTTTTTTTTGGAGCTCGATGAGCGCCTCGGCGCGTGCGGCACGGGCTTCCGCCCGGGCGAGCTGGCGCTGCAACGCCGCGTGAGCCTGCCGCGTGATCGCCGCCGGCTTCGGGCCGCGTCGTACGGGCGTACCGCCCAGGGTGCCGGCCGCCTCCGCCTTGCGCCACGCGGCGAGATGCGACGAGTAGAGCCCTTCACGGCGCAACACCGCGCCGATCGCGCCGGGTGTGGTGCAGGCGGCCGCGGCGGCCAGGATCTTCAACTTGTAGGCCGTCGTGAATCGGCGGCGGGTCGGTGGCTCAGGCATCCCGGGATCATCGATCGTCGGGGACACCGCAGCAAGGGGCAACGCCATAGGAACAACCTCACTCACCCTCGTACACTAAACTCCAACGGGATCGTGTCTCACTTCATATTGGCAGAGAGGGTATCACCACCGGCGGATATTTGGTGCGCAAGGGTGAGGATGCATCGGGATTCCCCACGGCAATACTGAGGAAGCTCACGGTAAAGTCGCCATAGAAGTCGCAGGGGTCGGGCTCGTATGATGCACGCAGGGTGGTCACTCATTACTGGAGGTTGTCATGGGTAGCACGCAGTTGCTTGCGCGGGTAGCAATTTTGGGGGCAGGCATCACGATGGTCGCTTCAACAGCTCGGTCAGCGGAAGCAGCGGATCAGATGCCCGGCAAGTGCGAGGAGGAAAGCTATGAAGAAGAGTCAACTTGACACACGCGTCATCAGTTCGGTCCGAGTGGCATCTTCTACAGCTGTGGTGTCAATGGTTGCCATAGTGCGTGGACCAATCAGCATTGTCATCTCCACGCACATGTCGCTGTATGAACGCAGGGGGCTTCACCAGTTGGCTCAAATTCTGAAACGAGGTATTTGGCCATGAACATTCAGCGAAAGCTCGCGATCATCATGGTTCTTGCGGGTGGCGTCGCAGTGATGACTACCCACGACGCTCGAGGTGCAACCAACCCTGACTTCCTCTGCAACGAGGAGCAAACGATGGAGGAGGGTGTCCTGATTACGGTGCACTACTACCGAGGCGGCGGGGCCTGTTATACCCCGACAACTGCCGGATCTCATTACAATGAGCACGCAACCGTCCCACATTACAGCAGCAGCACTGGGACCTGTTCGCAATCACACGCGGCTTGCGCTTTGTAGCGGACACATTTCGGCGTCGCGGTTTGCACGCAGTCGCACGCAGTCGCACGCAGTTTGTTTCCCGGAGCAAGTGAGCTGCACCATCGGCGCCACCTCGTGAGGCGGCGCCTTTGCTGCGGCCAAGAAGCCGCTGGTGAGCCATACTAAACCATCCGGAAGCCATCGGTCTTTGATGCGTTCCCGTAAGCTTACCCGTCAAGGACACAGTTGAAAGCTAGAGGGTCAGGCCGCCTTGTTTCTCGGCAAAAAGGTCCGCGGCGGCACTCGGCCGAGACTGCGATGGGGCCGCGCGGTGTTGTACAGCTCCAACCACTCTTCGGTCACCTGTCGCACCTCCGCCAGCGAGGTGAAGACCCAGGCGTCGAGGACTTCGTGACGGTACGTCCTATTGAAGCGTTCGATAAAGGCGTTCTGGTTCGGCTTGCCCGGTTGGATGTGGTGGAGCACGACACCGTGCTGTTCGCACCACCGCATCAGCGCCGCGGCAATAAACTCCGGCCCATTGTCGCACCGCAGCATCGCCGGCGCGCCGTGCATCGCCACCAGCTGCTCCAGCACCTGCACCACGCGTACGCTCGGCAGCGACGTGCTGATCTCGATGGTCGGTAACAGCGTCCGTCGTACAGCGTGTCGCCCATGAAGTCGAGCGCCCAGGTCCGGTTCAGGATCGCCGGGGCCTCCAGCGCCAGCCGCGGTCGCGTCAGCACCCGCTTCTTCCCCCGGCGCGGAAGGTTGAGGCGTAGCGCGCAGTACACGCGATTCACGCGCTTCCAGTTCCACGGGTGCCCCTGCCCGCGCAGCGTATCAAAGCAGAGCCAGAAGCCCCACTTGCTCTGCGCCGCGACGAGGGTGGTCAGCGCGTCGATGATCGGCGCATCGGCCGCCGTGCGATCCTGAGCCGGGCGATACCACGCCGTCCGCGAGCATCCGGCGATCTGGCAGGCCCGCACGACCGAGACGGTGTGCTCCTGCACCAGCAGCGCCGCGACGACCCGTCGCGCAGACGGCCCTACAGTTTTCGGCTGAGCACATCCTTGATCGCGGCGTTCTCGAGCGCCAGCTCGGCATACATCCGCTTCAGCCTGGCGTTTTCCTGTTCCAGCTCCTTCAGTCGCCGCAACTCGGGCACGGACGTGCCACCGTACTTCGACTTCCAGTTGAAATAGGTCGGCCGGCTGATCCCGTGCTTCCGGAGAATCTCGGCCACGGGGAGCCCCGCCTCGGCCTCCTGCAGCACGGCCACGATCTGGGCTTCAGAGAACTTCGACTTCCTCACAACCCCTCCTTCGGGCGACGAGAAACTCTAACTTACGCTGTATCCTGGTGGGGTAAGCCTACGCGCCCAGGAAGCGGTTGCCTGTGGTGCAATCAACTTGTTGATCGCCACCTCCTCGCCAAAGAAGCGAAGACTAATGAGGAGCGTAAGGCGCAGGCTTACGGTGTAGAGGAGCCGAATCCAAGTGTGGCAACGTTGAACGCAGTTTCCGCCGCGCACGCAGCTAACGACTTCCTATTGGACTATCTAGGTTTGCGACCGCAGCGCGAGAAACTTTACTATGAGCATTGCCACTTTCTTGCGGGCAAGCGGGACTTGGTGGAGCCTCGTAAGGACGAGCAGTGCTCGGAGTGCTCGTCAGACGGCCGGTATGGACGCGGAGATTCCGTCAGCCTTCCATGCTTTGAAGGATAGGCATCTGGCGAAGGTGTCAATGCCGATTGAAGATGGGGCACTCATGCCAACTGAAAATGGGGCACGGGTCGGGGGCTCATGGCGTGGGTCCCCGAGTGGCCGGCGGCCCACAGCGTGAGACGTTGTACTGGATTGCGACGATGGTGTGGGAAGCTCTGCGCGTTTGCCCTTGGACTACGCCTTCGGCTGGACTCGGGTCAGAGCCTCACCAAGTTCCGTTTCGTGCCCCGCGGCCCACTTCAGAAGCATTCGAAGTGTAGGAAGGCCGAGCCGCTCGCGCAGCTCGTTGAGGTGGTAGTCCACGCCCTTTGTACTGATCCCTAGGCGCCTGCCGGCCTGTGGCCTCGTCAGTCCCTCAAGCATGAGACAGAGGATCTCAACCTGCCTCGGCCTCAAAAGGAGTCCCCCTACTCGTAGGGCCGGACCGTGAGCATCTGAAGGCTCCTCAAGCGATGGCTTCAGCTCCGCGCCGGCAGAGAATCGCCTTCCTTGCAACGCTGCCTCAATGGCCAGCCGGAGCTCCTGTGTCCCAGCGCCCTTCAATAGGAACGCCATAGCTCCCGCCTCGAAGGCCGCGCTGGCGAGCGCGGTGCTTTCCAGCCCGGTCAACATCACGAAGCGGGCCTGGATCGAGGGATCGGCGGTCAACTTGGCCAGCAGCGGGATCGACGATACACCATGAAAAGAAATGTCGAGAATCACGACATCCGGCTTGGAGCTTTCGATGGCGGCGCGGAGGTGTTCAAGCGTTGGGACGTTTCCAACCACGATGAAGTGCGAACTGAGAGTGGCGGCAAGGCCTTCGGCGAGAACCAAGTGGTCGTCGGCAATCAGGATGGTGGTGCGGCCGGTCGCGAGGTCGGTCATCGGAGCGGCACTTTCGCTGTTAGGCGTGTTCCATTTGGAATGGCGCTGTCGATCTCCAAGCTCCCCCCGACAGCTCCCAGCCGTTCTCGCATGCTCCGCAGCCCAAAGGAGGCCTTCGCCCGGGACTGGGCCGGCATCCCGGTTCCGTCATCCAGCACGACCAATCGAACGGCGCTGGAGTCACGTTCCAGGAGAAGATGGATGTGGCTCGCGGAAGCATGCTTCAGCGCATTCATCAGGCCCTCCTGCGCCACTCGATAGAGGGCAAGAGCCGCGTCGCCCGGTACCGACACATCCTCAAGCGCTGCCAGTTCAACTGTCGGACCGACCCCAGAGTGGTGGCGGGCAAGAAGGTCACCCAGCGCCTGCCGCAGGTCGAGGTACTCGAGGGCCGGAGGGTGGAGGTCGTGAGAGAGCGTGCGAATACTGGCGGCGATCTTCCCCAGTTGCGCCTCGGCGTCGGCAGCAGCGGTCCGCTCTACTGCCAGCCTAGCCGCAAAGATCCGGGGGACCACATCGTCATGGAGTTCCCGGGCGATGCGGTGCCGCTCCTCGTCCTGCGCTGCAAGCAGGTAGCGTCCCCACCGTTTCGCTTCCGCTGCAACGCGATGTTGGTTCCAAGCAAGCACGAAGCCGACCAGTGCGATCAAGGCGCCGGTAGTTACGCCGCTGACGACAAGGACCCAAGCGAGCAGCGGTGAGGAATCGTCCAATAGAACGCCAGGGAGAAGAGTAGGTACCCAAATATCACCAGCCATGTCCTACCGATCCAAAGCGCCAGTGTGAGCTCTCGATGCGAATTGTACAAGGCGGCACTGACCGGCTCGATTGCCGCTCCTGGCGCGTACGACACCAAAATCGCAAGTCCTGCTATGAGAACCGGGTCGCGAAGAATGTGGGAAGGCGCCCGGGACAAACGGGATCCAATGGTAGCAGACGCCGCAATCGTAAGCATCATCCACAGCACCGGACCAGTGTAGAGGCTGAAATCAGCAGACGCCTCCCGGTTCAGGAATCGCCACCCCCAAAAAATGAAATAGCCGATTCCCCCGACTAGGCACCACCGTCGCACGACTCTAGCATCGAAAAGCCGTGAGACGGTGAGTAACCCCAGACCCGCAAAGACCGGGTACGTCAACTGGGTGATCGTGGCCGTTCGGAGCCCACTGTCTGCCAGGCCCATCATCGCGAAGTTCAGTGCGAACCCGAAGACCATCCAGAACCACAAGTACTGAAAGGCCGGCGTCCGTGCCGTGATTCGTATCAATCCCACGACAACGGGCAGTGCGGAGGCGAACAAGCCAACACGAGCGGAATCCTGCAGGACGCTGAGCAGATTCACACGCCGTAGAACGGACTCGCTTCGTCACAAACGGGTGGACACGGGAACAAGTATTCAGCGATTGTCCCCTCAGTTATGTCACGCCCCCTCCCGTCAATACCCACGAAGACCAGAGTCGCCTGCCCGTCACCATTGGCAGCCAAGTACGCCCGCAAGCCTGTTGCCCCGGGCTGGCTGAGGATCTCCTTGACGATCGCACCATCTATGCTCCACCCCTTCACCATGGTCGGTGGGGTGAGTCTCGCGCGCTGGACCATAGCCAATGCATCTGCGAGTGGAATCCGGTGGGGGTCAGCGGCCATGAAGAGGCTCCCGGTGGGGGGGTGACGAGTGGTGGGGCCGAGAACGCCTGACCCACGCTACCCAATCTGCAAGGGGATCTCCAGTTCGACCACTGGGAGAAGTCCTAGTGCTTCATGGCTTCACCGCTCCAGGGCGCGGGAGCCGCGGCGTACGGTTGCGAAGGTGAAGCAGTCATCAATTGCTGAATGTCTAGTCGGCGGTGCGGATGCGATCGTCGCCGCAGCGGCTCCTCAGCGTTTGAACGACAGAGATTAGTACCTTGCGTAACTAGGTACTGTGGTGTAGCTTCCTCTCAATGAGCCATACGAACAGCATCCGTTGGGTTGTACCGGACAGGGAATGGCGCCGTGGTGTGTTGGACCCGATCGTCCTATATGCCCTAAGTCATGGTGTAACATACGGTTACGAGCTGATACGTGCTATTCGAGTCGCCTCTGGCGGTGAATTCGACCTTAACGAAGGGACCGTCTATCCAGTCCTTTACAGACTTGAGCGCGCCGAGCTAGTCAGATCGGAATGGGGTGAATCGGGCGCTGGAGCACGACGGAAGCACTACGTCGTGACCGCCGCAGGAAACCACGCTCTAGAGACCGCGCTGAAAGAGTGGCAGAGATTCGTTCAGGCCGTCAACAAAACCCTTGGAGCAGCAAACATTGAGTAAACACGTAGCACGCTTTGCACGATTAGCATCCTCGATGCTTCCGTTGCCTCGTTCGGAGCGACTGTCGATCCAGAACGACATAACCGCTGCGATAATGTCGCAGGTAGATGACGGCATCGCCGTGCCCGATGCAATTGACCGGATGGGGACTGCTCGGGAACTCGCCCTCACGCTAGCAGGAGCGCACTCGCTCGTCGCAGCACGCCACCCAAACCGGATAGCAGCAAAATTGCTGGACACCATCTTCGCTTCAGTTCCGGCGGGTGTGCTGGTCTGGATGGTGTGGCTCGCAGTCGAGCGCGAGCTCCCGGGGCCCAGTGTAGCGATACTATGGTGCCTCCTCACTGGGTGTGCCCTCTTCCTCCTTTCGGTCATGTCGGAGGGATTCGGCAACGCGACACCAGGAAAAAAAGTCTTTGGCCTCCAAGTGGTCACCGTCCAGGGGCTAAGAGTCTCGTTGCTGCAGGCCACGGGCAGACACCTTCCGTTCCTGTTCTTGATCGCACCGTTGGACGCCTTGTTCATGTACTTCACTGCGCACAGGCAGCGCCTCGCTGAACTCATGACGCAGACTCGCGTTGTGCATCGAGCGTGACCCCAAGAAAGGAGCACGTATATGCTACGTCGATCGATTGTGGTGCTTGGAGCCGTCACGCTGGTGTACTGCTTTGCAGGCCGACCGGCACAAGCACAAATAACGTCAGTTGACGGCCCCGGCGTCATCCTGCGCGTGGATAGCAACAGGCTACTGGTAGGAATTGACGCAAGCAGCGAGGGTCGGCCACCTGATGGTGTTGTTGACCACATCTACTTGGTGTCGCTGAAGTCGTCGCATCTCGTTCCGACGGGCTCTACATCGGGAATAGTGCACGTGGAGCGCGAGGATGGGCGGCTCTTGGTCTTGATCCGCTCGCACGACGCGTCGCAGCGCTTTGAGTGGAGCACGATCTCCACCGAGCCCAATACTGCCGTTGCGCACGCCGCAGGCATCGCTTGGCACCGAGGTTGGGGAAAGTTGGAGCAGATGTCCACCAAAAGTGTGCTGCGGAGCAATGAATGCCCGGATGCTTGCTACTCCTGGTCCGGTCGGCGTTTAGAATGGCCTCGGTAACTGCCACCCCGTGGGGGTGGCAGCAAGTATCGATTTGATCCAGTCCACGCCACGGAGAGTTGGTGCGCGGGCCGCCGTGCAGCCTCCGTGGCCCGTTTGCCGCTACAAGCAGACGCACCGGGGTGTTGCGCCGTAAGTGCAGCATGCCCAAGCGGGCTCGTTACACGTGACCTCACACCAACCGGCAGGCCCCTGCATTTCGCAGTACGGCCCCGCCGGTTGACACATGCCCTCGTCGCTTACTTTGGTTCCGCCGTACGCGGCGGAGGGGGCAAACGCTACTGAAAGCACAATCGCACAGCACATCAGCCTGACGTATCGCGTCATAATTGATCGATCCTTGGAAGAGGAGGTCGTCTGAGTTTCGGCCGCATCGCTCTGTGACACTACCATCGCAGGGTTACCACTTCGACGACATCGTCGCTGTCAACACGCGTTCCGAAACCGCTCCATCCTGACGTGGCAGCGGTCCAGTGGCTGACCGTTGTCGGCCATGTTGCAGTTGCGAGCCACCGGCCTCGTTGATCGAACAAGTCGGCCACCCGCAAGTTCGTCCGGTGTGCGACTGCCCGCTCAATCCAAAGTCGGCCGTCACGATCGAATGCCAGCGACACGATAGGCGGCTTCCGCGAAGGAATCTGGATCGAAGGAGGTTCTTCCGCTTTGTAAGCCGTGGCTTGCTGTTCATAAGCGGCTCGCGCGCTGTCCGTTTCCTGTCGCGTCACCGGGATGGGGGCAACTGACCGCCGAATCCTTGCTGTCCTGATGCCTTTAGCGTCAAACACTTCTACTTCGTATTGAGACGACAATGCTCGGGCTGACGACCCGCTGCCGCTGAAGGCAAGCAGAAACTGGGGTGCGTACGGCGGGACTAAGCGCATGCGGCTGCTGCCACCGCTGATTCGCTTCGACAACTCGACGAAGACAAGACTGTCTGCAGTAGGGTGCTGAACGACCCGCTCAGATACGGTTCTGCCTTTCGAATCGACCAGTCGCACTGTCGAAATGGCACGGCTACCTGGTGGACCACTCCGTCGCGAGACATGCTGCAAACTTGCCCCCACTACACCGGTCGCCTCTGGCGGTGGCTCAAGCACCCCAGGCATCTTCACGGATTCCGCAAATTTTGCCCCATTTCCGGCGATGGTGAACTTGCTCCACCGGCGATTCCCGAGTTCTCCGACCCAAAAGCTTCCCGCTCCCGCTGCTGCCAAGCAGCATGGGACGCTTATGTCGCCCGGACCCTGTCCTACTGACTTGAGACTCCACAGGAGCTGACCTTGGCCGCTGAAGGCTCGAACGGTATTGCGGCTCCTGTCGGAGATGATGATCGCGCCCGTCCCTGTCCTGTGAATGCCGGAAATCAACCCGACCTGATACTCATCGCGCTCCTCGGTTTGCCCGCCGATGAAGCGCGCAACCGCCGCGGCACGGGGTATCTGGGCTGAAGAGCTATGCGGCAACAGGCCAATCGCGACCGTAATCCACGCCACTAACCATTTCGGTGAAACCATTGCGCAATCTCCCCTCGTGTGATTCGCACAACGTGCCCCTACCCACACCCCCCAGTGCGCTCAGCGCAACAGCCCGACTAGCTTGCTCCCTGGCGGCACACGCACACCCCCGGATAACAACAGGCATAGTACGGTGAAGTGCAGGTGACTTCGCATGCTACAGGGCCAGAGGTGTACGAGCATGAACTCGCCCCGGGGCCTCCGGCCAAACACGCACCCCCAGTATCCTCTGCCTGAGCAGCGCTTGCCGGCGAGGAGTAGACCGCAAATCCGATCAAGGCTAGCGCGGCGGCTCGATAGATCATTGATGGCAGTTTCATATTGCTTCTCCTTGGGTTGAGTCAGTTTCCAACGGTCGCGCACGAGGGGGTGTGGGCACCGACAAGCTATTCTGTTACAAGAGCACGAAGCTGATCCAGCGTTGGGGCCCCAGCAAATAGCTTGCCTTTAAATATCACCGCCGGCGTCCCGGCGATCTGTAGCGCAGCTGCACTCAATGAATCAGTCCTGAGCGCTGCTGCGGTTTGACTCGCCGCCATGCACTTTCCAAATGCAACGGTGTCAGCGATACCGGCCGCTAGTGCGAGGCTCCCCCACCCCGCGCCCGACAGCTGGTCGGCCTGGGAGAAGATCAGATCGTGCCACGCCTTGAACCGGTTCTCCTTCGCAGCGCACGCGGCTCCCAATCCGGCCGCGCGCGCGTTGGCGTGTATCGCACTTAGGGGCAGGTTGCGGAAGATCACGTGCAGTTGGCCGGGGCGTTCTATCTCGAGTGAATCCAGTCGTTCTGCGAGACGGCGACAGAAAGGACACTCAAAGTCTGAGAATACAACCATCGTATCCGCGGCAGTTGATGCTCCGAAGGACATCCGGCCGACGGCGTAACTGCGCCAGTCCTTTACCTCCCTAACCTCCAAGGATCCAAGAAACTCCGGTCCAGAGGCGGCTTCACGTCGCAGAAGTATCACGATTGCGACAACAGCGCATCCCGCAAGCACGACGTTAGTCATCGTGTCGATCGCACTTCGCATGGGATAACCCTTTTCGTTGTGGCGCGACGAGTGTTGTGTCACGTATGATGGAGCGGAGGCCCAAGCGCTATTCTACCGAGATGAGAACATGGTCTCCGCGGTGATGCGAACGGATTCATGTGCACAAACAACTCCGCGAACACAACTCGTAACCTGAACCCGACAGCCGCACGGTGCGCATCGCTCGGTATCGTAACGTGTATTTGGGCATCGGGGATTGTTTCCGCAAGGCGAACAAAAACCGGCGTGTCACAAGTGCTAGTGTCGATTGACAGGGATAAAGCGGTCGATGTCGCTACCCGGCCCAGAAGTTATCCTACGTGCTGGTTGGCGCTCACATGCGCAGCATGCCCTGTCGAGGTGACACAGCTCGAGATGCACGTCGAACGATGCAGCCGCGATCAACTTGCGTGAACACCGAAATGGGTGTGGGCAGAATAGAAGTGCCGCCGCACCGCTGCGCTACGACGACACTCTGGTAGGGTCCGTAAACTTACCCCACCAGGATACAGCGTAAGTTAGACTTTCTCGGGTACAAACCGGGTACATAGGTAACAGAATAGACCGGGAACATGGTTGACACTGCTACCCTGGCGGACCTACCGGAGGTCGGCCAACGCCCTGGAACGAGACATCCCCCATGGACCAACGCCACCGCTTCATCACCGATGTGCGCGCCGGCCTCTTCACCATGACCGAGCTCTGCGCGCGCTACGGCACAGCCGCACGGCCGGCTACAAGTGGGTTGACCGCGCTGAGGCCGGCGGCCGAGCCGCCCTGGCCGATCGGAGTCCCGCTCCGTATCATTGCCCCCATCGCATTCCCGCCACGCTCGCCGAGCGGCTCTGCGCGGCCCGACGCGCCCACCCGCAGTGGGGCCCCAAGAAGTTGCTGCAGTACCTCGGACCGCGCCACCGGCGCGTCACGGTCTGGCCTGCCATCAGCACCGTCGGCGACCTGCTCGTGCGCGAGGGACTCGTCACGAAGCGCCGGCGTCGACGCCGATCCGTGCATCCCGGCATCGTGCCGCCGCACACGACCGAGCCCAATGATCTCTGGGCCGCGGGCTTCAAGGGCCAGTTCCGGACCGGCGGCGGGGTCTACTGCTATCCGCTGACGATCACCGACCAGCATTCGCGCTACCTGCTCACCTGCCACAGCCTGCGTAACGTCCGGACCGTATTCGAGTGGGTGGCGGTGTCCATCAAATCGAGGCCAACTCACTGTGAACTGGCCTCGATTTGACGGACACCTCTACCGCCTCGATCTTCGAGGCACGGAGGTGGTCCATGAGCAGAGTGCGACGGGTCTTTTCAGACGAGTTCAAAGCAGAAGCGGTCCGGCAGGTCACG
>JACDBX010000156.1 GCA_013694695.1 Gemmatimonadales bacterium | reverse complement strand
GGGTCTTGTTGTCGTAGGTGCTCACGCTGGTGCAGCCCGCAGCCTCGAGCATCTCGGCCGCCGCCAACTGGGCATCCTGCATCATCGCCTTCTCGTTGTCACGCCAGCGCGCATCGATGTGCAGCACCGGCACTCCCCAGCGATCGACCTTGTCGGGATGGAGCGTCACCCGGTTGTCGGGGTGCGGGAGGCACTCGCCGAAGCCACCCAGCGACATCCGCCACGCCCCGTAGACCGGAGTGCGCAGGCCACGCTTGAAGTCGGCGCCGAATCCGGGCTTGGACACGCCACGCCGCCATCCCTCGACGCTGCGATGCCCTCCCCCCTGATACGCATAACCGCGCAGGAAGTTCGGCTCCTGGTCGGTGACGTTGCGGAACCGCGGCAGGTAAATGCCGTTGGGCCGTGAGCCGGTGGTGCGGCGATCCTCGAAGCCGGGCACCACGCCGCGGGCGCCGGCCTGCATGGTGTGATCCATCAGGTAACGGCCGAGCACACCGCTATTGCCGCCCAGCCCCTCGGGATGCGACCGGCTGCGGGAGTTGAGCAGGATCCGGGTCGACTCGAGCGCCGAGGCGCAGACAAAGACGACCCGCGCATCGTAGTCGATCGGCTGCATCGTCTGGCCGTCGATCACCCGTACACCGGTCACCTTGCCGGTGGCGTCATTCCAGGTAACCGAATGCACCACGGAGAATGGCCGGATGGTGCACCGGCCGGTCGAAACTGCGTCAAGCAGCGTGGTCTGCACCGAGTTGAAGTACGCGCCCGTGCTGCAGCCCCGGTGGCAGTCGCCGCAGTAGTGACAGGCAGCGCGCCCGTTGTGCGCCACGGTGAGGTTGGCGACGCGCCCCACCGTCATCACCCTTCGGCCGCCGTAGTGGCGGGCGATACCGTCGCGGACGAACTCCTCCGAGCAGGTCATCGGCATCGGCGGGAGGAATGGCCCGTCGGGAAGTTGTGACAATCCGAGCTTCTCGCCCGAGATGCCCGCGTACGCCTCGACACGATCGTACCAGGGGGCAATGTCCCTGTATCTGATCGGCCAGTCGACGCCGTTACCGTCGCGCGCGTTGGCAGCAAAGTCGAGGTCGCTCCACCGATAGCACTGCCGCCCCCACATGATCGACTTGCCGCCCATCTGGCGTCCTCGGATCCAATCGAACGGGCGACCCTCCGGCGTGGTGTACGGGTTGTCGACGTCATCGACAAAGAACTGCGTCGCGCCCTCATCGCATGCGTAACATTTGCGCTGCACCGACTGGCGCGCGGTGAGCGTCCGCTGGTCGCCGAGGTAGCGATAGTCGAACTCGAACGCCGGCGCGTTCATCAGGTAATCCCGCGCCGGGTCGATCGGCCGACCGGCCTCCAGCACCAGCACACGCAACCCGCGCTCGCTCAACTCCTTGGCGGCCATACCCCCGGTGATGCCGCTGCCGATCACGATGGCGTCCCACGTATCGCGGGCCATCAGCGCCCTCCTTCAATCGGGGCGCTGCCATCGAACCGACCCGGAAAGAAGTCGACCTCGAGCTCCTCTTCGATCCCGATGCGAGAGGTGTAGTAGCCGATCAGCGTGAGTTCCTTGAGGTCGCGCCAGAATGTCCCGCCGCTCACACCCGCCGCATCCAGCTCGACGGCGGTGAGAATCGCGTCCTGCTCCGCCGCGGCGCCGTCGACAAAGAGGTGCTGCACTGCGCGACCGCTCCGGACGTCGAGATCGACGAGCCCATCGAGAAACCGCCGCTGCCGCACCACTGGATAGTGATCGGCCACGATCCGCTCGGCGAAGCGGTGGCACTCGGCCACCCGCGCACCGGGCGTCTCGGTATCTGGGATGATGCGGTCACACGCCGCCGCGACGGTGTGCATCTGGTGCATGTCGAAGAAGCCGAGCGAGGGCCCGCCCAGGGCAAGCTGGCGATGGGTCCGGCGACTGACGGCCAGGAGCTGGTCCGGCGTCAGCGCACCGATTGCACAGACGCCCCCGAGCAGACGGAGCACGTCGCGACGAGAGTACATGGCAGGGCCTT
This sequence comes from Gemmatimonadales bacterium, assembly GCA_013694695.1. Lineage (GTDB taxonomy): Bacteria > Gemmatimonadota > Gemmatimonadetes > Gemmatimonadales > GWC2-71-9 > Palsa-1233. Next base: position 14,828 of record JACDBX010000156.1, on the reverse strand, counting down.
GAGAGGGTTGTGACGGAAGGTAACGGAGAACGGAGAACGGAGAACGGCGGACGACTGGGAGCTGTCACGCGGCTGGGGGGGTCCGTCACGCGGCTCGGCCGCGGGATTCGTCACCCGTCGGCTCGGAAGCCCGCCCATTCGGCACCCGTATGATCCGAGACTCCTAGGACGAACCCCTCGAACCTCGCCGCCCTGCCGGTCACAGCTAACGACCAACGACTCGCGGCAGAAGCCGAAAGCAATAAGCCACGTACCAACCGTGCCCAGCGGCGAGAGGCGGAGGGTCCAGCAGAGGAGGCTCGACTGTCTGAGCGGCCCCGCGGTACGCGAGGGCCGCGAGTTGGAGCCGACGATGGTGGACTCTCCGATCGAGCCCGCCGGCGCAGACCCCGTCCCGTGCGCCGTCGGTGGAACCGTTCCGTCGCGCGGCTCGGTCGTGGGGTCCGTCACCCGTCGGCTCGGAAGCCCGCCCATTCGGCACCCGTATGATCCGAGCCTCCTAGGACGAACCCCTCGCACCCCGCCGCCATGCCGGTCACAGCTAACGACCAACGACCTAGCGCGCACCGCTTCCGATGCATTGCACCCGCGCGTAACGGAAGTCGATCGTGCGTCCATCGGCACCCACCCTGGCATGAAGGGAATCGGCGCTGATGCGGCGGTACGCTATGAACTTCGGGAAGTCGTGCGCGGGGTTGGCGAACATCACCGAATCGGGTGCGATCACGACCGCCGGAAAGCTGGCGGGCGACTGTCCGCTGGGCATGGCGTCGAAGGTCGTGCCCGACGGACCGGTCGTGATCCGCGAGAACTCGTGCCCGGTCGCCCGACCGCTGCGCAGTGTCCGGCTGGTACCGAGCATCAGGCCGCCGCGCATGTCACCCCAATGCTCATCGATCACAGTGGCACCCCGCTCCATGCGCCAGCATCCGACCAGCCACTCGAACGATGGCGCCGGTGACTGTGCCGCCGCAGGAGGTGATCCCACCACCATCACTCCAATCAGCAGGACAGCCCAGGCCGTCATGCGGCGACGCCTCACCAATCCCCGTTCTCCGTCATCCGTTCTCCGTTCTCCGTTCTCCGTTCTCCGTGATCCATCATCGCTCAGTGCGGAGTCCGCAGCCGCGGATCCGGGATCTGGTCGATCCGATCGGTGAGTACCCTTGAGAGGAACTCCTGTGACTCGACGATACGGTCGATCTGCTGGGCCATCTGGTCGACCTGCGCCTCAAGCTGCTGGACCCGTCCATCGCCCTGGGTGCGGTGGACGAGTGGGGCATCGTCGGTCAGGCTCGACGGGTGGACGCCCTGCGCAGCGGCCATGCCCCAGAGGCGGTCCTGGAGCTGGCGGCGGATCCGCCAGTTGTGGAACCACATTCCCGTGGCGAACGCGGCCCACAGCAGTATCAGCGCGACTTCTTCTTGCATGGTGGCCTCCAGTGTCAGGCGTGACAGCCCGGAATCGAATGGGTCGGGCTGCAGCACGCAATATCAGGACGTAATTGACAGCGCGAAGGTGTCGAGGATGCGCGCCATTTCGTCGGGCGCATCCATCATGATCCAGTGAGAGACACCCGGAACCGCCTCGTGCGGGAGCTCGGGGAGCAGCGCATGGAGCGCGAAATCCGCAGAGTTCGATGGCGACGACAGCAGCAGCGCCGGCCCGGGATACCCTGCCAGCGCCCGCGTCGGGCGGTACCCCAGCAGTGCGTGATAGATCGACCGCACCATCGGATGCGGGGCGGCGAGCATCGCAGCACGAACCTTCAGTTCTGTGGCAGGTTGCGCACCAGCCAGTGCCACATCGATCGCTCCCTCCACCGTTTCCAGGAAGTGATCCGCGCTGTCCAGGTTCGTCCTGAAGCCGGCGAGCGCGCCGGCCGGAAGTTCGGTGAAGTCGCCCGCGCCATCGACGATTACCAATCCGGCCACTCGGGTCGGTGCCATGCGTGCCATCTCGATCGCGATGCTTGCGCCGAATGAATGCCCGATGACGATACACCGCTCGACCTCGAGCTGGTCGAGCACGCCGAGCAGGTCGGCGGCGTGCGACGCAATGGACTGGTCGCCGTCGGCCGGGAGCGCCGACCGACCGTGTCCCCGCAGTTCGGGGATGATCACGCGCCGGCTCGTGGGGAGCGCGGCCACGGTGGAGCGCCAGAAGCCAGCGTCGCCGGCCATGCCGTGCACCATCAGGATCGGGAGATCGCCCTCGCCATGCTCTTCCAGCACGATTGCGCCGGCCGTGCCGCGGACCGTCCTCACTGCCGCGGAAGCTCGGGGCAGAGGGTCGGGCCCGCGGGATCGGGAGCGCCATATCCGCTCCGGATCATCCGCCCGCTGCGATCGGCGGCAACGGTCACCGTGAATATCTGCGCATAGCTACTGTCGCAGAGGTCGGGAAGCGTCGGGCCTCCGAGCGCCCGCACGATGGGCAACACCGTATTGCTATGTCCCACCACAAGCACCACGCCGTCGAATCGGCGCGCCGCCTGCGCCACCGCATACGCGTGGGCCGCCACGCCGCCCTCGACCGGGATCACGATCGGCGTGAGCAGGTAGCGGGTGGCCACCGGCGCCGCCGTCTCGATGGTGCGCCGGAATGGCGTCACGATCACTGCCGCGACGCGCGCATGCTGGAGTACGCTGTCGAGCGCCGCGGCGCGAATGACCCCGGCCTCACTCAGCGCAGGGTCGCGGTCGGTCTGCGACGCTTTTTCCGCATGCCGCACGACGATGACTATCGGGTGACGAATGGTGTCCTGTACCGACGCCGACAGGGCGAAAACGAGGGCTGCGATGGCGAACATCATCGTTCTCCCTGAGTGAGGATGTCACGAAATCTATCCGCCGTCACCCGGTGCAACGACCGCGCGCCACCAGCCCCGAGGGGGCCGACGGCGCGACGGAGGGATGTTCCGCCCCGCAGGGCGGAACTGGTCGACTGGCAGCTACCGATTCATCGCCCGATAGATGGCGAGCAGGACCATCGCCCCAATCACCGAACCGATGAATCCCACCGAGGTCCCCAGGTTCAGGGCCCGGGCCAGGAAGGCACCGACGAACGAGCCGGCAATGCCGAGCAAGGTGGTGATGATGAAGCCGCCTGGATCCTTGCCCGGCATGAGGAACTTGGCCACGATGCCGATGACGAAACCGATGAGGATGGTCCAGATGATGCCCACGGTACGCTCCTGTCTCGAAGTGTGATCCCACAACCGCACCCGGCCGAGCCGGGTCCTGTACCTTCACCGGATTCTCTCCGGTCGATCCGCCGGGAACACGGAGAGGCCGCTCGCTCCCCTCCCGACATTGCTGGCGTGGACGAACGAGCCACGCCAATCCTCACAACCAAGTCGCTGGCACGCTCGAGAACATCCAGGTGATGAGCCGTACTGCCGCCCAGATCACGAACCCGGCGAGTGCCACCACGCCAGCGCCGGTCGCGACCAGCACCCCGACACTGGAGCGCCGCACCCGCGCCGGGTCGTCGAGCCATTGCTCCACCAGCGCCAAGTTGCGGGTATTCGACTTCCATCCAATATCGAAGATGTCGCCCAGCAGTGGGACGATGCCGATGATGGTGTCGACGGCGATGTTCAGCAGCATCCGTAGCAGCACCACCGGCGAAACCCTCAGGCGCGCAGCGATCACCATTCCGTACACGCCCAGGGCACCGCCGGCGAGGTCACCCACGCCGGGAATCAACCCGATGATGCTGTCAAGACCGATGCGTCGACCGACCACCGGTAACGGAATCAGCTGGTCCCACACCCGAGCGATGCGTCGAAGATGCTCGACCCCGCCCCGCTCTGTGGTCACGTCACTCCCCGGCGCGAGAAAGGCCTCACGGCGCCACCGCGCCGATACGGCTTGTGTCGAGCACCAGTCGCGCGAGCTCGGCGCGCCGTCGGCCCCCGTTCTCGACCCGCACCCGCATTACGACACCGGGCTCGACGGCAAATGGATACGACGGATCAAAGCGCGCCTCCGCCACCATCGTCCAGGCCGCGACATCGAACACCTCGATGATCGTGTCGTGCACCTTGTCGGGATCATCGATCGTGGTGGTCGTGTCGGCGGCCCCCGCCGCGTCCTGCTCGACGCCCTTCTTCCACTGCTCGTCGACCGCCTTGCCCAGTACCCAGAGCCGCCCCGCAGCATCGAACCACGCATCCTGAATCGACGGACGGGGCGTATCCGACGCCGCGACATCCTGAATGATCGGGTACCACGCCGGCGCGCGGTCGTGCGCGGTGATCAGCTTTCCGGAAGGGTCCCAGTGCTCAACACGCCAACTGCCGGTCATCGGCATCGTCCAGATCGTGCCATCAGGCGCGAGCACAATGCGGCGGGGCGAAGGAGTTGCCATGGAGGCACTGTCGGAGGCGCCTATCTCCTGGATCACCGCGCCGTCCGGACCGATCACCAGCAGGGGCAACCCGTGGTCGTGGGTCGCCGAGGCAACCACCATTCGGCCGTTGGCGAGGATCGCAGCATCCCAGGGCGTGACCGGCAGCATGACCGTGCGGGCATAGGCGCGATCCGGCGAGAAGACCAGGACTCGCTGCGCGCCATCGAATACGTAGAGCGAATCGCCCGGACCGAACCGCACGAACAGCGGCTCGCGAAACTCTCCCGGCCCATCGCCCGATGCGCCGAGCACGCCGATGAAGCTGCCATCGTCGCCATAGACGGCGGGGAGCGCCGGTGTTCCACCCGGCTGTGGCACGAGGATCCGGTAACCTTGCGGATGAAGCGGGCTCACCCGTGACCAGGTGGACGTCGCCGCGGAATCATCGTCGCTGCCCAGTGTGGTGATCGGGTCAAGGCGGATGGGCGCGACCTCGCGCACCTCAGCGTTGCAGGCGGCTCCGAGAGCCAGCACGAGTATGGCGGCGATGCGGTGCATGGTACACTCGACGGTTGGTGATGATACCGACGGGGACGCATTGCGATGCCGAGGGATGCACCGCTTGCCAGCAGGAACGATCACGGTGACTGGAGCCTCCCGAGGAGAGTCACCGCGATCGCCCACCGCTGCCGCCACCGCAGGGTGCCGATGGCACGGTTCGCAACACGTCACGCGCACCGCGCCAGAACAATACGGCAGGGTACACCGATTGCGCGAGGGGCAATGTTGCCTGCAGGTGACGTGGTCAGAGTCCGGTCGGATGATCGTGGAAGTTCCATCGCATCCCGAAGCGGTGTCCGAGGTGCTCGGCGAGCGCCTTCACGCCAACTGTTTCGGTTGCGTAATGGCCCGCGTAGAGGACGTTGACGCCGCACTCTAGCGCGTCGAACGTGGTGTGATGCGCGCCCTCGCCGGTCACGAATGTATCAAGGCCGGCGCGCGCCGCCGCGCCGATGCGACCACCGGCACCGCCCGTGATGACCCCCACGCGAGTGGTGGTTTCCGGACCACCCGCGATCAGGTGCACCGGCGCGCCGAGCACCTCGGTGACCAGCTCGACCAGGCGATCGCGTGACATGATGAGATGACCCGAGGCACCGAATGGCGTCCCGCGGTAGTCATCGAACGGGACCGGATCGAGGATGCCGAGCATGCGGGCGAGCACCGCGTTGTTGCCCACCTCGGGATGGGCGTCGAGCGGGATGTGCGCGCTGTAGAGGGCGATGTCGTGGTCAAGCAGTGCCTTCACCCGGCGGTAGCGCCGGCCGGCGATCGGCTGGTTGCCATCCCAGAACAACCCATGGTGCACCAGCAGGAGTGCACCCGAGTCGCATTCGGCCACCACCCGGTCGATGGTGCGCTGGGACGCATCGACCGCCACGACGATCGACGTGACCTGTCCGCTGTTCTCGACTTGCAGCCCGTTGAGCGCGCCTGCCTCATCGGGGATTTCCGCCACCCGCAGGTAGGCATCGAGGTAGTCGACGATCTCGTCGAGCGGTGAATCCTTCACCGGGGGTTCCGGTCCGGCGCCATCGACGAGATCACCGCCACGCGGTCACTCCTCAGTAGGGCATCCCCAGCTTGACGTAGAAGCGTCCCTGTTCGCCCCGAGCATACGCCACGCTGAGTGCGGTGCCAAGGGTGTAGAACGAGAGCCCGCCACCAAAGCCGGTGTGCCAACCACCGGGCGACTCCCCCTGGTACCAGAGCCGGCCCGCATCGGCCAGACCAAAGACACCGATCGTGCCACGGGTGAGCAGCGTGATCCGTCCGAGCGGAAGCCTGAGCTCGACCGACCCATGCGCCTCGGCATCGCCAACGAATCGCTCGCCGCGATAGCCACGAACCGACTGGCTACCGCCGAGGTTGGCAGCGTCGTGCAGCGGGAAGGCATCGCCGAACACCTTGGCGCCGCCAGCTCGCAGGGCGATCACCGGCCCACCCAGCGGCAGGTACGCGGTCGCCTGCAGGTGGGTCGATGAGTAGGCCGTCGGCACGTCCCAGGTCTCCGGGAAGAACGAAGCCGCACCCCGCAGCGTGTAACCCTTCGTCGGGTAGGACGGATCGTCGCGTCCGTCAAAGTTCAGGTCGAACTGCCCACCCACCTGGCCGTAGGGTTCTTGTGCGTCGGGGAGCAGCAGCGCGGCCGGGCTCCCCGCCTGCGGATCGGCCTTGATGTATCGCACCACGGGGCCGAGCGCGAACCAGCGCGCAGAACCGACGTTCAGGCGTACGGTGGGATGCACGAAGTACTCGTCGCGACGGACCAGCATCGTCTCCGAGTCGAGCAGTGGGGTGTCATTCCCGAAGCCCGGGAATCGGTCGGATGCCAGGCGTGTTGCGCGCGCCGTGACTGCGTAGGTGATCATCGAGTTCTCGGGACGAACTTCAGCATCGAAGTAAGCGCCGAATCGGCTGTTGCCCGGGCCGTACAGTGCGGTCAGGGTGTACTTCGTGTTGTAGGGGTCGTGGCGGAAACCATAGCCGACCGCGCGCCGGGACAGGCCGAGGAGGGCGCCGGTACCATCAGCCCAGCCGGCAGCGGGAGCGAGGCCTGTGCTACCCCCCCAGTTGCGGCTCCCCCCTTTGAGCTTCTCCTCGACAAATCCCTTGCCGGTGTTCATCAGGTCCTGGAAGCGGCCGCGCCGCTCCTGGCAGACCTTGTCATCCTTGCCGTCGCCGTGGCAATCCTCGTCCTCGAACTTCGACTCCCGTTCCTTCTTGGGCTGGTAGGTGTAGTACTCCTTCTCGTTTACCGTGGTCCCGGCGCCGCGCACAAACTGGTTCTTCCCATGGGCATCGTAGAACACGGTGACGCCTCCGCCATCGGCGACCCGTGACGAGTCGACCAGCATGTCGTCACCACCGCCACCCACCACGCGCAGCTTGATGCTCTTCGCCGCACCACCACGCACGATCACGTGGTCGTCACCCTTGTCCATGTAGACCCGGATCTCCTTCGTCTCGGCGGGGATGAAAGTGCGATTGAACGCGGCGCGGCGGGCGTCCAACGGCTTCTTGACCTCGTCCTCGCTGTAGAGGCGCACCGTCACCGAGCCGTCTGCGTGACGGTCCACCAACGCCATGTCGTCTTCCTTGCTCGCGAAGACGTCAACTTCGCGACTCACCATCGTGTAGAACTCCCACGCATGGGCGCGGAGCCCGACACGACGAGCCTTCAGGGTCTCGATCACCTCCTCGCCATTGACCTTGAAGTGCCCCGGCGGCGTGCGGCTCACGGCCTCGCGGATGGTGGCATCGTCGAGCGTGTTGGTGATCGCCGAGACCACCGAATCCCAGGTGCTCCATGGGAGACCTGCGAACACCGAGCGATCAAACTCGCGCGTCATGAACGTGAGCGCGCTCACCTTCGGCATCGTCGTCTTGAATGCCTGCACCTTGGGCAGGGAGCTGCGCGCGAGGCTCACGATGAAGCTGTTCGCATTCATGAACGAGTAGTCGCGATCGCGCGGGATCGGGCGATAGGTGTCGTAGTCACCATGATCGAAGCGCGCCCAGCGCCACTGGTCGGCGCCGCGATCGGTGTCGTTGATCAGGAAGTCGATCAGCCTGGCCGTGAGGAACTCGCGTGTGTCAATCTCACGATCAAGGCTTTCCTCGAGTTCCTCGAGCACCTTGTCGGATCCGTCGATCGCCTCGGCGCCGAACGAGACGCGGTCGCTGTTCTCGGCCTCCTCCGGTCGCAGCTCCATCTGGCCGAGCTTGCCGGCGAAGTCCTTCCGGAACTCACCGAGCCGCGCATCATCTGGCATGATGTACAGCGTGGGCACCGCCTGGAGGATGCCGAGGCGTTCCTGGAAAACAGCCACGGCAAGGTGGGCGGTCGGGTGGAACGCGCTGCTCTGGTCCTGGATCACGGCACCGACTGGGGTGTTCGAGAGATCCTCCGGCAGGGCGTTGTGGGTGTCCTTGTCGGTCGAGCGGAAGACGTATGTCTTGCCGTCGGCGCCGTGGAAGCGGAGCGTCTTGCTCTGGTTGCCACCGGCCTTGAACGGGACGATGCCCCCGGCGTAGCTGCGGAGGTCGAGCACCGGGACGGCGATCGGAGCCGCCCACACGTCACGCCAGTTCGACCCGGCGAGCATCCGGACGAATCCGCTGACATCGTAGTGTGCCCCTGCAACCACGGTATCGATCCGCACCTGCGCGCCAAGCGCTGCGGGCAGCATGCCCAGTGCAAGTGTGGTCAGGCCAGGCAACTTCCATCCCATCGGCACGTCTCCCGGTTGCACGTCGATACTGGATAGGGCCATGTCGGCAGGAGTTGGCTGCCGCCACGCGGATCCGTCCGCCTACTTCGACGTCTGGATCGGGCAGGCCATACACGCACGGACCGGGCCGAACGGCGACCGGCGAGCCGCGGTCATCCCTCGAAGGGCTTCCCCAGGATCAGTTCGAGGACGCGGGCGAGATCATCATTGGAGTAGTAGGAGATCGACAACAACCCCCGACCGCGACGCTTGGCAGTGAGGCGCACATCGGTGCCGAGGTGCTTGCGAAGCGCGTCCTCGACGCGTCGGGCGTCGGCGCTCGCCGGCTTCTGCGCGGCCGGCTTCTTCATCATGTTGCGAGGACGCACTCGCTCGGGAGCGTCGCCGCGCACCTTCGACTCCACTTCGCGCACCGACCACCCGTGCGCAACAGCCTCTGCCGCAACACGCGACATTTCTGCGGCGTCGTCGATGCCGAGCAGAGCGCGACCGTGACCCTCGGTGAGCTGCTTCTCCTGCAACATCGCCTGCACGTCGGCGGGGAGCTTGAGCAGGCGCAACGTGTTGGACACGGTTGATCGGTCCTTGCCGACGAGGCGCGCCACTTCCGCCTGCGGCATGCTGAACTCCTGCATCAGGCGCTGATAGCCGAGCGCCTCGTCGAGCGCCGAGAGGTCGTCGCGCTGCAGGTTCTCGATCATTGCAAGCGTGAGCGCGGTGCGATCGTCGAGCTCGCGAACGATCGCCGGGATCTTCGCCCAACCCAGTGCCTGCACGGCGCGCCAGCGGCGTTCACCGGCGACGAGTTCGAAGCGCGCGCCAACGGGTCGCACCGAGATCGGCTGCAACAATCCCGATGCATCGATCGATGCAGTCAATTCGGTCAGTGCGTCGGCGTCGAATGAACGACGCGGCTGCCACGGATTGGCGCTGATCGATGTCACCGGCACTTCACGCAACGTCCCACCGTGCTCACTCAACTCACGGGACATCGGCCCGAGCAGTGCCTCGAGGCCGCGACCTAGACGCTTCTCGCTCATGTCGCCGCTCCCCGTCCCGGGCGCGACAATGCCTCGGTGCGCTTGGTGAGCTCCTGGGCGACGGAGAGGTAGCTCTTCGCGCCCGCCGACTGGAGGTCATACAGCAGGATCGGTTTCCCGAACGACGGCGCCTCGGCGAGGCGAACGTTGCGGGGGATCACGTTGCGAAAGACCTTTGGCCCGAAGTATTCCCGCGCCTCGGTCACGACTTGGCGGGAGAGGTTGAGCCGGGCATCGTACATCGTGAGGAGGACGCCATCGATCTGCAGGTCGGGATTGAAGTTCTGCTGAACGAGGCGTATCGTGTTGAGTAGCTGAGAGATACCTTCCAACGCGTAGTATTCACATTGGATCGGAATGATCACCGCGTCGGCTGCAGTGAGCACATTCAGGGTCACCAAGCCGAGCGAGGGTGGGCAGTCGATCAGGATGAATTCGTAATCGCCCGCCACCGACTCCAGGGCGCGGCGCATCACTTCTTCGCGCCGCTCGGTGTTGATGAGCTGGATCTCCGCTCCGACCAAGTCCTGGGTAGCCGGCAGCACATGAAGGAAGGGGAGCTGCGGATCTGCCCGGACCACGCTCTCGATCGTCGCCCCCTCGATCAGCACGTCATACAGGGATCCAGCCACTTCGGCCTTGTCGACGCCCAGACCGGAGGTCGCATTGCCCTGCGGGTCAGCATCGATCAGCAGGGTGCGCCGTTCCGCAATCGCCAGCGAGGCGGCGAGATTCACGGCGGTGGTGGTTTTTCCGACTCCACCCTTCTGGTTGGCAATCGCAATGGTGCGGGCCATCGAGGCTCTCACTGGTCGGGGGGCAGACAGTACCGGAAGATACGGCTTGGGAGCAGTACGGAGAAGGAGACGGCGGAAGAAACGGACGCCGTGGAGGGTAATTTCGTCGCAAGTATGTGTTTCACGTGAAACGGGGAGTGATGACTCAGTGGGCAGTGGCCGTGAATCGCCCTGAAACGGCGTTGGAACGATTCAGGGCGGTGTTTCACGTGAAACAGTGCGCTGCCTTCGCATGACTGCAACGAGGAGATGCTGGAGATCGGCGGGCGAAACGCCGGGGATCCTGCCTGCCTGGGCGATGGTGCGGGGCCGAATCGCGGCGAGTTTGTGCCGCGCTTCGATGGAGAGCTGCTCGAACCCAGCATACTCCAGGTCGTCGGGGAGGGGAGAGGCCTCAAGACGGCGCAGCCTGGCCGCCGCGTCGCGTTCCTTCCCGAGATATCCGGCGTAGCGGATCTCGATCGCGGCCCATTCGGCATGCTCGGCCTCAACCGTCACCCCGGCCGCAGCCAGCGCAGCTTCCAACGGAATACCTGGCCGTTTCACCAACTCTACCACTCGGACCGGTTCAGCGAGCTGGTCGGAATCGGCAGAAGCCAACAACGGCGCGGCTTCCGAGGGCGAAATCGCCGTGTCAACCGCGAGCCGATGCACCGCCTCCTCCGCCTCCAACCGCTCCTCCGCCGCCCTGCGCTCGGCGTCGGTCCAGAGCCCCAGCCGAATGGCTGTCGGCGCCAACCTGCGCAACGCATTGTCTTGCCTGAGGAGCAGGCGGTGCTCGGCGCGCGATGTAAAAAGTCGGTAGGGTTCGTCAACGCCCCTCGTCACGAGATCGTCGACCAGCACACCGCAGTACGCCTCATCACGGCCCAGCCGGACCGGTTCAAGATCGAGCGCAGATGCCGCGGCATTGAGGCCGGCCACCACGCCCTGTCCGGCGGCTTCCTCATATCCCGTGGTGCCGTTGATCTGCCCCGCGGAGTAGAGCCCGGGTACGCCACGAATCGCGAGGGTGGCTTCGCACTGTGTGGGCGGGATGTAGTCGTACTCGATCGCGTAGCCGGGCCGGGTCATCTCGACTGCCTCGAGCCCGGGCACCAGCCGGAGCATCGCCAGCTGGACATCCGGTGGCAGCGATGTCGAGAGCCCCCCGACATAAAGCTCCGCTGTGTCACGACCCTCGGGCTCAAGGAAGACCTGGTGCCTAGGTGCGTCGGGAAACCTCACGATCTTGTCCTCGACGCTCGGGCAGTACCGCGGGCCCGCCACCGAGATCGCCCCACCATATAGTGCCGACTCGGCGATGTGCCGGCGGACCAATTCCTTCACCGGCTCGCCCGCCCAGGTGAGCCACGACGGGATGGGGTCGGGATGCCCGGCGCGCTCGTGAAAGGAGAACCAGTAGGGCGCCGAATCGCTGTCCTGCCGCTGCATCACGCTGAAATTCACGGCGCGCCCATCGACCCGCGGAGGTGTTCCCGTTTTGAATCGTTCGACCGTAAGTCCAAGATCAGACAGGTGTTGAGAGATCTCTACGGCGGGCGGTTCACCCGCCCTGCCTGCCGGAATCGTGAGGTGAGTGCCCACGTGAATCTGGCCACGCAGGAAGGTGCCGGTGGTGATCACGACAGCACGGGCCTCCAAGCGCCTGCCGTCACTGGTCACGACACCCGTCACGCGGCCGCCCTGCAGGAGAAAGTGAACAGCCATTCCCTGCACCAGGCGGATCGGATGCTTCGAGGGCACGGTCTCAAGGAGGTGGCGGACAGCGCTCCGGTAGAGCGCGCGATCGCACTGTGCGCGCGGGCTTGCGACTGCCGGGCCCTTGCTCTGGTTGAGCATTCGGAACTGCAGCATCGAGCGATCGGTCGCGCGTCCCATGACGCCGCCGAGCGCGTCGACTTCGCGCGCGACGGTGCCCTTGGCGATCCCACCGATGGCGGGGTTGCACGACATCTGGCCAATCGTCTCGAGTTGCTGCGTGAGCAGCACTACGCGCGCACCGCGCCGGGCGGCCATCGCGGCGGCTTCGGCGCCGGCGTGGCCGCCGCCGAGAACGAGGACGTCAGCGTTGGGCATGCGGGAAGTATAGAGCTGTCGGAGAACCCATGACCGATGGCCGATGGCCGATGGCCGATGACCGTACGCCGAAGGTCGTGGGTTGTTCGCTGTGCCCGTCAAGGCGGCGAGGTGCGGGCGAGGCGACCAGAGCGCGCAGCCGGGCGGGTGTCCGCGCCGGCGGGCTCGATCGGAGAGTCCACCATCGTCGGCTCCAACTCGCGGCCGGCGCGTCCCGCGCCGCCGCTCAAACAGTCGAGCCGACTCTGGTGGACCCTCCGCCTCTCGCCACCTGGCCGGTTTCTCCGGCTTATGGCTCATGGGATTCTGCCGTGAGCCGTGAGCCGTAAGCCGTAAAGCACTGACCGGCGATGCGGCGAGGTACGGGCGAGCCGGCCAGAGGAGGACCGAAAGGGAGCGAGAGTGAGCCAGTTCACACGCTCGACCGACGGTCGATTTCGAGCGAACGAAGCGACCGAACTCGGTCCGACGGTTGGACGGCTCACCGACCGAGCCGCGTGCCGGACCCCGACCGACCCCGCGGGGTAGCTACCCCGCGCGCACCCACCGGAAGAGTTCGCTCCACGACGGCTTCTTGCCGTACATCAAGATGCCGGTGCGATAGATCCGTCCGGCGAGCCACGACACTGCGATGAGTGCCGCGATCATTGCACCGATCGACAGTGCAAGCTCGTGCAACGGAACCGACGCGAGTGACCACCGCACCGGCATCACGAACGGCGAAAAGAACGGCACGTACGACATCACCATGCCGATGCCGCCGGTGGGATCATTGATCATCGCGAAGACGCCGAAGAATCCGAACACGATCAGCATCATCACGCCACTCGCGTACTGCTGCGTCTCTTTCACCGAGTTGCACATCGATCCGATCGCGGCGAAGAGTGCACCGTACAGCAGGAAGCCGAGGGCGAAGTAGATCAGGAAGACCACGAGCAGGTCGATCGGCATTGTCGGGATCGGCATCTGCTGCATCGCATCGGGACTTACACCCACCAGCGAGGCAAGCCGCTCTCGTTGGGATGTCACGAGGAAGATCGTGGTGCCCCAGATCCCCATCTGCAGCAGCCCGGTGATGCCCACGCCCAGCACCTTGCCGAGTAGCATCTGGAACGGGGTGAGCGACGACGCGAGCACTTCCATGATGCGCGATGTCTTCTCCTCTACCACGGAGGTCATCGTCTGTTGACCGTACATGAAGACGCCGAAGTAGAGGATGAACCCCATCGCATACGCGATGATGAACGATGCGCCGCCGCTCTCGCCGGTGGCCTTGCCATCGGTGACCTTGTGCGTCGACACATTGACCCGTTCCATGGCGCGCGCAACCACGGCGGGCTCGATTCCGCTCTGTTCGAACCGGGTACCGGTCACAACCTGCCTGAGAACATTCTCAAGGCGGCCCATCGCCTCGGGCGATCCGACGTTGGTGCCGTAGTACTCGAGCTCACCCGTCGTGAGTGCGTCGTCGCGCACCACCAGCACGCCGTCGAACGACGGGGTGTCGCGCTTCTTGCCCAGCCCAGTCAGTGCCACCAATGAATCGCGCACTGCATCGACGCGGTCGGCGGCGGGTACCCTGGTCACCGTGTAGCGCGGCATGGATGCCGAGTCATCACCTAGCCGCTCGAGACCCATGCGCGACTCGATGCGTGCGCCGATGTCGTTGGAGGCACCATCGACGATTGCCACCCGCATGCTGCGACTTGTGCCGGTCATCATCATCGCGGGGATGACCATGATTGCAACGAAGAACACCGGGACCAGCAGCGTCGAGATCAGGAACGAGCGGGTGTGCACCCGTGCCACAAACTCGCGACGGATCACCGCAAAGGTCTTGTTCATGATGCGACCCTCCCGTCGGCTTCACTGCGGTGCGCCACCTGTGCGTCGCCGACCTTGGCGATGAAGATCGACTGCAGCGACGGCTCGACAATCTCGAATCGGCTGAGGCCGACGCCCTCCTGCACCAGCAACGCGAGCAGCGCCTCGGGGTCGGCGTTGGGTGCCATCTCCACCTCGGCACTCGCTCCGTAGTCGTCGGTCCGCGCGACCATCGCGGGATCGGCGAGGATCCGGAGCGCCTTCTCCTTGTCGCGCGAGAAGGCGAGCGCAATGTGTCGCCCGCCAGCTTCCCGCTTCACTTCGGCCATCGTACCGTCGACCACCTTCTTGCCCCGTGCGATGATCACGATCCGGTCGCACATCCGCTCGGCCTGCTCCATGATGTGGGTCGAGAAGAGCACGGTGCGGCCGTTCC
>JACDBX010000117.1 GCA_013694695.1 Gemmatimonadales bacterium | reverse complement strand
GAACGTGCGGTGGCGACGCCGACTGGTTGATCCTGCGGATTGCCCTACGGTTTGTCGGGCAGCGGTACGCTGGTCGGGGGCGGCAGAGGCTGACCCTGCGCTCCGACCGGATCAGGGATGGCCGGATCGGGCTTCCGATTGGGGTCTCCCTGCGCGCCGGCGATCGTCACCAGGCTGTTGTTCATGTCGACCGGCTGCACCGTCACCCACATCGAGGGGCCGTCCTGCTCGACATAGAACGACGTGATGTTGCCCGACATTCCCTCGTTGATAAGGCGGTATGGTGCGGCCGCCAGCACCGTGCGGTAGTACGCCACCACCGAATCGGCAGGCGATCCCGAGGCGAAGACCAGCTTGAGGGCCTTGTCGGCCCGCTCGGAGGCGACCGGCTCGGCGTTCGGCGGGAACGGGATGTTCGGCAGCACCGTCTCGAGGGACGGGCCCTCGGGCGGGGCGGGAGCGGCGTCGCCACCCTTGCACGCGGCAAGCATCGCCGCGGCGGCCAGCGGGATAAGGATTGTTGTTCGCATCCCCCAACCGTAGCGCCGCGCGCGACAGGGGGCAAGCAGGTCGCGTTGCCGCACCGTTCACCGATTGCTACTGTTCCCGGTCTGACGCGAGGAGGCGCCGGTGGCAGGTCACAGCAAGTGGAAGACGATCAAGCGAAAGAAGGCGATCACCGACAACCGGCGCGCCTCCACGTGGACCAAGCTGATCCGCGAGATCACCGTTGCCGCCAAGGCCGGCGGCGGCGATCCGGCCAGCAACGCCCGCCTCCGAAAAGCGATCGACGACGGCAAGGCCGGGAACATGCCGGCAGAAAACATCGAGCGCGCAGTCAAGAAGGGCACGGGCGAACTCGAGGGTGCCAGCTACGAGGAGGTGACCTACGAGGGATACGGCCCCGGTGGCACCGCTCTCCTGATCGAGGCATCGACCGACAATGCAAACCGCACCGTCGCCGAGATCCGTCACGCCTTTTCGCGAAACGGAGGCAACCTCGGCGCGACCAACTCCGTGGCGTGGATGTTCGACCGAAAGGGACAGATTATCCTGCCCGCGTCGGGCGCCTCCGAGGAGAAGGCGATGGAGGATGCACTCGAATCCGGCGCCAGCGATTTCGTGATCGACGGCGACTTGTTCGTGGTGAGCACGGAGCCGAGTGACTTTCACGCTGTGATCGACGGACTCAAGGCCGCGGGCTACGCACCCGAGAGTGCCGAGATCGAGATGATCCCCCAGAATGTGGTGCGGCCAGAACCTGGCGAGGCACAGAAGGTTCTCAAGTTGATCGAAGTGCTGGAGGAACTGGACGACGTCTCCAAGGTGTTCACGAACCTCGATGTCGAAGCACTCGACCTCGAGGAAGCTGGCGCCTGACGATGACCGGCCGGCTGGTCGTGCTCGGCATCGATCCCGGCACCGCAACCATGGGGTACGGCGTGGTGTCGAGCGTTCCCGGCGGCATGGCCCGCCTGGCGGAGTGCGGCGTCGTGCGGACCCGCGCCACGTCGACATTCGCAGCGCGACTCGGCGCGGTGTATGAGGGCGTGTGCGAACTGATCGCACGCCACCAGCCCGACGCGATCGCGGTTGAAGGGCTGTTCCACGGCCGCAATGCACGCAGCGCACTTCTCCTCGGCCACGCCCGCGGCGTGGTGCTGCTCGCTGCAGGACAGGCGGCCCGACCGGTCATGGAGATTTCGCCGGCCGAAGTGAAGCGCGCCGTCACCGGCACCGGATCGGCTGGCAAGGCGCAGGTGTCCGCAATGGTCACCCGCCTCCTCGGGCTCGCCACCGCACCATCGCCCGCCGACGCGTCCGATGGCGTGGCGATCGCCCTCACGTGCCTGATGCGGATGCAACCGCGCGCCCGGCTCGGCACCGGGATGCCGCGATGATCGCATCGGTGACCGGCGTGCTCGCACAACGGGAACCCGCGGGCATCGTGGTCGAGACCCCCGGCGGCACCGGCTACCTGATCTACGTGCCGCTGGGCGTGTTCGAGCGGCTTCCGCAGCCCGGGGCAAGCGTTCACCTCCACACCGAGCTCGTGGTGCGCGAGGACGATTGGTCGCTGTACGGATTCGACAGCACCAGCGAGCGCACCGTGTTCCGCCGCCTCCTGGCCGCGAGCGGTGTCGGCGCACGACTCGCGATCTCGATCCTCTCGGCGCTCGGTCCGGAGCGCACCGTGCGCGCCGTGCGCGACCGTGATCTCGCCGCCCTCGGCACCGTGTCGGGAATCGGCCGCAAGAAGGCGGAGCGGATCGTCCTCGAATTAGCCGATCGTCTCGACGACCTTCCCGCCGCGGAGCCGATCGCCACTCCGGCGGCCGATGCCGTGCGGGCGCTGGTGGCCCTCGGATATCCCCAGGCAGCCGCCGACACTGCAGTGCGCAACGCGGCATCACCCGATGCGACCGACACGCCGATGTTGCTCCGGCGCGCCCTCTCCGACCTGCAGAGGAAGTGACGATGTGGAAGACCGCTCGCCCGACCGTGACCGCCGAGTGGCTCTGTACCAGCTGCGGCGCCACCAACCGCCTGCTCACTGCGCCGACGACCACCGAGATTCGCGACCGCTGCATGACGTGTGGCCTCGCACATTGCATCGCGCCGGTGGAGTCGCCCGTGCGCTGGCGCGCGAGGGCGGCGTAGTCGATGACTGATCCGCGTCGCGTCGAGATCACGACCCCGGCTGCACTGCCTGAGGAAACCAGCCTCGAAACCGCACTCCGCCCGTCGCGACTCGACGAGTTCGTCGGCCAGCCGCAGGTCCGGATGTCGCTGCAGATCGCGATCGACGCCGCGCGCAAGCGGGGCGAGGCGCTTGATCACGTCCTCTTCTTCGGACCGCCCGGCCTCGGCAAGACCACGCTCGCGATGTTGATGGCGCGTGAGATGGGCGTGCAGTGCCGCACCACGTCGGGCCCGGTACTGGAACGCGCCGGTGACCTGGTCGGGCTCCTCACCTCGCTCGGGCCGGGCGACATCCTGTTCATCGACGAGATCCACCGCCTCAAGCCGCAACTGGAAGAGTTCCTCTACCCCGCCATGGAGGATTTCCGGGTCGACGTGCGGTTGAGCGACGGTCCACATTCGCAGACACTCCCGATGAGCGTCGAGCGCTTCACGCTGGTTGGGGCCACCACGCGATTCGGTCTCCTCACGCCCCCGATGCGCGCACGCTTCGGACTGGTCGAGCGCCTCGCGTTCTACACGGCTGAGGATCTCGGCCACATTGTCACCCGATCGGCGGGCGTGATGGGCGTGCCGATCGACGCACAGGGTGCAGCGGAGATCGCGAGGCGGTCGCGCGGCACGCCCCGCGTGGCCAATCGTCTGCTCCGGCGCGTCCGTGACTACGCCGAGGTTCGTGCCGATGGCGCGATCACCGCACCGATTGCGGTGGAAGCGCTCGAACGGCTGAACGTCGACGAGTTCGGCCTCGACGACATGGACGCACGAATCCTGGCGACCATCATTGAGAAGTTTGACGGAGGCCCGGTCGGTCTTGGCACCATTGCCGCATCGGTGGGTGAGGACGCAGCAACGCTGGAGGAGGTGTACGAGCCGTACCTCATTCAGCAGGGCTTCCTCGAACGCACGTCGCGTGGACGCACCGCGACGGCCAACGCGTATCGCCGGCTCGGGCTCACGCCCCTTCGCCGTGACGACCCACAGCAGTCACTGCTTGATGGCTGAACGGCGCTGGTCGGCGTCCGACTTCGACTATCCGCTACCCGAAGACCTGATCGCGCAGGTTCCATCACCTGAACGCGGTACGTCGCGCCTGTTGATGATCGACCGCATGACGACCGCCGATAGCGCCGCGCTGACTGATGGCACATTCGCCGATCTCGCGACGCTGGTGCGAGCCGGCGACCTGATGGTGGTGAACTCCACGCGGGTCCGGCAGGCACGATTCCTCGGCCGGCGCCCATCCGGAGGGGCGGCGGAGGTGTTGCTGATCCATCCGGCCGGCGACGGAACCTGGGTGGCCATGGGCAAGCCCGGGCGTGCCATGCAGCCCGGCCAGATGATCGAGCTCGCTGATGGCATCGGGATCGAGACGGTCGAGGTGCGTGACGACACCCTGCGACGGGTGCGTTTCGTCGGCATCGCCGACACCGACGCGATCACGCGCTTCGGGCGCCTTCCGCTGCCGCCATACATCGACCGTGAGCCGGACGACACCGATCGCGACCGATACCAGACCGTCTACGCCGCGCGGGAGGGAAGTGTTGCCGCGCCCACCGCAGGGCTGCATTTCACCACGACATTCCTCGACGCATTGCGAGCCCGCGGCGTGCACGTTGCCGACCTCGACCTCGAGGTCGGCCCGGGAACCTTTCGTCCAGTCGAGGTCGACGATCTCTCGGAACACGTGATGCATGCAGAGCACTTCGAGATTCCCGTTGCACTCGCCGATGAGATTGCAGCGTGCCGCAACCGGCGGGGGCGGGTCTGGGCTGTGGGCACGACGGTGGTTCGTGCGCTCGAGAGTGCGGGACGCGACGACGGCATGGTGGAGTCCGGCAGCGCCGACACACGCCTGATGATCACGCCGGGCCATCGCTTTCGCGTCGTGGATTGCCTGGTCACCAACTTTCACCTGCCACGGTCGACCCTGCTCATGCTGGTGTCGGCGTTCGCAGGGCACGAGATCACGATGGATGCCTACCGGCATGCGGTCGCCCAGCGCTATCGCTTCTACAGCTATGGCGACGCCATGTGCGTCGTGTGAGGCAATGATGCCCGACCATCCCCCCTCGTCGACCTCCGCCTACGTGCAGGAAACGATCGCGCTGCTCGGAACGCAGGATCCCGTTGCTGTGCTGGCGGAAACACCCGATTGGATCCTCGGACGGGTAGGCGACCTCGACGACGAGCTGCTGCGCCGCCCCGAGGGGCCGGAGCGCTGGTCGCTCGCCCAGGTGCTCGCCCACCTCGCCGACACCGAGATCGCCTTCGGATGGCGGATGCGGATCACCCTCACCCAGGACCGGGCGCCCCTGCACGGGTTCGACGAGGGTGCGTGGGTGACGCGATTCGCCTACGCCGACGCCGATGCGATGGACGCGTTCCGGACGTTCGCGGCGCTCCGACACTGGAACCTGCGGGTATGGCGCTCGACGACTCCCGACGACATCGAACGCCTCGCGGTCCATTCGGAACGTGGGCCGGAAAGCCTTGGGACCATCCGGGGCATGATCGCGGGCCATGACCTTCGGCACCGACGTCAGATCGACCGTATTCTCGCGTCGATTGCCTGAACGGGATGTTCGACTTCACGCTCGACGGCAGCGACGTAAGTGCACGAGCCGGGACCCTCGTGCTTCCGCATGGGATCGTGCAGACACCGTGCTTCATGCCGGTTGGCACCCACGGTGTGGTCCGGGGCCTCCACCCCGACGAGGTGCTGCGCGCCGGCGCACAGATCATCCTGGGCAACACCTACCACCTGCACCTGCGACCGGGCGAGGATGTCGTCGCGGCGATGGGCGGGCTGCACGAGTTCTCGGGCTGGCACCGGCCGATGCTCACCGATTCCGGTGGATTCCAGGTGTTCTCGCTCAGCGCAATGCGACGCCTCGACGAGGACGGCGTGTCGTTCCAGTCGCACATCGATGGCTCGGCCCGCCGGCTGACGCCCGAGTCAGCGATCGAGATCCAGTGGGCGCTGGGAAGTGACGTGGCAATGGCGTTCGATCACCTGCTCCCGGGCCAGGCGTCGCACGATGAGGCGCGAGATGCCATGGATCGGACCCATCGTTGGCTCGAGAGATCCCGTCGCCGGCACGATGAACTGAGCGCGACCACCGACGCCCGCCAGACGCTCTGGCCGATCGTCCAGGGCGGCACGCACGCCGACCTTCGGCGGGCGTCGCTCGACGGCATCCTGGAACGCGGAGAGTGGACTGGAATCGCCGTCGGCGGCCTCTCGGTGGGCGAACCGAAGCCGGTGATGCACCGGGTGATCGAGGGCCTCGCGCCGCACCTCCCGGTCGATCGGCCCCGTTATCTTATGGGCGTGGGTTTTCCGGACGACCTGATCGAGGGAATCGCCCGCGGGATCGACCTGTTCGACTGCGTGGCCGCCACGCGAAATGGTCGACACGGAAGCGCCTGGACGGCGGACGGCAAGGTGAACGTGCGTGGGGCGAAACTTCGACTCGACCCCGCCCCGCTCGACCCGGACTGCGACTGCGACTGCTGCACCCGGTTTTCGCGCGCATACCTGCGCCACCTCTTTGTCGCCGAGGATCAACTCGGACAGCGCCTGGTGTCGATCCACAACATCCGGTTCCTGCTCCACCTCTCCGAAACGGCACGGGCGCGGGTGCTGGACGGAACATTTCACGCATGGGCCGCCGAGTGGCGACGCCGTTACTTCAGCAAGGGTTCACCGCAATGAACACTCAGTTGATCATCGTCCTGCAGCTCTTCGGCATCGGCGCCGTTTTCTACTTCCTGATCATCCGGCCGCAGGGCCAGGCGCGCAAGCGGTCCGCCGAGATGATTGCCGCAATCAAGAAGGGCGACGAGATCACCACCGCAGGCGGCCTCGTCGGGCGGGTCAAGGAAGTGAAGGCGGAGCGGCTCACGATCGAGAGCGGTACGTCGACGGTCGTGGTGGATCGTGCCCGCATCATTCGCGTCGGCAACACCACCGCCGATGGCACCGCCGCGTCATGAGCGTGATGGATATCCACCTCCTTGGCTCCCCGGTGCTGCGTCAGCGCGCCGAGGAGATCGAGGGCGTCGATGACGAAATTCGTGCGCTGATCGACGACATGTTCGAGACGATGGGTGTCGCCTGCGGGGTGGGGCTCGCCGCGAACCAGGTCGGTATCGCTCGCCGGGTGGCCGTGATCAACGCCGAGGGACAGACGTTCGCGATGATCAACCCGGTGGTCGTCGAGCAGACCGGTCGGGCAGGCGCCGAGGAGGGGTGCCTGTCGATTCCCGATGCGTACGCGGAGGTCACCCGACCCGAGTCGATCGTGCTCGAGGCCCTCGACGAATCGGGCGAACCATTCCGCCTGGCGGCAACGGGACTGGTTGCCCGCGCAATCCAGCACGAGATCGATCACCTCGATGGCGTGCTTTTCATCGATCACATCGGCCCGCTCAAGCGGCAGCTTCTCGTCACGCGATGGAAGAAGGAACATCGTGATGAGGGTCTCACCCGCACCCCACGCCCCGAGGAGTCGGACGCGACGAACTGATGCGGGTGGCCTTCTTCGGAACACCTGCCTTCGCGGTTCCATCGCTCGACGCCCTGTTGCGGTCCGGCGCAGCGCTGGCCGCCGTGGTGACCCAGCCCGATCGGCCCGGTTCCCGATCTCACTCCACGCTTGTCGCGCCACCCGTGAAACAACGTGCCCTCCAGCATGGGCTCACGGTGCTGCAGCCCGCGCGCCCACGCGGGACCGATTTCCTCGCCACCATGGCTGACCTCGACATCGACCTGGGTGTGGTCGTGGCGTATGGACACCTGCTCCCCAACGAACTGCTTGCGATACCGCGACTCGGCATGGTGAATGTCCACGCCTCGCTCCTGCCGCGGTGGCGGGGTGCGGCGCCGATTCACTGGGCGGTGGCAAGCGGTGACGCGACCACGGGCGTGTCGATCATGCGCGTCGAGGCGGGTCTCGACAGCGGCGCTGTTTGGCACACCAGGACGCTCGCGATCGACGACACCGCCACCACTGGCATGCTTTTCGACCGACTCGCGGTGCTGGGAGCCGAGGCGCTGGTCGAGGCACTCCCGCGCATCGAAGCCGGCGAGCCGCCGGCGCCGCAACCGGCCAACGGCATCACCCTCGCACCCAAGGTTGATCGTGACGTCGCGCGAATCGACTGGCGTGCCGACGCCGACACGGTGGCGCGCCACATCCGCGCCATGGACCCCGCACCGGGAGCGTGGACGGCGTTCGGCGAGGAGACGCTCAAGTGTTTCGGCGTGACCGTGTTGCCCACCACGCCCCCCGGATTGCCCGGCTCGGTCGACAGAGATGTCCGCGACGCCCTCGTGGTGCGTGCTCGACAGGGTGGGGTGCGGATCGCAGATGTGCAGCCGGCGGGACGACGCAGGATGACATCGGCGGAGTGGTTGCGTGGCATTGAACCCGGACACGAAGTTGTGCTCACATGAAGCCCCTTCCCCGCCTCCTTGCGCTCACCGACGACCGCGTCGCCGCCATGGACGACCTCGCACAACGTGCCGGCGCCGTGGCCGCCGTCGGATCGGCCGCGGCCCTTGTCGCGCGCCTGCCC
>JACDBX010000095.1 GCA_013694695.1 Gemmatimonadales bacterium | reverse complement strand
AACCCGGCCGGGATGATCGTGAGCGCCACGGAGGCATCCGATGGCTGGGTGCTGCACGGCACCAAGAAGTGGCTCTCGAACGGACCGTCAGCGACCATCGCGATCGTGTGGGCCAAGACCGACGGCGACGATGCGCGATCGATCCGTGGGTTCATCGTGCCGACCGATCTGCCGGGTGTCACGGTGCACCGGATCGACGACAAGCATTCGCTGCGCGTGTCGGAATCGAGCGCGATGACCTTCGACCAGGTGAAGTTGCCGAAAGATGCGATCCTCCCCGGGTCGGGCGGCGTGAAGAGTCCGCTGATGTGCCTCAACCAGGCCCGCTTCGGCATCGTCTGGGGCGCGCTCGGCGCCGCGATGGCGTGCTTCGATGAGGCGCTGCAGTACGCGAAGCAGCGGGTGATGTTCGACAAGCCCATCGCACAGACCCAGTTGCAGCAGGCGCGCCTCGCCGACATGGTGACGAAGATCACCAACGGTCAGCTACTCGCGATCCAGCTCGGTCGCCTCAAGGATCGCGGCGACCTCACCCCCGCACAGATCTCGCTCGCAAAGCGCTACAACGTCGACATGGCGTGCGACGTCGCGCGCGAGGCCCGACGCCTCCTCGGCGCCAACGGGATACTCGGCGGCTGGCACAGCATGCGGCACATGGCGAACCTCGAGAGCGTGTACACGTATGAAGGGACGCACGACATGCACACGCTGATTGTGGGCCAGGAGCTGACGGGGTTGGCGGCGTATAGGTGAGGGGGAAGCCATCAGCCATAGCTCGCGGTGCAAGGTTGGCGTGGTGCAAACTGGGCCGTAGGCCGTAGCGTTCGTGATGAGGAGGTGGAATCCGATGCTCATGCGATGCCGAGCACTCATCATGGCTGCAGTGGTGGCGGGGTCAGTGACCTCACCGGCTGTTGGCCAGGGCGGTTTGATCGACTGTCAACAAGCCAGCCGGGGCGTCACCGATCGACGCGATCCCAGTCGCTACATAGACGCGCTTGCGGATTTGATCAGGTGCCCCGGCGCGGCCGCCGTATTGGTCGAGCAGTTGCGCAATCCGCCGAGCGACTCATTGCTGTTCGTTCGCCTCGCGCAGGCGTCTGCCAAGGTACCGGCACGCGAGGTCACGGAGGCTCTGCTTGACGTAGCAGCGTCAGAGTCTACACCGCGGCGCCGTCGCTTTGACGCCATTGTGGCGGTTGCCAGCCATTATCGTCCTTGCCTGACTCTTGTTTTCTGGCCGGTCGCTACGCGCCTCTGGCGAACGTACGTGCCTGTGGGAATTGGCCGATTGGGTCATGTCGACAGGACGGAACGGGTCCAGCCAGGGGTGCCTGAGCTGATCATACAGCGACTCGAAACGTTGAGGGCTGAGTCTCCAGATGCGATTTTCCGTGACGCCGTCCGCTCGGCGCTGTTCCAGATGCGGCTAATAGCCGATGCTTGGTCGGGCTGTTAGGCGTGCGACAATCTGGCGTTCGCTCATGCGGTGTGTATTGTGCCCGCAGAACTTCGCCGTACCAACAGCCGACGGATGAAATTTGCCTGGCGAGTTCGCCCGGTGATTCAAACGGTCATACTCCGTGACGACATAGCCGTGTAACGCCATTGGCGTCACGGACCCGATGGTCGTGTCGGATTCAGATCAGTTCCTCGATGCATTCCCGGTCGACGGTCCTTGGTCGCCGAATACATGTCCGACAAAGGCACCGATCGCAGCGGTGATCACCAGAACGCGCACGTCTGGGAAGGCATCGGGGCCCGCAACCGACCGCCAAAAGACATATCCTGCGACCGCGCCGAGTACGCCGCCGACAATGGTGGTGACCTTTTGTCGCCCCCAGGTTGCAGCCCTGGCTCCCACGTTTATGGATGGGATGGAGACGGACCGCTGAGTTGCCGGCTGGCTCAGCCCGGCCCTCGGAACTCCCTGCGCGTGAAACACGGCCGGCGCGCCCAGAACCAGCGCTACCACGATCACCAACCGACCAGCTAGCCTGTTCATCGGGGGTTTCCTCGCCGCTTGGGGTGGTAATGTCCGCTGTTGACGCCGGCCCCGGGCCAATCCCTCCGAGACGCCGGTCGC
>JACDBX010000089.1 GCA_013694695.1 Gemmatimonadales bacterium | reverse complement strand
GTGTTGCGCTACATCGAGGTTCTGGAGCGGCTTGCCGCCGACGAACACCTGGCGAGGCGCCGCACCGACTTGCTCACCGACGACGTGCGCGCGTTCCTCGACGCGAAGCAGCCGGGTGAGGTCGATTCGGAAGCGGTGCAGGACCTCAAGCGAGTGATCCGCGAGGCCGAGGCCGTGAGCGGGATTGAGACACTTGGGCTATCGCGGAGCGACGCACGCTTCCTCGACCTCCCGTTCTACCATACCGGCACCGTGCGCAAGGATCCGATCGGCCCGGCGGATGTCGCGATCGTTCGTGACCTGTTGCTGGAGGTCCGTCCCGACCTGGTGCTGGTCGCGGGCGACCTCACCGATCCGCACGGCACCCACCGGCTGGTGAAGGATGCGATCGACGCCGCGCTCGTAGAGGTGGCGGGCGATGGGCTCGAGCCGGAGGTGTGGCTCTACCGGGGTGCGTGGCAGGAATGGTCGGTCACCGAGGCCACGTGGCTCGTGCCGCTCTCGCAAGAGGAGCTCAAGCTCAAGATTCAGGCGATCTTCAAGCACCAGTCACAGAAGGATTCGGCGCCATTTCCCGGCCTCGACGATCGCGAGTTCTGGCAGCGGGTCGAGTCGCGCAACAAGGACACAGCCGACCTGCTCGACCGCCTCGGCCTCGCCGAGTATTTTGCGATGGAGGCGTACGTGATCGCGTAGGGATCGTGAGGGTCCGCAGGTAACAATCTCCCCCACCCAGGCGCACATGACCATCCTGATCATTGTCGTCATCGTGATCCTCGCCTGGGCGGCGTGGACCTGGAACCGGCTCACCGCGCTCCGTGCCGCAATGCATGCGGCGTGGGCCAGTGTCGATGCCCTGCTCAAGCGCCGCACCGACCTCGTTCCGAACCTCGTCGCCGTGGTGAAGGGCGCGATGGACTTCGAGTCCGACACCCTGCAGCGCGTGGTGGAAGCGCGCGGCGCGGCGCTGGGGGCCAGCGGACCAGCCGATCGCGCCACGGCGGAGCAGCAGTTCACCGGTGCGGTCAGCCAGTTGTTCGCGGTGGTGGAGCGCTATCCGGAGCTCAAGGCCAACACACAGATCCTGGCACTTCAGACAGAGCTATCCGAAACCGAAAGTGACATCGCCAGCGCTCGGCGCTACTACAACGCCGTGGTGCGGGACCTCAACATCATGCGGGAGACCTTCCCGAATCTGCTGGTCGCGGGGCCGATGGGATTCGTGGCGGGCGAGTACTTCCAGCTCGACGACGGCGACCGCGCCGTGCCCAGGGCAACGCTGGACCGCAACTGATGCGGGTGTGGCTGTGGGTGCTGGTCACGCTGGTCGGTGCGCCACTCGCCGCCCAGGACACCGGCTGGACGATCACCGCGTTCGATGCTGCCTACACCGTCAATCCCGATCGCACCATCAATGTCGTCGAGCGGATCGATGTCGACTTTGGCTCGCTGCAGCGTCATGGGATCTACCGGGAGATTCCGGTCAAGTACAACCGCGTGCTCACCGCCGGGACTGCCGGCCTCCCGATCAACGCAGGGCGTGTCAAGGTCGACATCGATAGGATCGTCGTGAACGACGCTGCCGGCCGCGCACAAAGCATGGAGGTGACTCGCGGCGACCGCGTCCGGATCCGGATCGGCGACGCCGCGACATGGGTCACCGGGGTGCAGCGCTATGTGATCCGCTACCGTCTCGAGCGGGGCCTCGGCTTTTTCGACACGCACGACGAGTTGTACTGGCAGGTGACGGGCACCGACTGGCCGGTGCCGATCCTGAAAGCATCGGCGACCATCACCATCCCCACCGGCTCGGGAAGCGGCGCCGGCTGGGGCGCCTGGTGTTACGCCGGCTGGTACGAGAGCAGCAGCAGTGATCGATGCACCGCCGAACACAGCGGAGGCACGACCTTCCGCTTCGCGAGCGACCGGTTGGAACCGGGTGAAGGACTCACCGCTGTTGCCGCCTTCCCAAAAGGCGTTGTCGCAGAGCCCACAGCCGCCGACAAGCTCCGCGAACTCATCGCGCTGCTCTGGCCGATCTCTCTACCGATCGGCATGCTCGCATTCATGACCGTGCACTGGCGTCGGCGCGGTCGCGATCCGGACCCGGGCTCAGTGGTGCCGTACTGGAAGCCGCCCGCCGACTTGCGGCCCGGCCCTGCCGGCACCCTCTGGGACGAGTCGAGCGACATGAACGATGTCGTCGCCACCATCCTCGACCTCACGGTTCGCGGCTTCATCCGGATCGCCGAGGTTCCGCCGACCGGACTGCTGGCCGCCACGGCCGATTCGTTCGTCGGCAAGTTCCTGCGGACCCTTGGTGTAGGCGAAACCGACTGGCAGCTCGAGCGCATCAACGCCGCCGGCGAAGCGGAGTTGGCCGAATTCGAGACCCTCGTGATCGACGGGATCTTTCAGGGGGGCGAGAGCCGGAAGATGAGCGAACTCAACAATGAGTTCTACACCCGGATCCCCAAGATTCACAAAGCGTTCTACGACGCGACCGTCTCCCAAGGCTTGTTCGCCAGCAATCCGACCACGGTGCGCACCTGGTACGGGCTCGGCGGCGGAATGCTCGCTGGAATCGGACTGGCGGTGGGCGGTGTCGCCGGCAACCCGTTGCTGATGATCTGCGGCGCGCTGTCGGGGTTGATCGTGCTGCTCTTCTCTCGCGCCATGCCAGCGCGCACGCCGAAGGGCGCCAGGCACTGGGCACAGCTTCGCGGGCTGGAAGAGTATGTGCGCCGCGCCGAGAAGCTCGAACTCGAAATGAGCCAAGGGCCGGAACGCACTACTGAACTCTTCGAGAAGCTGCTTCCGTATGCGGTGGCACTGCGGGTGAGCGACATCTGGGTGAAACAGTTCGCGGCGGTGCTCGCCGCCACTCCGCCGTCGTGGTACGTCGCCAGTCATCCCGGGCGGTTCAGTGGCGAAAGCTTCGGCTCTGCAATCAATGGTTTCCAGAGCGCCGCCACCCGCACCCTCGGTTCGTCACCGGGGTCGAGCAGCGGCAGCGGAGGAAGTGGCGGCGGAGGCGGCAGCAGTGTTGGTGGCGGCGGCGGCGGCGGAGGCGGCGGCAGCTGGTGAGGCTTGGGGGCTCACGGCCCCCACGCGACGCCGTGCGGATGCAGCATCTGACCGGCGAGGTTGCGAACCGTGATCCCGGCATTCGCTGCGCCTGACGTCTTGAACTTGTCGTCAAGCGAGATCGCCCCGGTCGCGGGATCGAATCGGGCCATCAACAGCGATGGACCGTCACCGGTGATGGCGAGTCGGGTGCCGGCATTGTTGACCGAAACCCAGTGCACGCCCTTGAATACGGCGCTGTCGACCACCAGTTGCGAAACCACGCGCGGTGCGCTCGGGACGGAGAGGTCGAGCACCATCAGCCCGGGCACTGCCGCCACGGCCTGCACCCAGTAGTTGCCGATCGTGGTGGCGACGCCGCAAAGGGTTTCGTCGGTGCCGCCCGGAAAGGTGAACACGCGACTCGCGCTCGGCGCGTCGCCATTCAGCCCGGTCACGTGGTACAACCCGCAATAGAAGGTGTTGGCGAACAGCTCGCCGTTTGCCGTCGCGCCGATGCTCGACGTCGCGATGTGTCCGCGGTCGGTACCGTTCGGCGGCAGTGGGATCATCGCGAGTGGTGCCAGCGGCTTGGTCGACCAGAGCTGCATCATGTTGACTTCGTGGTAGGCGTAGTCGGGCCCCATCCCCATCTCTCCGAGCCCCACCAGCACGCGATCCCGGCCCGGCAGTGCAGTCACGACGTACGGCGTCGCGGCCGTGTCGCCAAGACCCTGCATCGTGGCCATTGCCGATTGCACCACGGCGCCACCGGCGTCAACCTCGGCGATCCCACCCGGGCCGGTGTAGTCGCCTGAGCCTCCATTGAACGCGACCAGGGTATTGCCGCTGGGCAGGCGGGCAAAATCGTGCGCCCAACCCATCACGTCCCCTGCTGTCTGGAAGGTGTTGACGATCCGGGGTTGAGTGGGCGTTGACACATCGAACACCCAGTTCGTGTTCGCTGTCCACGCATTGGCGATGAGTCGGCCGTCGGTGTGCACCCGGCGCTCGATGTGGTGCGGCATCATCCCGCCACGCTCGAGCATTGCCTCACCGATCACCGTGCCGTACCCGGCTGACGTCGTGTCCATGTCGAGGACGAGGAGGGCATCGCGCCCTGTGCTGTCCATCGACATCGACCAGACATAGGCGTGTTGATCACCGGCGGGTGTGGACGGGCGGTCGGTCACCTCGGCGCTGCACGCGCCAAGGACCAGCACGGCGAGCGCCGCGTGAATGCTGCCGTGTCGCATCATTTTCCCTCCTGGGTCTTGAGTTCCGCAATGCGCTTGCGCACGCTCGTCACGGCCGGCTGTAGCGCGGGGTCGGCATCCTTCCACTGCTCGACGAACTCGCCGTAGTACTTGATCGCGTTGGCGCGGTCGCCGCGGCTGTCGTAGATCTCGCCCAGGCGCTTCCGCACTGCAGCCAGCGACATGGGATCGGCAAAGCCACCCCAACGGCGGAACTGCGGCACGGCAAGATATCGCTCGTAATACACCCGGGCAGAATCGGTTCGCTGTTGCTGATCAAATGTTCGCGCGATGCCGTACCAGGCGAGCGATGCGATACCCGAAGGTCCGCCATCCGCACCCGTCGTCACTGCGCGGAAGCTTGACGCTGCCTCCGCGTGCTTCCCTTCGGCCAGGGAGAGCATGCCCTCGATCCATGCGACCATCGGCCGCTGTGAGATCGCTGCCGCCGCGTCAGGAATCTCCGCCAGGCGGCGAGTCATCACGGCACGACCCTTGGCCGGCTCACCTGCAACGGCGTAAAGCGTCGCGGCGTGGAACCATGGCCGGTCCACTGGTGGGATTGCTGCCCACTGCGAACCGGCAATGATCCGATCAAGCGCCCGCACGCCTTCCTCGGCCTTGTCCCGGAAGAGGATATCGCTCGCGGCGTTGGAAAATCCGTCGAGCGTTGACGGCGTGCCGCGGGTCTCGAGAAGCGAATCAATCTGGCGCGCGTAGCGCTGGAAGTCCTGTAGGCGTCCCTGCGTCAGGGCGATCTCGATGCTCGACCCCACCCCGTCGATCCGCGGGGGAACCCCGGGCATGGCGCGTTGCACGGCCAGCAGGACTTCGGACGAGTCGGTATCCCCCATGAAGTGCCTCACGGAAGCCATCGCGTTGACGAAGGCGCCGACACTCATCGCATCCGGGACCGCACGCCGCACCGAATCGGCCACCCGCTGCGCGGCGGCGAGCTGACCAGTGCCGATGAGCGCGTAGATGAGCTTTGCTGAGTTGCGAATGGTTGGCTCCAACCGGAACTGGCGCTGGGTGTACAGCAGGGCGCTGTCTTCTGCTTCGATTCCCTGGAACAGGAGTGCAAGCTGGTTGTGTGCGGTACGGTTGGTGCTATCGAGGGCGTACACCGCTTGATACGCGGCGAGTGCCTTGCTGCGGTCACCCTTGGTGCTGTGCGCCTGGTTGAACGCGCCGAGCACAAGATTGCGTTCGATCGGCGGTAGCCGGTCGGCGTACTGCGCGGCGCGTTCCAGCACCGAGTCGCGTGCAAGCTGCGATGCGCCGGAATTGGTGAGAGCGGCACTGAGCTTCCGCCATGCCAGCGCGAAGGTACTGTCGATGGCCACCGCCTCGCGAAGCAGCCGCACCGCCTTGTCGTACTCGCCGTCGATGTCGTTGGCTCGCGCGGCGTCGGAGTACTTACGCAGCGCCGCCAGCGACGAGGTGGTGGCGCGGGCCAGCGGCACCGAGGCCTGCACCTGCTTGAGCGACTCACCGAGCTTGCTGCGCAGCTTACGGGTCAGCTCGTCCACCACCGGCAGCAGGTCCTTCTGCCCGTCTGTGGTGCCCTGGAACGACGCGAGCGGAATGCCTTGCGCAACACCGGTGAGCTGGAGCGAAATGGCGTACCCAGTGCCGGCGCGGGCCAGGCGACCGCTCAGGACTGCCTTCGCCGCCGTCCGTGTCGCCACTTCGGCTGCCACCGCGCCCTCCAATGGCGTGTCGTTGTCGCGCTGCATCTCGCCCAGTGCCGCGGCCACGTCGGTTGGCGTGATCAGCCGAACCGCGTTCGACTGCGACATCGCGGCGCGCACCGCTTCCTCGATGATCGAAGCCAGGGCAGTGTCCTCGGGCGCGGCGGCAAGGTCGGCAATGAGGATCCGATCCTGCGCTTGCAGACTGCCCGACGCAAACAGAGACGCCGCGGGGCCGATCCCCATCGATCGGGTCACCATGAAGGCCACAATGAGAAGCACGAACGCCAACATCGTGAATATGCCGCCCCGCATGGTGCGCCGCCATGAGATGTGACGGTTGGCCTTGAGCGCCATCGTTGCCATTGTCCCCGATGGTGGCCGACCCATCGGCGTACCATTCGGCGTGAGCGTCGGCGTGGCGTTTGCTGCACTTCGTGCAACCCGCTTGACGTATGCAGTAAACAAGAGGGCCGGCAGGCCGAGCAGCATGATGGCCATCGCACCCGGGAAGGTCCACTCGGGCAAGCCGATGCCGACGACTGCCGCCTTGGCCACGATCGCGACTGCGCCTACCGCCACCGCATAGAGCGCCAGGGCCTTCGGAAGCATTCCCGGTGCGCTCAGCGACATAGTCGGCGACGAGCTTGTCGATGCCTCGTCGAGCGCGCGCAGCACCTCCTGCGCCGACTGCACCCGGTCGTTCGGGTCCTTCTGCAGCAGTCGCGCTACCAAACGGCTGAGTAGCGGCGGGCTGTCGCCGCGCAACGATTCGACCGACGGTGGCGCCTCGCTCAGGTGCGCTGCCAGCATTCGTTGCGGGGTCTGGTTCGCAAAGGGCGACTGACCGGTCAGCAACTCCATCGCCATGCAACCGAGTGCGTACAGGTCGACCCGGTGGTCGATGTTCGGGTCGCCGGCGACCTGCTCGGGTGCCATGTATGCCGGCGTGCCAATCGACGTGCCGACCGATGTCAGCGT